>JAITOD010000047.1 GCA_031290105.1 Oscillospiraceae bacterium
GGAAGCTGCCGCCGCAGGGTTTGTTAACCTAAAGGGACACCGCTCCGTGGGCGGTATGCGCGCGTCAATCTATAACGCCATGCCGCATGAAGGCGTGGAAAAGCTGGTTGAGTTCATGCGCGCGTTCGAGCTGGCTAACGGCTGATGCCGCGGCGCGCAAGGTGCTGCCGTGCGGACAATAAAATGCAATTAAGGAGAGAAAATATGTTTACCATCCAAACACGCAACAAAATCAGCGCAACGGGGCTTGCCGCGCTGACCCCCGACGCATATACCGTTGCCGACGCCCACGACAATCCCGATGCCATAATCGTGCGCTCTGCCTCGCTACACGACGATACCTTCGGCACAAAGCTGCTTGCAGTGGCCCGTGCCGGCGCCGGCGTGAACAACATACCCATTGACCGCGCAAGCAAGGCGGGAATCGCCGTCTTCAACACCCCCGGGGCTAACGCCAACGCCGTCAAGGAGTTGGTGATTTGCGCGCTGTTCCTTTCCGCGCGCAAAATAACGGCGGGTGCGGCGTGGGCGCTTGGGCTCAAAGGCGAGGGAGCAAACGTCGGCAAGCTGGTGGAAAAAGGCAAGGGGGATTTCGGCGGCGGCGAGATTGCCGGCAAGACACTCGGCGTTGTGGGGCTGGGTGCAATCGGTGCGCTGACCGCCAATGCGGCCTCCGCTCTGGGTATGCGCGTTGCCGGCTACGACCCGTATATCTCCGTGCAGGGCGCGCTGAGGCTTGACCCCGCTGTTTCCTTGACGGACGACCTGAACTCGCTCTTTGCCACCAGCGACTACATCAGTCTGCACCTGCCGCTGACTGACGCTACACGCGGGCTGATCAATGCGCAGAGCCTTGCCGTCTGCAAGGAGGCTGTTCGCATAATCAACTTTGCCCGCGGCGAGCTGGTTGACAGTGCGGATGTCCTTGACGCGCTTGAAACGGGCAAGGTTGCCGCTTACGTGACTGACTTCCCCACGGACGCGCAGTTGAGCGCACCCGGCGTTACGGCGCTGCCCCACCTCGGAGCTTCCACCGAAGAGAGCGAGGAGAACTGCGCCGTTATGGCAAGCCGCGAGCTGAAGGACTATCTTGAGCAGGGGATAGTCACAAATTCCGTCAATCTGCCGGATGCGAAGCTCCCGCCAAAAACTTGCCCGCGCATTTGCGTTGTGCACGAAGCGATTGACGGGTTGGTTGCACAAATCACCACGGCTGTTGGGGTGCACGCAGCCAATCTCTTCAGCGCAGAGAAAAAAGGCGTGGGCTACACGGTTGTTGACGTTTCGGAACACGTTGATACCGCCGCGATTGCGGGTATACCGGGCGTGCGCCGCGTACGCGTAATATAGCCGCCAACCAAGGGGCGGATAAGCCTCCGCCGCTGCATGAATTCAGAACGAGGACTAAAACATGGAAACAATCGCAAGCTTCACAGTCGACCACACCGTGCTGGAACCCGGCATGTATGTTTCACGCGTTGACGGCGACATAACAACCTACGACCTGCGCACACGCAAGCCCAACGCAGGGGATTACATGGACGACTCAGCTATGCACTCGGTGGAGCATATGCTGGCGACGCTGCTGCGCAATGGTGAACTGGCGGAGCAGACAATCTACTTCGGCCCCATGGGCTGCCAGACGGGTTTCTACCTCCTTGTGCGCGGCGCTGACAATGCGCGCGTACTCAGAGTACTGAAGCAAGCCCTTAGGGATACAATCGCGTTTGAGGGGCAGATTTACGGCTGCAGCGAGCGCGAATGCGGCAACTACTGCACACTTGACCTTGAAAAAGCAAAGAACGAATGTTCCCGATATCTTGCCGTTCTGGACGGCATTGACGGTTCTATGCGCTATTAATGCCATGTTAAATCACGGAAATGAAGTGAAATTATGGTATCATGTGGAAATTTTGCGCATACTATGGATTTTTTGCTCAGGATGTAGTAGAATACATTAGAATAAATATTCAACATTTTTTCCTTCTAGGAGAGAAGAAGATGGTTAGTGAAACAATCAAGAATCTGCGCAGAAGTCACGGGTTGACTCAGGCGCAAGTGGCGGAATGCTTGGGACTTGAACGCTCTACCTATGCGTACTACGAAGGTGGACGTGTTCCCGGCGTAGAAATCCTTCTGCGCCTGTGCGGTCTCTACAAGATCACGCTGGAGTACCTCATCACCGGCGAAGAGGGGATCGGGCGCGCCTACCTGCGCGACTCCAACGCGTCGATGGAACACGTGCCGCACCTTTTGCTCAGCGATGAGGAAAAGAAGCTGGTGCTGCTGTTCCGCTTGTGCGAGGACAAAAACGCCGTGATTGAGTACGCCCGGTTGCAGTCGCTGCAAGAATAAGGCACCCGCTAAGGCTAAAAGTGCTGACGGGGCATTGCATGCAGTGCCCCTGTTCTTTTGTTTTTTGAAATAAAGTTGGGCAATCAGCCAAGACGGCGTTTTGAAACTGCCTTCATTTGCGAATGGATGGTTTATTTTGGTTATTTTTCTTTTTTTCGCTGCAGGGCTTGACATAGACCCCTGTTTTGCGGTAAAATATTTGTCGGTATAGGGGCGGTGGGCGCACTGCTCCGAAGTTTTGTTTTACCGTGCAGGTAAATATATATTAAAAGCGCGCGCTGATTTTAATCAGCGGTTGTTGCCTGCAAACCCATTTTTTGGAGGAAACTATGTCGTCAATGCTCGATTCTGCCCGTGAGGGTCTGACCAAACTGCGTGTTTATTGGAAAACACCGCCAAAGGGGAGGTACGTTAACTATAAAGAAATCACCATGTATTCCGTCGGCGGAATCGGAGTGCAGTTTCTGCTTGTGCTGGTGACCGCGCAGAATCTGGGCGTGGGGAGCATGTTCTTCGGCAACGCGGTGGGCATTGCGCCGATGGATTTGCAAATCCTCAACGTGATGATTATGGCGCTGGCGTTTGTTTTTGCCATGGTGCGCTCGTGGATATTCGACAACACGCGCGGCAAGGAGGGAAAATACCGTCCGTGGCTGCGCATTATGGGTCTGCCAACGCTCATACTTTCCGGCATTACGCTCTGGCTGCCTTACGACAACATGAGCTACAACGCCAAATTCGTGGGCGTGTTCATCACCTTCTCGCTCCTGCAGATTATCATGCCGTTTTACCGTGACAGCTACGACGGACTTGCAATGGTCATGTCTCCGGATTCGCAAGAGCGCTCAGATATCGTCGCCATCAGCCGCTTTGTGTGGAGCATAGCCCCGTCAATCTATTGGACCGTGCTCGGCGTTGTGGGCGCTCAGGACGACGTTGCCACATATCAGCGCGCATACACGCCGTTTTTGATCGTGGGCTTCTTCTTGGGCGTGCTCTCACATAGGGGAACAAAGGAGCGCATAGTCCAAGGTAACAGCCACTTCAATCAGGTGCGCTTTATCGATTCTGTGCGTGAGGTCATAAAGAACAAAAACTTCTGGATTTTGCAGCTGGCAACTTGGGTCGGGTTCCTGGAGGCCGCCGCCGCCTCAATACTTATGTGGATGCACACATATGCCTATAAGCCCGACAGCAATGGGCTTTACGCTTTTTTGAACAACATCCTTATCGGCAACGCCGGAATGTGGGCAATGCTGCTGGCGCCGTTCTTAATGCGCAGCTTCGGCAAGCGCGCACTGATTATATATACCAACATCGCAAATATATTTTTACTTGGATTGATGCTCTTCTCTTACCAAAACATTCCAATATTGGTGACGCTTCTCTTTATCAACAAGTTCATGGGCACCGTGCAGGACGTACTCTACGCGTCCACCAATGCCGATGTGCGCGACCAGCAGCAGTTTATCTCCGGCGTGCGAATAGACGGTATGTTCTCGTCCGTCGGCTTCCTGAATAGCGTCATAGGCATGGCGACAGGCTTTATCCTGCCCGCGCTTTATGCCAGAAGCGGACTTTCCGGCAGTAACTACGGCGTGCTGTATGACCCGTCGGTGCTGAACTCCACACTGCACACGCTGATGATAGCGTCGGTAATCGGAGCCACCGCCAACCTAATCCCGTTCTTCTTCTACGATATGACTGAGCAAAAGCAGCGCGGCATGGCGCGGGTGCTCAAGGTCCGCGCAATGTTTGAGGATTACGGCAACGACACCTTGGACGACGCCGGCCTTGCCGAGGGCGTGGAGATTATCCGCTATGCCCAGGAAACCTTCGGCGCGCAGAAAAAGCTGCTGAGTAAGGACGCTATTGCCCGCGCAAAGCGGCTGCCTAAAGAACAGCAGGCGGCAGCGGTCAAGGGCGCGCGGGAGGATTACCGGCGCATCAAAGAATACAATGAAGATGTGGACGTGGCGCATTTTGTTATAGATGAGCTCCACAAGTTTGATACCGCGCAAATGCAGGAGATGGTTTCGCTGGCAGAGCAAACCGCCGATAGGGGGCTTGCCGGTCTTTATAAATTTGACGCGTCAATTATCGCGCAGGCACGCAAGCTGCCAAAGGATACGCCGGAGAATAAGCAGCTGCGCGGTAAGCTAATCCGCCGCGCAAGGGATCTCTACGATGCATACCGCAATGTGCACAAATACTTCCCCGACGGCTTGCAGGAGCCGGACATCGCCGCCATGGAAGCCCTCTACGAATTGCCGGAGGACGCCAAGGAACAGCGCAAAACCAAGCACACTCAGATTAAAACTATGGAAAAGCTGCGCGCACGGTATATGATATGCGCAAAGCCCTATTTGGACGCGCACACAATCCTGACGCAGCAGCATAACTATACATACCTTGACGAGATTTTCGGCAAATACGAGGAGGCAAAAGCCCGGGCTATTGCCGCCGCAAAGGCTGAGGATGAGCGCATTGCCCGCGAGGAAGCAGAGCGCCGTGAGGAAATTGAGCGCCTTAAGGCAGAGCGCGACGCCGAAAAGCTTGCCAAAAAAGAAAAGAAATAAGCCCGGACGCAATATTGGCACAACAAAAAACCCGCAGTGATGTTTCGCTGCGGGTTTTGTTTATTTGCTTAGAGCACTGCCTTGGCGGCGCGCTTCTGGACGCTCTCACTGCCATCAACACTTAACGCCGCTGCATCCTTTGCCAGCCGTTTGTTAAAATCCGCGCCCTTGAGGACCTTTAGGCACAGCATACGGTAGCGCCAAAAATATTCGGCGTCTTTTGGGGAAGTATCGTCACGCTGAACAAGGTAAATTTCCGTGCCGCTTTCCACAACGGCAATCCCGCCCGCCTTGATTTTTTGCACCTTGCCGAAAAAATCTTCGCCGTATCCCGCCTTCTCGGTCTTACCCAAAATCTGCATGGGCAAACCGTCGTCTTCGGTGTTGTAGTACGCGGAATACAGGCTATCCAAAGTCTTGCCGCTTTGTGCCTCTGTAAGCATATTGCGGAATTTTGTCTGTATTGTCTTTTTCTCTGCCGCCGTCATCGGTGTAATTTTACCCTGTGCGTCAGTTACGGTGAACGACGCTGAAAACGACCTGAAAACCACGTAATTGACCCCAAAAGCCGCCAACACGTCTTTATCCGCAATCGCCGACTCTCCGCCTGTATCATAAAGCAGCGCAAACAGCGCGTCGCGCTTGGCACGGTTTTCATAAACGCGGGCGAGTGTGGTTTTCTCCACGCCGATAGACTTGTAGTACACGCCGAAAATGTGCCAGATTTTGTTCATTTCCGTTGACGCGTTTGCCTTATCCGCTGCGGTTAAACGCACGTTTTTTGCGCTTAGCTGTAACTCAACGGCGGCATATTCAGCCGCCAGCTTGTTAGCCTCTTCACGGATTGACGACTCCGGACTGCCCGCCACCAGCCCGTAATCAGCAGGCGCGGCACGAACCGTGTCCACAAAGTAGCGGTAAAGCCCGCCGTCTATATCGAACCCGCCAACGGTCAGCGGCACCGTGCTGCGCAGAAGCAGCGTGAGGGTCAGCACAGCCCCGGCTAATACAGCCGCAGCCGCTGTGACAGTCAGCCGGAAGCGGCGTTGTTTTTTTGTCAGTTCCTTAAATTTCATCATTTTCAATACCTTTTTTGCGTACTTGCGGCTTTGGCTTCCGCCCGCCTCGCTTCCATAGGTGCAGCACGCCTTGGTCGTTGAGCACCTTGGCCAGCATGAGCGCAATCGGCAGCAGGAACATTCCCGCAAAGCCGAGCAGCTGCAGCCCCACATACATTGCGCAGAGCGTCAGCACCGGCGGCAGACCCAAGTTATCCGCCACAAGCTTTGGCTCCAAGAATTGCCGCAAGACCGTAACGAACGCGTAAGTCACCAAAAGCCACACGCCAAGCCCAACCTTGCCCGTGGCAAACGAAACAATCGCCCAAGGTATTACCACGGAGCCGGTTCCCAAAACGGGCAGAATATCCACAACCGCCACAACCAACGCAATGGCAATCACATAGCTGCCGTCGTAAATGTGGAAAAGCTTGGCAAGATACAGGCTTACGGACATTTCGATGAACGTGATGCACATAAGCGTCAGGTAGCTTTTGAGCAGCTTGCCCATGGTGCTGCCGACTGTGCGCTTGGCAATCGAAAGCCCTCTGCTTTTGTCTTCCGGCAATTGCCGCTTAACAAAGCCAACTAATCTGTCGTAATCCGCGGCGGTGAAAATAGTTGCCACAACGCTCAGCACCACGCCAACAACCATGAAGGGAACGCGCTTTGCCGTGTCCCATACTCCAAGAAGCGGCGCTTTAATCCAAGCGATATCCGGTGGGTTTTGCAGGAATTCTTTCCAGCTGAATCCGACGCCGGCGCTGTCGCCGGAGTATTTATTAATCAAATCACTGAAGAATTCCTCCACGCTATTGCGCGCGCCCTCCTCAAATTTATCCGGCAGGACTTGGCATAAATCCTGCACAGTCTTCTCCACTTCTTTAAGGAAAGCGGGGATATCCTGCAATTTACCCACTACGTAATTCGTCAGCCCTTCCAATTGCTCATAAATCCGGCTGCCAACAAGGTACAGCAGATAGCCAACCACGCCAACGAGCAGCAGAACGATTACCGCCGCCCAAAAGCCCTTTTTCAGCGGAGTTTTTTTGCTCAGGAAGTTCAGCGGTTTTTGCAGCAGCATTGCCAGCAGACCGCCCACCACAAACGGCAGAATCAGCGGCAGCACATATTTGATGGCAGCGTAAAACCCCGCCAGCATTAAAATCACGATAATCACGAAAAGGTACGTTACAACGAAATTCAG
>JAITOD010000058.1 GCA_031290105.1 Oscillospiraceae bacterium
ATACGCAAAGCTAATGGCGCCTGACATGGAATGGGCGGAGATTTTCGCGCAAATCGGCAATGCCGCACGGAGCGTCTTTGCCGCAGAGGATTTCCCGAAAATATCCGCAGACAATGAGAGCGGCACAGAAAATCCTTCCGCCGGCGAGGAATCACCGACAGAAAACGCGAACGCCGCCGCAAGCTCCGCTGACCCCTCAAGCGCACCGATTGGCGGTGCAACTCTGCCGAAGCCGGAAGGGCTCTCCTTTGCGCCGCTTTGGGTCAGCGCAAAAGCTGTGCGCCCGGCACGGGGAAATATCAGCTCAGGCTTTGGTCTGCGGGTCAACCCGGTGACGGGCGAGCTTGGCTGGCATGGCGGGATAGACATCGCTGCGCCGGAGGGGGCTGAAATCCTTGCGGCATATGCGGGCACTGTTGAGAAAATCAGCGCGGACGCAATCAGCGGCAGCTATGTTCTGCTGAACCACGGCGGCAGCTTTCGGACGTTCTATTGCCACGCATCAAAAATTCTCGTCAGTGAAGGCGAAACGGTAACGGCGGGGCAGCAAATCGCGCTCGTTGGCAGCACAGGACAGGCGACCGGCCCTCATCTGCACGTTGAACTGCGGCTGAACGGGTTGTGTTATGACCCGTCGGCACTATTAAATCAACCCTAATGTTCATTATTAATTGTTTTTATGGGGCGCAAAATGAAGCTACGCCTGAAGCGATGCGAAGTGGAACTGCATTTTCTGTTCGCCGCCGCAATAACCCTCATGCTGATTTTGGACACGGGGGGCACGGCGGCGCTTGGTGTGGCGTCGTGTTTGGCACATGAGTGCGGGCATCTGCTTTGTCTGCTGTTATTCGGCGAACAGCCGCGGCGGATAACAGTGGGCGCGTTCGGTATGCGCATTGAGCGCACGGGCGCGGTGCGGCTCTCGCTGAAGCAGGAGTGCGCGGCGGCGCTGGCAGGTCCCGCCGTGAACCTGCTGCTGGCGGGAGTGCTGGCGTTGTTCTGCCGTCCGGAGATACCTGCCTTCCAAAAAGCGGCACTGGTGAACCTTGGGCTTGCGCTGTTCAATCTGCTGCCTATAGAGGCGCTCGACGGCGGTCACGCGCTGTATTACACCCTCTCCGCAACGCGCCTTGGCGAGGACAGAGTTCGGCAAATCTGCTCGCGCAGCTCGATTATAGTACTCATCCCGCTGATTTGCCTTGGCGCGGCACTGCTTGTGCACAGCGGGTATAACTTCACCTTGCTGATTGTGAGCGTGTATTTGTTCATGCTGTTCTGGGTCAAGGAAGGTTGAGCGGAGAGCAAATAGCTGTATTTTCAAACGCTTTTGTCTATTCCTCCGTGTAGCCCAGCAATTGCTCGCGTGTGCGGTATTGGTACCCGTTGCGGATTAACACGTCGATATTCTTCAGAGCCTTGCCCGTGCCCATAGCAACGCAATAGCGCGGATTTTTGGCAAGGCGCACCGGAGTTTTCAGGTCGTGGCGCAGCATTTCGTCCAGACCGCGCAGCATTGCGCCGCCGCCCGTCAGCAGTATGCCGGTTTTGGCAATATCGCCCGCAAGCTCCGGCGGAGTTGCCAACAGCACCTCACGGATTGATTCGCTTATGTTGTCAAGCTGGTCGCGCATTGCTTCGTAGACGTCGTCCGAGGAAAGCACCAAATTTTTGGGTTGACCGCTTACTCTGTCTTTGCCGCCAACCGGCAGCTGAATTGGGCGTTTTAGCGGCAGCGCGTAGCCGACAAGCTTCTTGACACGCTCCGCGGTGCTGCTCCCGATGAGAAAGCGTTTTGTTCGGCGGCACCAGCGCATAATCGCCGCATCCAGCGCGTTGCCCGCCGTTTTCACCGAGCGTGAGAGCGAAACCTGCCCCATCGTCAGCACAGCAATATCCGTTGTGCCGCCGCCGATATCCACCACCATGCAGCCGCCCGGTCGGTCAAACGAAAGCCCCGCGCCAAGCGCCGCCGCAAGGGGTTCCTCAATCAGGCAGACCTTTGCCGCGCCCGCCGCCGTCACCAAATCCAGTATTGTGCGCTGCTCCAGCAGTGTGACGCTTGATGGCACACAAACCACTATGTTCGGCTTGAAGAGCATATTTTTGCAGAGATTATCCAGGTGAATGCGCAGAATATGACGGATTACGTCGAAATCTTCCACAACGCCGCCGCCCATTGGCTTGACCACTCGGATTTTGCGCGGCGTTTTGCCATACATTGCCAGTGCCTCGTTGCCAATCGCCAAAAGCTCTCCGCTTTCAGCGCTATACGCCGCCACAGATGGCTGGTCAACAACAACACCCCGCCCCTGCACAAAAAACTGGACGGAGGTTGTGCCCAAATCAATGCCTATATTTTTGGATAACATGGCGAGCCTTTCGCGCGGAATGTTGAATACACCAAACAGAGCGCAGCGGCATATAGACACGCTCCGCAATCATATTTTAGCACAAAATGCCTGAAAAATCAATAGTGTCGTAAGCTTTAGAGAAGGAAGCGATTCCCCGCCGCGCGCTTGGCTGCACCGAAAAGCTCCAGCTCGGTTAATGCCGCCATAACTTCGCCGACGGGCATTTTGCAAGCCCGCGCAAGCTCGTCCGCGCCCTGCGGTTTGCAGGTAAGTACGCCGAACACCGTCCTCGCGTTGGGAGTGCAGCCCTCCGGGCACACAGCCGGTGCGGGCGCGATTTTCGGCGCGGACGGCGTATCCGCAAACGGGACATACGGCGTTGGCGCAGTTCCGGGCTCACGTGCAGCCGCGCTTTGCCGAACGCGCCTTTTACGCGGCGTTTCCTGCGGCGGAATGTAGTCCGGCGCGTGTTCCAGCACGGTATCTGCCCGGCTCAAATCCACCATGCCCGGAAAGCGCAGGGCGTAGTCCTCCAGCACATCATACGCCGAAAACACCGGTTTTGCACCCTCACGGATGAGTTTATTGGAACCGTTGTTGGTGCTTTCGGCAATGTCGCCCGGCACGGCAAAAACATCGCGCCCCTGCTCCAGCGCAAAACCCGCCGTAATCAGCGAACCGCTGCGCTCACCTGCCTCAATGACCAACACACCGCGGCTCATGCCGGAGATTATGCGGTTGCGGATTGGAAAATTGCGGGGTTTTGCCGTCGTGCCCGGCGGAAACTCGCTCACCAGCACGCCATTTTCAGATATTCGCTTACGCAGCGGCGCGTTCTCGTTTAGGTACGGCACGTCAAGCCCGGCACCAAGTACCGCGACCGTTTTGCCCTGTGCCGCAAGCGCACCCTCATGTGATGCGGAGTCAACGCCCAGCGCGCCGCCGCTGACGATCAACACTCCGGCACCTGTGAGCGAAACGCACAACCTATTGGCAATTTTGCGGCTGCGATAGCTTGCGTTGCGCGTCCCGACGACGCCCAGCGGCATTGGATGGTGCAGGATTTCGGTTTCTCCGTGACAAAAAAGCGCGAGCGGCGGGTTGATGATTGCACGCAAAAGCGGCGGGTAGTCACGGCTTTCGGGCGTGAGGATTGCCCAGCCGTTTGCGGCGCAGCGGCGGATTAGCGGGGCGTAATCCTTGGGGGAACCACCACGCATGGCACTCAACTGCCTTGGCGTAAACACCGCACTGACCGCACGCGCGGTGGGCGTTGCTTCCCAAACCGCCCGCGCCGTGCCAAACGCGGCGAGCATTTCCTGCGCGTGTGCGCCCTCACCCATGGCATTTTGCAGCCAGAGCCAATATGCTGCCGTTCCCATCGCGTGCTTCCCTCCCTTATTTTGCAAAAATCACAGCGCGTCACGCAAGCTACGCAAATCCGCAAGCACCTGCTTGGCAGATTCCTCCGTGCCCTCCTTCGCGCCATATGCATTGATTTTACCATTGGGACGGCGCATATTTTCCAAAAGCTCTTTCAGCTTATCACGTGTTTCCGCACTACCATATTCCAGGAGATACCGCGCTTTGCGGACATCGCGCACTCCCTGCGAGAGCATTGCAAATCGCGGCGACTCGCGCGGCGGACTCCCCACGCCGCTTCGCGGCGCCGCCCGCTCTGCGGGCGGGCTGTCCCGCAGGGACAGCGGGGAGTCCGCCGCGTGAGCCGCCGGGTAAATGAAAAACGGGTCGCCGCTCTCCCAAAATTTGTAGCTGATGTCCGTGAGGGGGTCGCCCACCCAAGCGTCAAGCGCCCAGCGTAGAAAGCCGTCCATGCCCTGCGCCAGCGCGTACCAAACCGCCCACGCGCTCTCCTCCGGGAGCGAACGGGCAAAGCTGCCGGGGTAATCGCCAACGCAATTGTAAAGCGTGGTGAGTTGCCCGTTCTCGCGGCGTTTTGTGATGATTTTTCGCAAGCTCCTGCCCTTGCGCGGCACCTGTTTTTGCTCCATGGAAACATCGTCAAAACGCGCAAAAAGCCGCCGTCCGCGGCGTAAGCTGTTGACCGCGCAAGAGATTTTAAGTGGGTTGCCGTCTGCGTTAACATAACGGGATACCAAGCGCAAAGCGTGCCGCATGGCCGGTGCGGGGCGTTCGTCCAATGCAATATATGTGCGCGAAAACCGGCCGTTTGCGTCCAAATGGGCAATGAAATCCGCGAGGAATGCGCCAAAAATCCGCCGCCATTCGCGTGAGCCGGGCTTCGGCGCGATTACAAGCTCCTTGCCGCTCTGTTCATCCCAAAAGCGCAGACGATTGCCCCAAGGCAGCAGTGAAAAGCACTTGATTGCGCCGGTTAGTCCGCAATCCTCAGCCAAATTTATCCAGGCGTCGAAATGCGTGTAATCAAAGACAAAGCTGCCGTCCGCGCGACGCGTCCACTTGACCATGGAGGGGTACGGGTCAAAGGTCTGCGAATTCCACGGATCTTCACAAATGGTGCAGGTAAGGATATCCCCTCCCGCCTGATTATAAAGCCGCAAATGCCCGCGAAGCAAGCCGCAGTGCTCCTGCCCGAAAAGCTCCTCCGCCGGAACTCCGTAATAGCGCGCCGCAGTGTACGGATACTGCCACAGCTCCAGCGAAAAACCGCCCTCCGGCAACGTTAAATCAACAACCCGCAGCTGAAAATTGCGGATTTGCGTCTGCCCGGTGCAAGCTATGTGCAGAGAAACCGTGTGGACTCCGGGCACGGCATTTTTTGGCGCAGCGACCCTCAGCCACAGGCGCAGCAGACCATCCGCCGGGACGCTCTCCGGCAAGCTCTCCCAAAGAATATCGGGCACATACTCCTTCAGCGCGGAGTTGTTCCAATCGCCGTTCCTGCCAATATACGCCTTTACGGGCCTCACCCAAAACAGGCGCGCGGCAAGACCGTCAGGAGCTTCAACGTGCACAGAAAACGCCTCGCCCGGCGGCAGTTCAAACGCGGCGGGCAACTCTATTGTGTCGCCGCGCCAAAGTGTTTCGGTCTGCATTCATCTGCCTCCGGTTTGCGTTTTTTGTAATAACGTGTTATACTTGAAAAGATTTAAGGAGGGATTCTTATGCGCAAAAAATTAACTCTTGTGCTGTTCGGCGCGTGTTTGATTGCCGGAGCGGTGCTGTTTTTTCTGAATAGTCTGGGTATAATCCCGCTGAACTTCAGCCCATGGTGGACGCTGTTCCTTATTGTGCCCGCGCTTGCGGATATGCTTGCCCGCCGAGTTCAGGTTTGGAACACGATTCTGCTGGTGCTGGGGCTGTGGTTCTTCATCCGTGAGCAGAGCTGGGATTGGCTTGATAAGCGCGTGTTGGATGCAATGCCGATTGTGTTGATTGGGCTGGCGCTGGGCATTTTGCTGATTGCCCGAGGACTACGCGGCAATCAGGTCACGGCTTCGCCGACGGTGAGCGGGATTGATTCCCCGCAGCACAACCCGCGCACAGACAGTCTGCCGCACCCTAACTACAACGCCGTGTTCAGCGGCGGAGAATACCGTAACACCTGCCCCGCGCTGCAAAACGTCCGGACTGGCGCGGTGTTTGGATGGGTGGATGTTGACCTGAGCGGCGCGGGCATTTGCCATGGCGCGGTAATAGACGTGACGGCGATTTTTGGCGGCGCAACTGTGCGTTTGCCGCAGAACGTGAACGTGCATTTTGAGGGCTCATCTCCGTTTGGCGGGATTGACAACCGCACCGCAGGTTCATTTGACCCCAACTTGCCCACTGTGCGCGTGAAATATTTTGTGCTTTTCGGCGGCGGCGTGTTTAGGTATTAGATTTCAGATACCGTATATTGGATGTTGGACAACGGATTAATTGTTCCTGCGTCTGACGTCTGCAAGCTTAAATCTAATGTTTATATTCTCTTGTCAGCCCGATAACCTTGCCCAAAATTGCAAGCTCGCTGCAATAAATCGGCGCGTAGTCATCGTTTTCCGGCTGCAAACGGAAGCCGTCATTCTCTTGGTAAAAGCGCTTAACCGTCGCCTCGTCGCCAAGCAGTGCAACCACAATCTCACCGTTTTCGGCGGCGGGAGTCTGCTCAACAAACACAATATCGCCGTCTAAAATGGCGGCATTTTTCATGCTGTCGCCACGGACGCGCAACGCAAAGAGCGTATCCGTGCGCCGACGGCTGCCGGCATACGGCACGTGCCCCTCAATCTGCTCCACCGCAAGGATTGGCAGCCCCGCCGTGACTGTGCCCAGCAGCGGGATTTGCGGCAACGTCTCGTCCGGCGCAGATGAAGTGAGCCGCAGGGAGCGTTTGCGCATTTTGTCGCGCTGAATATAGCCCGCGCGCTCCAGCGAATTCAGGCACGCCTGCACGCTTGATGTGGATTTAAGTCCCACCGCCGCCATAATTTCCCTCACCGTAGGAGGTATGCCGCCATGCCGCCGCTCCTGCAAATACGCCAGCACGCGCTGCTGCGTCTTGCCTTTGGGTTGCTCAAATTCAGGATTTGCAAGCATGATTTTTTGCTCCTCTTTAATATAGTTTAATGCCAAAAACACATCTATTGCGCACATTATAGCACAAATGTTTGTTAAATGCAAACATTTGTATTGTTTTGTGTGTCGAAATATGTCACTGCGCTATATATTGTATTTATGAGCATAAATTTTCCGCTATATCGAACGTTGCCCGTGCATTGAAGTCCTGCCCCGCTGTGTGACCCGCGCGGAACTCGTGGCAGCCCTGCGCGCCGACCATTACGGCGTTATCCCCGCAGAGCGCCTTTGAGGGCAGGTAGAGCCGCAGCGAGCCGGCGTTGCATCGGGCGCCCGCCATCTCGCGCAGACGTGAGTTTGCGCACACGCCGCCCGCCAAAACTACGGTTCGCAGACCGGTCTCAGTCGCCGCGCGAATGGTGTGTTCAGTCAAATATGCGCAGACCGCCTCGCGGAATGAGGCGCAAAAATCCTCAACATTCACAGCAGTGCCCTTTTGCTTTGCGCTGTTGATTTGGTTCAGCGCGGCTGTTTTCAGCCCGGAGAAGCTGAAGCCCAGCGCTCCTCCTGTTGATTGCGCGTTGACCCCAAGCTTTGGGCGCGGAAAAGTGTACGCGTCCCGCCGCCCGTTCGCCGCCGCAATATCCATGTGCAAGCCGCCGGGGTAAGGCAAACCCAGTGCCCGTGCGACCTTGTCCATGGCTTCGCCCGCCGCGTCGTCACGGGTTTGGGCAACGATTTCGTAGTCTGTAAAGGCGTTGACATTTACAATGTGGCTGTGTCCGCCGGAGGCAATCAGCGCCAAAAACGGCGGCTCAAGCTCAGGGCAGCTCAAATAATTTGCCGCAACGTGCGATCGCAAATGATGCACCGGCACCAGCGGCAGCCCCGTGGACATGCACAAGCCCTTCGCAAAATTCACGCCCACAAGCAACGCGCCAATCAGCCCGGGCGCGGCGGTGACTGCAACTGCGTCAAGCTCCATGTAGCCAAGCCCCGCCTGCTCCATCGCCTGCGAAACCACGCCGACTATCGCCTCTGCGTGCATTCGCGACGCGATTTCCGGCACCACTCCGCCAAAGCGCTTGTGTTCCTCAACCTGTGACGCAACCACGTTTGAAAGCACGCGCCGACCGTCCGCAACCACGGCGGCGGCAGTTTCGTCGCAGGACGACTCTATTGCCAATATTGTTGTGCCGCATTCCACTAATAAGACCTCCGGAGCCGCGCAAGCTCCGCCACAAGCTCCTCCGCAGTGTAGCCCATGGCGGGAATTGTCACGTCTGCCCAACGTTGATAGAGCGGCAAACGCTCGGCGTAAAGCTCCGCAATGCTCTGCCCCTGCCGTGCAACAACTCCGCGCGCGGTGATATCCGCAATGCGCCGCGCCGCTTCCTCCGGCGGTATATCCAGAAAGAACACCCTGCCGGATTCGCGCAAATGCGCCATGCCGCGCTCGCAATAAACGGCGCTGCCGCCCGTAGCGATAACCGTGTTTTGCACCTCAACGCTGAGCAGCGCCTCATCCTCCGCCTGCAGGAAGCCGTCAATCCCGCGCTCGCGCAGAATATCGGACAGCAAAGCGCCCGTGCGCTGCTGAATCAGCAAGTCGGTGTCGCAGAAATCCTTGCCGATAGTCTTTGCCAACAACACACCAGCCGTGCTTTTGCCGCCGGCGGGCATACCGATCAGGACTATGTTTGTTTTCTCTGCTTGCATGTTTTTACCAAATGAGGGGCACAACAGCTCGCGCCCCTGTGTATTTTGTATTTATTCAGCGTCCTCCACCAACTCGCCCTCAGCGCGGCGGCGGGCTTGTAGCTCCGCTGTAATGCGGTTGCGCTCGGGGGTGTCCATAGCATAGTTGCGCATGGGCAGCACGGCCAGGATATTGCCGATTGCCGGCACAATTGATACTGCGAAGAACATGATTGCGAAGAACATGTGCAGCTGGTCAGCCGTGAGCGTGACGGTGTTGAGGATTTGCACCGGGTCGCGCGGGTCGCGCAAAACAGCGGTGTGAATGGTGTTCTCTGCCGTCTGCGGGAAGGTGAAGTGGTTCTCGAAGAAGCGGCGCAGCACGCCGAAAAAGTCGCTGCCCATCTTGCTTGGCAGCTTATCGTTGCTGCGGGCCACCATATCATTGATGGCCTTGATGTTGTCGCCGGAATAGCCAACCCACGTGCACAGCCCGCTGAGCCAGATGATGTTGGAAATACCGGTGCCTATCTTGACCATGAATGTCTGTCCGCTGAAGAACACGCCATCCGGGCGAATGTGGTTTGTGTAGTCCTCATAGTCCACGGCGTCGGCAATCATGTTGGTTTGCAGAACGTTGAACAGCCCCAAACAAGTGCCCTTGAGGAGGAACATACCCATCATCGGAATGATCAGATAGAGCGCGTCCATTTTGTCCGGCTGTAAGATAAAGAGGACGAAAATTGAGAGGTTGGGGATAATTTCAAGCAGATTTGAGGCGTTATACAGCGTCTTTTTGCCCCATTTCTCGGAGAGCTTGGGCACAAGCGCGGTTGCAATGAACATCCCGCCAAACAGCGGTCCGCCAAGCATAACCATGTATTTCATGGCGGCGCTGGGGTCTTTTGTTGCAAAGTAGAGCGTCACCATTGGCAGGGCGACAATCATGGTGATGTTGCGCGGTGAGGAGAGGATACCCGACAGCAGAATCTGGCGGTATGGCTTATTTTTTGCCATCATTGCAAAATTTGCCCAAACGCTGTTTTTCTTTTCTGACGGCGTGATTTTTTCGCGGGCAAATATTCCCACCATTTGGAAGGTGACATATGCAAGGATTGTGAACGCAATGGCAGTGTAGATAAATCCCTTTTTCTCGAAGTCGATCGCGTTCTGCACATATTGGCTGGCATCGATGTTGAAAATCTCGTGGATTTTGAGGGCGATATCCGGCTCGTGCGCAGTTTCGAGGTTGTTGAAAGTTTGTGTGAAGCCGGGGTAATCCGCTTCATAAAAAGCAGAGCAGAGCTTTTTGCCGATCAATATGGACACCGGCTGGAAAGCCAGCACCGGGATCGCCGCGCCGATGCCCGCCGCAAGACGCGCCGCCGCCTGGATGATTTCCTGGTGCTTTTTGTCCTCTGTCATCAGAGCGGTCAAGCCCCACAGCGGAATATCGCCGGCGGTGTAAGCAATCCCCCAGAAGATGTAGAACCCGGCTGCCAGCAGCGCCACTCCCCATTCAGGGACTGCTGTTTCGCCGACGCTGGGCAGACTGAAGCAGGCGATTGTCATAAACGCCACAATAATGGGCACTATCAGCAAAAACGGGCGTGCCTTGCCGATTCTTGTGCGCGTGCGGTCCATGATGGTGCCCATAACCGGGTCGTTGAAGGCGTCAAAAACCTGCGCCACAACAAGGATGATACCCACAGTTGCGGCGGAGATGTAGAGGACGTTCGTCATGTAGTAGTTTGTGAAACCCGCAATGACGTTGAAGAAGATGTTCTGCCCAAACATACCCACAAGGTACATGTTGCGCTCTTTGGGAGTATAGGTTTTTAGGGCAGAGACGGGGGCGGCAGATTTGCTCATGCTGAAAAATCCTTTCAAAACAAAATGATGTGCCGCCGAATATTATAACGGAATTCAACGAAAATAGCAATAGTTTTGAACAAATTGCCGGTGCATGTCACATCTATGGCTGGCGCGGGCAGGATTAACCGTAAGCTCCGGCGGCGGCTTACCGCCACCATAAATGTTAATTGCTAGGTTAGGTCCTCGTGCAGATGGCGGGCGGCATCCTCTGCTTTTGTGTCCTCTTGAAGCTTGGCGATTTTGTCCCGCAGGAATGCGGCGTGTTCAAACTCAAGCAGCTTGGCGGCGGCTTTCATCTCCTTTGTATATTGCGCAATCAGGCTCTCCCGCTCGGCTCGGCTGAGTTTGACTCCCTTCGCGCTCTTCGTCTTCACGTCCTTGCTGTGCACCGAAATTTCCAGCAAACTGCGCACGTCCTTGCTGATTGTCTGCGGAGTAATGCCGTGCTCTGTGTTGTATGCCGTCTGTTTTTCACGGCGGCGGGCGGTCTCCGCAAGGGCGCGTTCCATGCTTGGTGTTACGCTGTCGGCATAGAGGATAACCCGGCCGTTGGAGTTTCTGGCGGCGCGCCCCATTGTTTGGATAAGGCTGGTTTCGGAGCGCAGGAATCCCTCCTTATCTGCGTCCAGAATAATCACGAGACTCACCTCGGGAATATCCAGTCCCTCCCGCAGCAGGTTGATTCCCACAAGCACGTCGAACTCGCCCAAGCGCAGGTCGCGGACTATCTCCATGCGCTCAATTGTTTCCACTCCAAAATGCAGATAGCGCACGCGAATACCAAGATTCTCCAGGTATTCAGTCAAGTCCTCTGCCATTTTTTTTGTCAGTGTGGTGATTAATACTCGCTCGTTACGCTCCGTGCGCATGTTGATTTCGGACACCAAGTCGTCAATCTGCCCCTCAGTCGGGCGAACGGAGGTTTCGGGGTCCAGCAAGCCCGTGGGACGGATAACCTGCTCCGCAATCACGGCGGAGTTTTCGCGCTCAAACACACCGGGCGTTGCGGAAACAAACACTTTCTGCGGTGTGCGGGCGTAGAATTCGTCGTATGTCAGCGGGCGGTTGTCGTAGGCGGATGGCAGACGGAAGCCAAACTCAATCAGGTTCTCCTTGCGTGCGCGGTCGCCGGCGTACATTGCGCGGACCTGAGGCAGCGTCACGTGGCTCTCGTCAATGAACAGCAGGAAGTCGTCCGGAAAATAATTGAGCAGCGTAAACGGCGGCGAACCGGGTTCGCGCCCGCTCATGACGCGCGAGTAATTTTCAACGCCCTTGCAAAAGCCGGTTTCGCGCAGCATTTCAATGTCGTAAAGTGTGCGCTGTTCAATGCGCTGCGCCTCCAGCAGCTTGCCCTGCATACGGAACTCCGCCGTGCGGTCAACGCACTCCGCGCCGATTTCCGTCAGCGCAGCCTCGCGCTTCTCAGGCTCCACAACGTAGTGGCTGGCGGGATAAATTGCCGCATGGCTGACGACGTTCTTCACGTTGCCTGTCAGTGGGTTTATCTCGCTAATGCGCTCCACCTCGTCGCCGAAAAGTTCCACGCGGATGGCGGTGTCGCTGGAATACACGGGAAAAATTTCCACAACGTCGCCGCGGACACGAAAGGTATTGCGTACAAAGGAAATATCGTTGCGGTCGTATTGAATCTCCACCAGCTTGGCAATCAGCTCCTCGCGGCTTTTGGTCATGCCCTGCCGCAGGGATATCACCATGGCGCGGTAATCGATTGGGTCGCCGAGCGAATAAATACAGCTGACCGACGCCACAATCAGCACATCGCGCCGTTCACTGAGCGCGGCTGTTGCGGAGTGGCGCAGCTTTTCGATTTCCTCGTTGATTGCGCTGTCCTTTTCAATGTATGTGTCCGTTGTGGGGAGGTATGCTTCGGGCTGGTAGTAGTCGTAATAGCTTACAAAATACTCCACGGCGTTTTTGGGGAAGAACTCGCGGAACTCGGAGCACAGCTGCGCGGCAAGAGTTTTGTTGTGAGCCAGCACAAGCGTAGGACGGTTAAGCTGCGCAACAATGTTTGCCATAGTAAATGTTTTGCCGGAGCCTGTTACACCAAGGAGCGTTTGCTCTTTGTGCCCGGCGGCGACTGACCGCACCAGCGCATCAATTGCGCCCGGCTGGTCTCCCGTGGGTTTATATGGTGCGTGCAGCTCAAAGTTTTCCATCGCGCAGCCCTTTCGTTTAGTAGGGGCGGCAAGCTGCCGTCCATTGCAAATTGGGAATAACATTTCGTTTTTTCGGCGGGCTGCCGCCGCACAATCACAATGCGCCGTCCGCGCAGCATCCGGAATTGCATAACACACAGCGTTCGCTCAAGCAGTCCCCGTGAACGTCACACGCCGTATTGCAAAGCCGCTCCAGCACAGGCGCACCGCAATTGCCGCAAACCTCCAGGGAGCCTTGCGCCATAAGGACGCTTGTCCCGCAATCAACGCACGTTACGCGGATAAACACCGGCTTGTCCGCCAAAAGCGCCGCCTGCTTGGCGCGCTGCTCCTCCAAACGCAGATTGCCGATATGGTGTGTTTGAAGGTTCACATATGCCCCGGTGAACAGGCGCTTTTTCAGGAAAAACAACAGCGTCTTCTGCGCTTTTTTTGCCGCGCGCCGAAGCTTTTTTCCGCTGAGCGGAGTTGGCGGCAGGTTGCGCTTGGTGCTTATATCCTCCGGACCGGCGGAAACATATGACGGTGCGCCCAAATGAGTCACTTTCTTTTGTGTATTCAAGCGCTGAGCAAACGCCTCCAGCGAGCACTCCGATTCCCACCAGAGGGCGGCGGCATAGCGGTTATAGGCCCGATACCTCAGGATGTTCGCAATCGCCTTGCGGCAGGAGTTGCCGAATAAGAGGAATGGAGCGGCGACAATTCCCAGCATTACCATTGTTTCGGTGTTGCTCATAACCGCTGCCGGCTCGCCGCTCGGCGCTTCATCGGTGGTTTTTGACGACAAAAAGAGAACCAGAAATAAAATCCACGGCGCAAGCCCTGAAATAATCGCCCACACCGTTGAACGCCGCCGCAGCCGCACCACGTGGACTTCCGCAGAAACGTTCTTTCGGGAGAATTTTTTGCGGTTAACGATTCGGTTCTTGACATCGCTTGGCAGCAACAGGAAAATAAGCTTTGCCAACATTTTCGGCAAAAACAAGATGCCCTTGGCAATCAGCTTGAGCAGTGCGCCCATTTATACCTCTTTATGCGTAAATTTTTTATCCCCTTGCAAAAGTATAACGAAAATGCTACAATGTGTCAAGGCGACCCGCGTTTATTGTTGAACACGGGAAGACACAGATTGACTCCAAAGCTTGTGTTTTGGCGCTAAAATGCCCAAACGGCAGTCTTTGAAAAACTTTTTTGGGAGGAATTGCTACGAAAAAGCTCAGCTCACTGCAAAACATACTTACCCGCAAGTACCCCGGCGTGGAGTGTTCCGAATTTGGGGACTCGATTCGGCTTGAGGGCACGCTGGACGACTGGGAAACTATTGTCCGCTGCGGAAAATTTGCCGCAAAGGGCGGTTTCCGTGCGGTTATCAATGATGTAAAGCTAAAAGACTTTACAGCTCCGCCAATGCGCACCCCCGCTGTAAAGGATTCTGCCTTGCATGGTCTCACGCCGGACGTTTTGGTGATTGGCGGCGGGGTAATCGGCTGCTCAATCGCCCGCGAACTCTCGCGCTGGCAGCTGAAGGTGTTGCTTGTTGACAAAGAAGACGACGTCGCCATGCACGCCTCCTCCCGCAACGACGGCATGATTCACCCTGGCATTGCGTCCCACCCCGGCACGCTGCGCGGAGAATATAACGTGCGCGGCAACGCCATGTATACCCAAATCTGCAAGGATTTGTCAGTGCCGTTTGAGCGCTGGGGCAATCTGATTCTTTACCGCGAACACCGGTTTGGCGCGGCGGCTCGCTTCCTGTTCGCCTATCGTGAAAAAGCGCTGGGCGTGCCGGGTAAGCACCTAAACCGGCGGCAACTCGAGGCTGTAGAGCCAAATATTACCAAAGAGGCAGTCGGCGCGTTCGAGTTCCCGAGCTCCGGCATACTCTCGCCCTATAAGCTCACCGTTGCGCTGGCGGAAAACGCGGTGGAAAACGGCGTGCAAATCTCGCTGAACACCGTCGTAACCGGCATGGACACCGAACACGGAGCAATCACCGCCGTGCACACAAACCGCGGCACAGTTCGCCCGCGCGCAGTGGTCAACGCGGCGGGCTGTTTCTGCGATAGCGTTGCGGATATGGCGGGCGACCGCTTCTTCTCAATCCACCCGCGCAAGGGCGAATGCTGCATTTTGGATAAGGACGCGGGGCCGCTCTCACAGCGCTCCATGGGATTAATTGGGCTTGCGGCGGCATTTTCTGCCAGCAAAGGCGGCGGCATTATGCGCACAATCGACGGCAATGTTCTCGTCGGTCCGGACGCTTATGAGCAGCCACTGCGGGAGGATTTTTCCACTCACAAGGACCACATGGACATGGTGATGGACAAGCATCTGCCGCTCATAAACGGCTTTAACCGCGGGCAAGTTGTGGCGTATTTTGCCGGAGTTCGTGCCCCAACTTATGAAGAGGAATTCATCATTGAGGGCAGCGCGCGCGTGCAAAATTTGGTACACGCAGCGGGGATTCAGTCCCCCGGACTGGCAAGCGCACCCGCAATCGCGGAGGAAATCGCCAAGCTTACCCTGGGCAGACTGGGCGGCAAAATACTGCCCAATGAGCGCTTCAACCCCGTGCGCAACGCGTCGCCCGTTATGTCTAAACTCTCGCTGAGCCAAAAGCAGGAACTGATCACCAAAAACCCGGAATACGGCGTTGTGGTCTGCCGCTGCGAGGGAATCAGCAAGGGCGAGATTCGTGCGGCGGCACGCTCACCGCTCCCGGCGACCGGTCTTGACGCGGTCAAACGCCGTGTGCGCCCCGGCATGGGACGCTGTCAGGGCGGCTTCTGCTCACCGCTTGTTGCGGAGATTTTGCAGGAGGAAGGCGTGGAAACAATCACCAAGAAGGGAGCAGGAAGCGAGCTTTTTGTGGGAAATCTTGGGCAGGAGGTGCGTTCAGATGACTGACAAGCAAATCGACTTTACACAGAGTGTATCAGCAGACGGTGCTGTAAAGTTAAATTCCTTTACAGCAGAGAAAAGCTACGATATATTGGTGCTTGGCGGCGGACCTGCGGGTCTCGCGGCGGCAGTCAGCGCACATGAAAGCGGCGCGGCCGTCCTGCTGATTGAGCGTGAGCGCAAGCTTGGCGGAATCCTCAAGCAGTGCGTGCACGATGGCTTTGGGCTGCTGCGCTTCAAAGAGCGGCTGACCGGTCCGGAATACGCGCAGAGAGAGATTGAACGTTTCATCGCGACGGAAATTCCGTACGTACTGGAGAGCTTTGTTGTGGATATTAGCCACAATGCAGACGGCAACTACACAGTCTGCACACAAAGTGCGGCGGGCATGAAGTCCTACAGCTGTAAAGCTATAATACTTGCCTGCGGCTGCCGCGAGCGCACAAGCCGCCAGGTGTTTATCCACGGACAGCGCCCTGCGGGGATTTTTTCGGCGGGGACAGCGCAGTATTTCGTCAACATTCAGGGGACAATGCCCACCAAACGCTGCGTGATTCTCGGCAGCGGTGATATCGGGCTAATCATGGCGCGCAGACTCACGCTGGAGGGCGCGTCCGTTGCGGGGGTGTATGAAATCAAGGATATGCCCGCAGGACTTTCGCGCAACATCAGCCAGTGCCTGAACGATTTCGGCGTACCGCTCCACCTTTCAACCACGGTAACGGAGGTCTTCGGCACGGAGCGTGTGGAGGCAGTCGCCGTGGAAAAGGTTGACGAGCGCATGAACCCAATCCCCGGCACGCGGGAGGTAATCGAATGCGACGCGCTCATATTATCGGTGGGTTTGCTGCCGGAGATTGAACTGGCGAACGTGCTGAAAATCCCCATTGACCCGGCAACCAAGGGTCCGCTTGTTGACCAGAGCCTCATGACGCAAGCGGCGGGAGTTTTTGCTTGCGGCAACGTGCTGCATGTCAACGATCTTGCGGACTGGGTCAGTGTGAGCGGGGAGACTGCGGGGCACGGTGCGGCGGCGTATTGCAGAACTCCGCGGGCGTTTTCGCAGAGTGCAGTGCGTTTAGAATACAGTAAAGGCGATTTCCTTTACGCCCTGCCGCAATACCTTGATCCTGCTGCATCCGAGCCGCTTACGCTCTTCTTCCGCAGCCGCGCAGATGTAAAGGGAAAGACCATTACGCTCTCTCTTGGCGGCGAAAAAGCGGCGTTCAGTAAGAAGTACCGTAGGCTTATTCCATCGGAGATGGAAGCCGTGCCGGTGAAAGCTCTTTCGTTTGGCGATAGGGCACAATATAGCATAGAAATGCGCTAAAGCGGAGGTAATTTATGGAAATCATCTGCATAGTCTGCCCAAACGGGTGCCGTCTGGAAGTGAGCGGCGAGGGCGAGAACCTGCAAATCACAGGAAACCTGTGCCCCAAGGGCGTTGACTTTGCCAAGGCGGAGCTTACCGCGCCAATGCGCAGCCTAACCACCACTGTGGCCACGGTTTTCCCGGCTTTTCCGCGCTTGCCGGTCAAGACGCGCGGCGAAATACCTAAAGGGAAAATGTTGGAGCTTATGACGAAAATACGCACGATAGTTGTGGATAACCCCAAAAAAGTGGGCGACATAATCCTGCCAGACGTGTTCGGTACGGAGATTGTCGCCACAGCGGAGCTTGCCATATGAAAAGAGTACTGACTTATGGCACGTTTGACCTGCTGCACTACGGGCACATTGAGCTTTTGCGCCGTGCGCGCGCTGAGGGCGACTGCTTGATTGTTGCGCTGAGCACGGACGAATTCAACGCGCTCAAGGGCAAAAAAGCTTACCACAGCTACGAAATCCGCAAGAGGATGCTTGAGGCAATCTGCTATGTTGATAAGGTGATTCCCGAGGAAAACTGGGAGCAAAAGCCCTCGGACGTGCGCTTGTTTGAGATCGACACCGTCGTTATGGGCGACGACTGGAAGGACGACGCGCACTTTACCGCCGCGTTGAATGGCTTGTGCAGGATGACTTTTTTGCCGCGCACTCCGGGAATTTCCACATCGGACATCAAGAAAGACCTGAAGCTGCAGAAACCCGTTGACGGTGTATCACAACTCCCCGGCGAACCGGAATAATACAGCTTTTACCAATAACAAAGCCCGGGGCACGCTCTCCGGGCTTTATTCGTATATTCATCCGCAATATTCATTTTTGCGGGAGTTTTTGCGCCTGTAAAGTGATCTTGCCTTACGTTTTTCCCCTTTGGACAAGCAGATTTGCGCAATTGTCCACACTTTCAACTGAGTTTTCCACTGCGTAAAGTAAAAACCTTGCTGTAAAATGTTGTAATTTGTATCATTTATGCATTCGACTTACTATGCAAAAAGCGTTTCTCCGGCAAGCCCAACCATTGCCAGAGAGAACAGCGCGGCGTAGATAAACAGCGCGGGCGTGCCGCGAAACGCGTGCGGGATATCCTCGAAATGCTCCATAAT
>JAITOD010000089.1 GCA_031290105.1 Oscillospiraceae bacterium
ACCAAACAGGCTAAGGCTCCAATCATGCGCTTCAATCACATTGAAAATCGACCGTGACGGCGAGCTGACCGGGGAAATCCCCAAGCCGCCGCGCACCGCCATGCGCACTCCCAGCGCAACAAGGAACATTCCGCCGGCATAAAACAACAGACGGGCTGCGAGCTTTCCTGTTTTGTTTGGCATTTTGAACTTCCTTATCTCATAATAGGCGGCACTCCTGCGTTTTGCCGAACGCGAATTCCGCCAGCGCAGTCTCTAACGCGATTCGCGAATCGGCGGGCAAGTCAAATGTCACAGTCACGTTTTCGGCGAATACGCTGTCAGCAACAGTGCCGCCAAGCTGCGCGATGGTTCGCTCAACCTGCGCGTAGCGTGAATACGGCAGCGCCAGCCGAAGCCTGACGACGGGGCGCACGGTCACCACGCCCGCTTCCTCAATGCCCAACCCCGCGCTGTGGGCATACGCACGCGTCAGTCCGGACGCGCCCAGCAATATGCCGCCAAAATAGCGCGTTACCACAATCACCGCGTCCGTCACGCCGCGCAAACGCATTGCCGCAATCACAGGTAAGCCTGCCGTACCCTGCGGTTCGCCGTCGTCGGAGTAACGGGTTCGCTGCCCCTCGCGCAAGGTATATGCCCAGGCGTTATGCCGCGCGTCCCAATGCTTGGACGAAATCTCTCTGACAAACGCCGCCGCGCCGTCTTCGTCACTCACAGGCTTTGCGTAGCACAAAAAACGTGAACGCTTGAGTACATACTCTGCGCACACACTTTTTGACAATGTGCCGTATTCAACCATAACAGGCTGCAGGAACCGGGACACGGGCGCGAGGGCACAAGCTGAAAGCCGTAACCCTCACCTCCGAAAGCGAAGCACCGCGTATCCTCACGCCTGCTCAGTCGTCCTGTTGCTTGCCAAAGCGGCGGTTGAATCGGTCCACGCGCCCGCCGGTATCGATGAGCTTTTGCTTGCCCGTAAAGAACGGGTGGCACTTGGAGCAAATATCCACGCGCAGCTTCTGGCGGGTGGACGCTGTTTCGTACTCCGCACCGCAGGCACAGTGCACCACGGTCTTCTCGTACTTGGGATGGATTCCCTCTTTCACTGATTTCACCTCAAACTAATGATTGCCCTGGGAGTATATCACAAACGGGCAGAAAATGCAAGCGCGGTAATATTTGCAGAGACAAAATTGCCGTCCGCAAAGCTTTTGGGGACGGCAATTTGCCGGATTTTCATGCGATTTTACGCAATTTCCGCAAAATACTTGATTGTGCGCACCATTTGGCTGGTGTAGCTGTTCTCGTTGTCGTACCAAGAGACGACCTTAACAAGGGTTTTGCCGCCGCCGAGCGCGGTGACCTTCGTCTGCGTTGCGTCAAACAGAGAGCCAAAGCTGCTGCCGATGATGTCGGAGGACACAAGCTCCTCTTCCGTGTATCCAAAGCTGGCGGACGCGGCGGCCTTCATTGCGGCGTTGATGTCCGCAACGGTGACGGCGCCGTTCACAACAGCAACAAGCTCCGTGGTGGAACCTGTGGGCACGGGTACACGCTGTGCGGAGCCGTCCAGTTTGCCGGCAAGTTCGGGGATAACCAGACCGATTGCCTTTGCTGCGCCCGTGGAGTTGGGCACAATATTCACGGCGGCAGCGCGCGCACGGCGCAAATCGCCCTTGCGGTGCGGACCGTCAAGAACCATTTGGTCGCCTGTATAGGCGTGGATTGTGGTCATGAAGCCCTTCTCGATTGCGGCGAGCTTGTTGAGCACATTCGCCATGGGGGCAAGGCAGTTGGTGGTGCAGGACGCCGCAGAGATGATGGCATCCTGCGCGCTGAGGATGTCCTCGTTGACGCTGAAGACGACTGTGGGCAAATCGTTGCCCGCCGGCGCTGAGATGACGACTTTTTTCGCGCCCGCGTCAATGTGCGCCTGACTGCCCTTTTTGCTTGCGAAGAAGCCGGTGCACTCCAGAACCACGTCAACGCCCAGTTCTTTCCAGGGAAGAAGCGCGGGGTCCTTTTGCGCATAGATTTTGATGGACTGACCCTCTACGGTGATGATGTCACCGTCCACAGAAACGCTCTCGCCCTTGGCATAGCGCCCTTGGCTGGAGTCGTACTTGAGCAGGTGCGCCAGCATTTTCGCGTCTGTCAGGTCGTTGATAGCGACGATTTCATAGCCCGGCGCTCCGAACATCTGCCGGAACGCAAGCCTGCCGATACGCCCGAAGCCGTTGATTGCAACTTTAACTGCCATGTTAATTCCTCCGTCATTGGATTTAATTGTATTCGCATACTTTCATATTTTAACCCTTTTGGATGAGATTTTCAAGCTCTGAGGGCAAGTTTTTCCACTCTGCCCAAAAACGGAGAAACTACGGCTGAAAAGGGTACAATATGCTACCGGATATTATATATTAGACCTCGAATATTAGATTTGCATGGTATAAATTGGAGAGAGCGAATGCACTTGGACGAAAAATCGGCTAGGGACTCAATCAGCTGCGCCCTGTTGCGGGGCTACGGCACGGCGGCGGGCAGCGCTTCCGAGCGGGAAGCTGCGGCTCTGCGGGAGCTTGAGCAGCTGCGGAAGCTGCGCGCGCTGCAAAATCACGTTCTGTGTGATTGCGGACAAGCCCCTGCGGGCAGCTATATGGATTTGGCGGCGTATTTTGAGGAGCTGTTCACAGCGGCGGAGCTTTGCATTGCGGGCAGCGGATATAATCTGCAGCTGAAACCCGGCGATGGAAAACCGGCGTTTGGGCACGTTAACTCACGGACAATTGCGCACGCCGCAATGAATTTGCTGGCTAACGCACTGATTTACAGTACAGATAAAACGGCGCGGGTATCGTTGGAATCCGGCAAGGATCTCCTGCTGCGCGCGGAGAACAACGGCGAGTTCGATTGGCGCGCGGTCAGCGTTAATATGGAGAAATGCGGGCGGGGCTTATGCGCCGTAAGGGCGGCGGCGCGGGCGCACGGCGGGCGGCTATGGCTGACGGAGCGGCGCGGAATCTGCACGGCGGCGCTGATTTTGCCGCTTTCTGCCGCTGACGGGGCAACGCCTATCCCGCCGCCGGACTGCGCGGATTTGCTGTTTGACCGGGTTTCATCGGTGCACACGGGGCTGGCGGATATCCGCTGAGAGAGCCGGCGGTATAATGCCGCAGGTGTGCGAAAATCAGCGGCAGACGAAATTCAAGTTGACTTTTACGCGCCAAAGTGATATGATATTATCTATTGAAAAAGCTTGGGGTAACCCCTTGGCGCAGGAGGAGATTGCAATGTCGAAAAAAGGTTTTTATCCGGACTGGTACCGCGAGGAGGCGCCCAAGAATTCATGGCGCTCCATCTTCAAGTGGGGCGGAGCAACGGAATTCAAGGCTCCCAGCCGCAAAATGTACGACCTGATGAAGGACGTCTTCAAAATGACGGACGACGACTTCAAAGAGAAAATCGAGCTTGGAATCGACCCCGTTGAGTTTGATCTGCCGCCAAAAATGGCTCCCGAACACGTGGCGGCGTTCCGCGATATGCTGGGCAGCGAAAACATCAGCCAGGATAACTACGACAGGCTCTCCGTCGCCTACGGCAAAACCATGGTTGACCTCATGCGTCTGCGCAAAAAAATTGTGGAAAACCTGCCCGATATCGTCCTCTATCCGCGCAACCGCGAGGACATCATACATATCGTCAAGTACGTGTGCGAGCACAAAATCCCGCTGTATGTCTACGGCGGCGGTTCGTCCGTCACGCGCGGTGTGGAGCCAATCTGCGGCGGCGTTTCGCTGGACATGCGCCGCAACTTCAATAAGGTGATTTCCTTCAGCGAAAACAATCAGACCATCACCGTGCAGGCGGGCATGAGCGGTCCGGACTTTGAAAAGACCCTCAACAACGCCGTCACAACGCTGGGCGCAAGCCGCGGCTATACCTGCGGTCACTTCCCGCAAAGCTTCGAGTATTCCAGCGTGGGTGGCTGGGCGGTCACACGCGGTGCGGGGCAAAACTCCACCTACTACGGCAAAATTGAGGACATGGTGATTTCCCAGGAATACGTCACGCCAACGGGCATAATCCAGAGCGACGCATTCCCGCGCAACGCAACGGGCCCCTCAATCGACCACATTATGATGGGCAGCGAGGGCGCGTTCGGCGTGCTCACACACGTCACACTGCGCGTCTTCAGGCACATGCCGGAAAACCGCAACCGCTTCAGCTTCGTCTTTAAGGACTGGAAGAGCGGCGTTGCGGCAATCAAAGAGGTAATGCAGGGCGAGTTCGGCAACCCCTCCATCTTCCGCCTTTCTGACCCCGAGGAGACCAAAGTGGGCTTCCGGCTTTATGGCGTAACCGATACCCCGCTGGACTCACTGCTGACTATGCGCGGATACAAAGACGGCGAGCGCTGTCTGCTGCTGGGATTCACGGAGGGCGAAAAGCATTTCTCCAAAAACGTATTCCGCCAAATCAAGCGTATTTGCCACAAGCACGGCGCAATGTACACAACCGGCTACGTCTGCAAAAGCTGGGAGCACGGGCGTTTCCGCGATCCATATCTGCGCGAGGACATGGGCGACTACGGGCTTATGCTCGACACGCTTGAGTGCTCCGTCAACTGGGATAACTTCATGGACGTCTACGAAAATGTGCGAAAAATCTGCACCGCGCGCAACCAAACAATCTGCATGACGCACATGAGCCACCTCTATCCCCAGGGCACAAACCTCTACTTCATCTTTGAGGCGAAGATGAACGACCTGCAGG
>JAITOD010000039.1 GCA_031290105.1 Oscillospiraceae bacterium
GTCACATCCTCAGGAATTTTATCCAGAGCAAACCATTGAAGTTCGCTGGTCTCGTCCGTCTCGTCCAGCGGTTCCCCTTCAAAGTCTTCGCAGAGCCAATAAGCCGCGACTATGTACACCCTGTCCCCGTTTGGATAAGTGTGGAACATTTCCTCGCCGCTATAAATGCCCAACAACTCAAGCTTACCGGCAGTCAGCCCCGTTTCTTCCAGCAGCTCCCGCGACGCAGCTTCCTGCGGTGTTTCGCCTATTTCCACGCAGCCGCCGTGGTCTGCCCACAGGTGATTATCGCGCCGCCTTTGCAGCAAAAAGCGCCCGTCCTTGCAGATAAACACGCCGGAGCCAACCAGCAGCAGACGGTCGTGTCCAATCTTTTTGCGAATTGTTCGCACATAGCCTTGCCGTTCCTCATGGCGCGAAGCCTTGAGGAGGCGCCGCAGGTTTTCCGCAATAACGCCCACTGCGTTACGCCCCCTTCAGTGCAGCACTAACCAGCCCCAAAAACAGAGGGTGTGCCCTATTTGGGCGTGACTTGAACTCCGGGTGTGCCTGTGTCGCCGCAAAATACGGGTGCCCCTCAAGCTCCACCATTTCCACAATATTACCGTCGGGGGAGACGCCAACCAACTTTAGCCCCGCGGCTTCAAAGCATTCACGGTAGGCGTTGTTGAACTCGTAGCGGTGGCGGTGGCGCTCGCTGATGTCGCTCCTACCGTAAAGCCCGGCTAGCATGGAGCCCGCAAGCAAGTGGCATGGATATTGCCCAAGACGCATTGTGCCGCCGAAAATCACGCCGCGCTGGTCGGGCATAAGGTCAATCACGGGGTGGGGGGATGAAGCGTTGAATTCCGTGGAGTCCGCGTCGGGCAGCCCCAGTACGTTCCGCGCAAATTCAATGCACGCCACCTGCATACCCAAGCAAATGCCAAGATAGGGGACGGCGTGCGTCCGTGCGTATCCCGCCGCCAGAACCTTGCCCGCAATGCCGCGGTGACCAAAGCCGCCGGGCACCAAAATGCCGTCCGACTGCGCAAAAACAGCGTCTAAGTTGTCCTCCGTGAGCGTTTCACTGTCAACCCAGTCAATCATCACCTTGCAGCCGCAGGCAATGCCCGCGTGGGTCAGGCTCTCCACAACGGAGAGGTAGGAATCGTGCAGTTCTATATATTTGCCCACCAGACTGATTGTGATGCATTTGTCCAGATTTTGCTGGCGGCGCACCATGTCGCACCAATCAGTCAGGTCAGGGCTGCCGCAGACTATCCCGAGCCGGCGGATTGCTATATCGGCAAGGCGCTGTTTTTCCAGCACAAGCGGGACTTCGTAAAGGCTTGGCAGGTCGCGGTTTTCAATCACGCAGTCCTCCGGGACGTTGCAGAATAGCGCGATTTTGGCGCGTATGTCGTCGTCGATTGGGTATTCAGTCCGGCACACAATCACGTCCGGGCTGATTCCCACGTTAAGCAGTTCCTTAACGGAGTGCTGCGTGGGCTTAGTTTTCAGCTCCTTTGACGCGCTGATGTAGGGCAGCAGCGTCACGTGGATAAACATGCAGTTTGCCCGCCCATGGTGGAGCGAAAACTGGCGGATTGCCTCCAAAAACGGCTGGCTTTCAATGTCGCCCACCGTGCCGCCGATTTCCGCCAGCACAACGTCCGCGCCGTCGTTCAGGGCGATTCGCCGCTGCATCTCGTTGGTTATGTGCGGGATAATCTGCACGGTTTTGCCCTCGTAAACGCCCTCACGCTCGTTGCGCAAAACGGTATCGAACACTGTGCCGGAGGTGCACACGCTGTTGCGGCTCAGGTTCTCATCTATGAAGCGCTCGTAGTGCCCCAGGTCAAGGTCGGTTTCCGCGCCGTCCTCCGTGACGAAGACCTCGCCGTGCTGCTTGGGGTTCATGGTGCCGGGGTCCACGTTGAGGTAGGGGTCCATCTTCATGGATCTCACCTGCAGGCCCCGCGCCTTCAGCAGCCGCCCAAGCGACGCCGCCGTAATGCCCTTGCCAAGCCCCGAAACCACGCCGCCTGTGACGAAAATATACTTGGTCGCCATATCAAACCCTCCGCTTTACAACAATTTACAATTAATAATTAACAGAACTAATGCTATTGGGCTTTGCGTTCCTCTTGGCTCAAGCGGTGGTGCATCAGAATTGCCTTAATCTTATCCGCAGGGTTGAGCAGGCGGCTTATGGATAAATCGTGGTTCAGGTTATCGATGATGTAGGAGATGTATTTTGAGAGATCCACCTCCGTGTACCATTCGCGCTGCAGCAATTCAGGCGAGCGGTAGACCGTATTTGTGGTGAAAATCCGGCTGAACAGGCCCTCCTCAAACGCGCGGTCAAAGCGGTCAAGACCATCGTTGAACAAACCAAACGCCGCACAGACGAAGATTCTGCCGGCGTTCATTTCCTTAAGCTTGCATGCAACCTCCAAGATAGATTCGCCGGAGGAAATCATGTCGTCCACAACAATAACGTCCTTGCCCTCAAGGGAAGCGCCAAGGAACTCGTGCGCGATAATCGGGTTGCGCCCGTTCACCAAGCGCGTGTAGTCGCGGCGCTTATAGAACATGCCCAGCTCAACGCCAAGCACCGTGGCGTAGTAGATACAGCGGTTCATCCCGCCCTCGTCAGGCGAGATTACAATCAGGTGCTCTTTGTCGATAATCAGGTTCGGCTCCGCGCGGTGCAGCGCCTTAATCATCTGGTAGGTTGAGCGGACGTTCTCGAAGCCGCTGAGGGGCACGGCGTTTTGCACACGGGAATCGTGCGCGTCAAAGGTGATGATGTTTTCAACGCCCATTGCCGTCAGCTCCTGCAGTGCCTGTGCGCAGTCCATGCTCTCCCTCATGGAGCGTTTGTGCTGCCTGCCCTCATACAGCATGGGCATAATCACACTCACGCGGCGTGCCTTGCCGGCAATTGCGCTGATTGCCCGCTTGAGGTTGGCAAAGTGCGCGTCGGGGCACATGGGTACGTTCTTCATGCCGTAGAAATTATCGAAGGTTACGCCGTAGTTGAACACGTCGCACAGCAGATAGATATCGAAGCCGCGGACGGATTGTTCAATAACGCATTTGCCCTCGCCGGTGGCAAAGCGTGGGAAGGCGGCTTTGACCAGGTATGTGCTGCGCTCATAGCCGACGAAGTTGAGAGTGTTTTTGTGCTCCGGATTGCGTTCGTGCCGCCAATCGGCCAGGTAGTAATTGATTTTTGCGGCGAGTGCCTCACAGCCCGGCAGGGCAATCAGTCCCACCTGCCCAAGCGGCATTGATGTTGCAAACAAATCCTCATATTCCGGCATAAGCAATAACCCCCATAGTTGATTTGCAGTTCGCTGTTTTTTGCGGCGAAAAAGGCTGTCTGTCCTACGGGAGTATATTATAACTTATTTCGCCCGCGTTTGCAAGATCTTGACAGGAAGCGCAAAATCTGCTATACTGAAAAATACAATCGAATATAACCGCTGGGGTGCCAATCTGTGGCTGAGATACGGCAAACGCTGTGACCCATGAACCTGAACCGGGTAATGCCGGCGTAGGAAGCGAGATTTTGCGTGTGCGCGCGGAGTGTTTGCTTCCGTGCACTTTTTTGTGTGCGGACCGGGTGAGCACATAACGGCGTTCTGACACGCGCGAGACGGCAAAATGTTTGTTTCTCGGCAACAGAAGCTCCGGAGATTTTGTTTGGTTAAAGGAAGAAAGGCGGAAAGATACATGAACAACAGAAACAACATTCAGGCGCTGGCAGAGGGAGCAATACTCATCGCCCTCTCCGTGGTGCTGAGCATGATTGCCATCTTCAAAATGCCAATGGGCGGCACGGTAGCGCCGTTTGCCATGGCGCCGCTGGTGATTTTTGCTTTGCGGCGCGGCGCGGGCTGGGGAGTTGGCGCAGGGCTGACCTACGGCATTGTCCAGGCGCTTTTGGGGCTGGAGAATTTCTCCTATGTCATCGGGATTGCGGCGATCGTCGGCGTTGCCCTGCTGGATTACCTCATCGCGTTCGGCGCGTACGGGCTTGCGCCAATCATCGCAAAGCCGTTTAGCAAAAACAAAGTGCTGGGCTATGGCATTGCGGCGTTCGTCTGCGGTGCGCTGCAGTTTCTGTGCAGCTTTATCTCGGGTATTATCATCTGGGGCGGTTGGGCGCCTGAGGACACGCCCGTGTGGCTCTACAGCCTGACCTACAACGGCAGTTATGCCCTGCCCAACGCCATCCTCACCGTGATTGGCACGGTCGCCGTCATGACGTTGCTCGATAAGGTTTTCCCTGTCAAAAACAACAGGAAAGACGGCGGCATAGAAGTTTAACGCAAAGCTGCGGGGCGCTCCCCTGCTCGAAAATCACACGATTATTCCTCAATAAGCCCCAAAACCTGCGCGGATTCGTCAGCCCCAAGCTGCTCGATTTCGCGCAGTTCTCTGTGTACGGCGTTCAGGCGCGTCGTCCGTGCGGAGTAGAGAGTTTCGCCCGCCGTGCGGATTTGCTTCTCCGCCCTCTCAAGTATCTCGCCGAATTTGCCGAACTGCACCTTTGCCGCCGCCAATACCCGCTGGATTTCGTTAGCCTTTTGGTTTATCGCCACAGCGCGGAAGCCCGCCGATACAGCGTTTAGCAGCGCGGTGATAGTGGTCGGTCCCGCCAAAAGGACGTGCCAACTGTCCTGGATTTCGTCCATGGCGCCGGAGCGGCAAAGCTCCGCAAACAGGCCCTCCGTGGGCAGGTATAGGATTGCGTATGGCGTGGTTTCGGGCGGCTGTATGTATTTTGCGGCAATGCTCTGCGCCTCCTGCCGAACCCGCGCAATCAACCGTTTTCTGAATGCGTCCACACCGGCGGCGTTGCCGGATTCGCTCTCGCGGCAAAGCCCCTCATAGTCCTCGCGCGGGAACTTGGAGTCCACCGGCAGATACACCGCCGTCCCGTCCGAGGAGGGAATACGCACGGCAAAATCCACGCGCTCACGGCTGTTTGGGTCAAGCGCGTATTGCCGCTCAAAGTGACCGGGTATGGTTTGGTTAAGTATGTTCTCCAGCTGAGTTTCCGCCCATGCGCCGCGTGCACTGACGTTGGTCAGCAGACGCTGCAAGCCGTTCACGCCCTCGCCCACGGACTTCATCTCCCCAAGCGCGGTGTAAACGCTGGTGAGCTGCTCGCTGACCTGCTTGAAGGACGCGCCCAGGCGCTCGCCCAGCGTTGCGCTGAGTTTTTCGTCCACCGTAACGCGCATTTGCTCAAGCTTTTTCTCGTTGTTCGTCTGCATTTGCAGCACGCTCTCCTGTATGCGGCGTGATTGTGCGTCCGCTTGCTCGCGCGATTGGGTGAACAGCGTCTCCAGCGCTCGGGATAAGCCGCTTTTCACGCCGTCCATCTCCCGCGTGAGCTCCTGCCGCATTGCCGCCAGCGCGTCGGACTGCTCCTTGCGCGAGAGGGCCTGTGCGCCCGCGCTCTCTTGCCGGGACTGCGAAAACTCACGCGTCGTCTGCTCCGCCAGCGACTGCAAACGCGACTCAAGTGCGTCCGCCTCGTTGTTGATTGGTGCTTTTCTCAGCAGCAAAACCAGCGTGAACCCAAACGCGCCGCCCGCCAAAATCAGCGTCAATACGTTGTACCATTCCATATTTTTGACCTTCTTCACGAAAAATTACCTTAATTATAGCAGAAATCCGCACTCTTAGCAAAAAAATCCGCAAAAAGTACTTGAAAAATGTGCCGCAATCTGGTATGCTATTGTGCGGAGGGGCTTAAAACTGTAAATGTGTAGGGGGAGGAACCTTGAATATCGCATTAATATCTCATGAAGCAAAGCACGAGCTGATGATTGAGTTTTGCATTGCCTACGGCGGAGTGCTGAGCCAACACAGCCTTTGCGCCACAGATTTGACAGGCAAGCTTGTCAGCGAGGCGACGGGCATGAAGATTGCCCGCCTTATGCCGCGTGAGCTTGGCGGCGACCAGCAGATTTCGTCGCGCATATCCTGCGGCGAGGTGGATTTGCTGTTGTTTTTCCGTGACCCGAACGACAACGCCGCCCGCGCGCAATACGAAGCGCATATGCTCCGTCTTTGCGACATGCACAACATTCCCGTGGCGACGAATATTTCCACAGCCGAGCCGATTATCCAGTCGCTCAGCAGCGGCGATTTGGATTACTTGACCTGGCGGAGCTCTAATCCTTAAAGCTGATTGCCAAATTATGTATAACCATACAGCGGACTTCTTTGCGTTTGCTGTATGGTTTTGTTGTGTTTTTTCACACCTTAGCCTTGGGCTTGGCAAAAAACGACGCCAGCAAGCCGAAGATGATCGCGGCGGTTATTCCCGCGCTGGCGGCGCTGAACGGTCCCGTAAGCGCGCCGATTAGCCCTTCTTCCTCCACAGCCTTGCGCGCGCCGTCCGCCATTAAGCCGCCAAAGCCTATCAGCGGGACGCTTGCCCCCGAACCCGCCCACTCGCGGAACGGCTCATACAGCCCAAAAGCTCCCAGCACAGCGCCTGCACACACAAAAAGTACCAGTATGCGCGCAGGCGTGAGCTTGGTTTTGTCCAGCAAAATCTGACCGACAGAGCATATTGCCCCGCCGATTAGGAACGCTTTGAGTATTGCCAAAAATGTTTCCATAAAACTGACCCCCGGCGTGCGTGCTGAGGGTAGCGTGCCCCGTGCCGCTATGGATTATGCGTTATTACGCGATATATTTTGCGTAAAACGCATCCGCCGCGGCAAAGAAATCTTCTGCCGTGCCGTCGTTTTTCAGCAGCACGTCCGCCATTTTTTCAGATTCGCTTGTGCGGAAAATGCTCTCCTCCTGCGCGTCAAGGCGGCGGAACTCGTCCGTGCCCACGTTATCGCGTGCGCTGCCGCGTGCCGCCATGCGGGCGTAGCGAACCTCATCGTCGGAAATCACCACGTCAGCCAACAAAAAATCCGTGCCGAACGCGTCCTTGAGCACCTGCACGTCCGAGGGCGGGCGAATGCCGGAAACCAGGTAGTGCGGCCGGCCGGACGCCTTGATTTTTTCGCAAATTTGCGACGGAAAAAAGGTCTGTCCATGCGCGGACATATACTTCTGCGAGGTTTTGTGCAGATTGTCGCGTGTCAGCTCCAAGCCGTCGCCGACCGCCAATTCGCGCACCACGTCGCCGATTGAAATCAGCGGAAGCGCGTATGTTTTTGCCAGATACTCCAAGAAAAAATCCTTGCCGGTGCCGTTTTTGCCAACTGCGGCGATAACCATGTTGTGTTCCTCCAAATTTTTTATGGCGGGCAGTGCCTGCGGACAGTGTCCGTATTATAGCACATCTGTGCAGATTTTTCAATACGCAAAAAATCTCAAACGCCCTTGCATGAGCTTGCCGCCTGTGGTATACTCTAGCAAGCGATATCAGCAAGGAGAGAATAATGAAAACCGACATTGAAATTGCGCAGGCGGCAATACCTCAGCCAATACAGCAAATTGCGGACGCGTTGGGTCTGCCCGCCGAGCGCGTGGAGCCCTATGGCAGATATGCCGCCAAAATCCTGCCGAGCAGCACAGCGGAGCCCCGCAAAGGCAAGCTGATTCTCGTCACCGCGATAAACCCAACCCCTGCCGGCGAGGGCAAGACTACCGTTTCGGTGGGGCTGGCGGACGGCATGAGGAAAATCGGCAAAAAAGCCGTCCTTGCTCTGCGTGAGCCGTCGCTGGGGCCCGTATTTGGGGTCAAGGGCGGAGCGGCGGGCGGCGGCTATGCCCAGGTTATACCCATGGAGGACATCAACCTGCACTTCACGGGCGATTTGCACGCAATCACCACCGCAAACAATCTCCTTGCCGCAATGACGGATAATCATTTGCAGCAGGGCAACGCGCTGAACATAGACCCGCGCCGCGTAACAATCCGCCGCTGCTTGGATATGAACGACCGCCAGCTGCGCTTTGCCGTTACGGGTATGGGCGGCAAGGCAAACGGTGTTCCGCGCGAGGAGGGCTTCGACATAACAGCCGCCAGCGAGGTCATGGCGACGCTGTGCCTTGCGTCCGATATTGCCGACCTGAAAGCCCGTCTTGGGTGCATTGTGGCGGGCTATACATACTCGGGCGAGCCTGTCACCGCCGCTCAGCTTGGCGCGGACGGCGCGATGTGCGCCCTGCTTTATAAGGCGATTCACCCCAACCTTGTGCAGACGCTGGAGGGTACTCCCGCGCTCATTCACGGCGGTCCGTTCGCCAACATAGCCCACGGCTGCAACAGCGTTATAGCCACAAAAACTGCGCTTTCACTTGGCGATTACTGCGTGACGGAGGCGGGCTTCGGCGCGGATTTGGGTGCGGAGAAGTTTCTGGATATCAAGTGCCGCATGGCGGGATTGGTCCCGAACGCGGTTGTGCTTGTGGCCACCGTGCGTGCGCTGAAATACCATGGCGGAGTGCCCAAGGCGGCGCTCTCGGGCGAGAACCTCACTGCGCTTAAGGCAGGGCTTGCCAATCTTGGGCGGCACATCGAAAATCTGCAAAGCGTATACGGGCTAAACGCGGTTGTTGCAATCAACCGTTTCTCCGCCGACACCGCCGCAGAACTGCAGCTCATCCGCGCCTATTGCAAGGAGCAAAGCGTGCCCGCAGCGCTCTGTGAGGGCTGGGAGAAAGGCGGCGCCGGAGCGACGGAGCTTGCCGCACTGGTCGCCGAAACCTGCGATAAACCGAGCGCATTCCGATTTTCTTACGAGGACGCTTTGCCGCTTGAGGAAAAAATCCGCGCCGTCGCAACGAAAATTTACCATGCGGCCAAGGTCTCCTTTGCCCCCGCCGCGCTCAGCGAGCTGCGCCGCCTGGACGGCTCCGGCAACTACCCCGTTTGTATTGCAAAAACGCAGTATTCCTTCAGCGATAACCCCCAGCTGATTGGCGCACCGGAGGGCTTCACGCTCAGCATTCGCGGGGCGCGGCTGAGCGCGGGGGCGGGCTTCGTCGTCGCGTATGCAGGTGATATAATCACCATGCCGGGTTTGCCGCCGCGCCCTGCCGCAGAGGGCATTGACGTTGACGCGGCGGGGAATATCACAGGGCTGTTTTAACAATTAACAATTAGCGGGAAGAACGCGTTTCCACTCAACTAAAAGGAACAAGAATGACAATCACCCTCAACAACCCCAAGTTTCGCTATGAGATGGAGAACTTGACGCGCATTTTTCTTCCCGGGCAGGATTTGCAGACGCCGGACGGCAGCGCCGATTTGTTTGCCGATGAACACATAGCAACGGCAACCGTAACGCTGGACGGTCACACGGCAACGCACACCGCGGACTGCTGCCTGCCAACAACGCACGCAACGTATAACAGCGCAGAGCAGGAATATGGAATCATCACGCCCGAAATCCGTTTGGGGCAAGCATTGTACCAGTGTTTGCAGGAATTGACGGGCACCCCCCCGCCGCCTTGGGGCGTGTTAACAGGTGTGCGCCCAACAAAGCTTTTTCGCCGCATTGCGGAGCGCGACGGCGAGAGCGCAGCGGCGGAATACTTTGCCCGCGAGCTGTTCGTTCGGGCGGACAAAATTGCGCTGGCACGTGCGGTTTTTCACGGGCAGCGCAAGATTTTGGGCAGGGGCGCTCCGCAGAGCTTCAGCCTGTATGTGGGCATACCGTTCTGCCCGTCGCGTTGCGCTTATTGCTCATTTGTGTCACATTCAATCACGGAGCAGAAAGCGCAGAAGCTCATTCCCGCTTATGTTGAACGGCTGTGCGAGGAAATCCGCGTCACCGGGAAAATTGCGCGGGAGCTTAGCTTGCGCTTGGAAAGTGTGTACTTTGGCGGCGGCACGCCAACCACGCTGAGCGCTTTGCAGCTCGATTCATTGCTGAGCGCCGTAGACGGTAGCTTTGAGCTGTCCACATGCCGGGAATACACGGTGGAGGCGGGCAGACCGGACACCGTTACGGCGGAGAAATTCGAGGTGCTGCGCCGCCATGGCGTGGGCAGGGTCAGCGTTAACCCGCAGACTTTTGACGACGATGTTCTGCGCATAATCGGGCGCGCACACACGGCGGAGCAAGCCCGTACCGCCTATCATCTTGCGCGGGAATACGGCTTTGCGGTCAACATGGATTTCATTGCCGGGCTGCCCGGGGATACGCCGGAGGGCTTTGCGCGGTCAATCGACGAGGCGACCGCGCTCGCGCCGGAAAACATCACCGTGCACGCGCTGGCAATCAAACGCGCGGCAAGGCTTGCGGCAAACAGCGCTCAGGGCGAACCCGCGCGTTTTGCGGACGGACTCTCGAAAGTCAATTCGGCGCTCACGGATGCCGCTTATCGCCCCTATTACAGCTATCGCCAGAGCAATTCGCTTGGCGCATTGGAGAACACCGGCTGGGCAAAGAGTCATTTTGCAAGCGCATACAATATATACATGATGGAGGAGGCGCACACTGTGCTTGCGTGCGGCGCGGGCGCGGTGACAAAGCTCAAGGAGCCGTGCGGGGACAAAATTGAGCGCGTGTTCAACTTCAAGTTTCCGTACGAATATCTGTCGCGTTTTGCCGAAATCCTTACGCGCAAGGAAGAAATCACAAGCTTTTACCGAAATCGCGGGATATTATAGATTTGACAGCACCTTGCGACTGTGCTATACTACCCTGCGGCTGAGTTTTTAGGTAAGACTAAACAAAACCGCCTGTCAAGGAGAGAGCTTTGTCCAAACAAAAACAGCAGTCCCTGGTTAACGGCGCAATCGTACTGACCTTTGCCATGCTGGCGGTCAAGGTTATCGGCATACTGTTCAAAATGCCGCTGACCGACACTATCGGCATGTTGGGGCGCGGCTATTTTGACCTTGTATATCAAATCTACACGCCCATTTTCGCCATATCCGTGGCGGGGCTGCCAATTGCCGTGGCTCGCATGATTTCCGAGAGCATTGCCCTCAAACGTTACCGCGACGCCCGTGCGATTCTCCAAGCTTCGCGGCGCATATTCCTGATTGCCGGGCTGTTGGGCACGGCGGTGCTGGTGCTCATTGCATACCCGTACATCATGATAACCAAAGCGCCCTCAGAAATTCTGCCCGGCATTTTCATGGTTGCCCCCGCCATTTTCTTCTGCTGCATGATGTCCTCCTACCGCGGCTATTACGAGGGCTTGCGCAACATGAACCCCACCGCAGCCTCGCAGTTCATAGAGGCTGCGGGCAAGCTGGTTGTGGGCTTGTTTTTGGCAAAGCAGGTCCTGAGCTACGGCATGGGGATTTATGAATCAAGCAAGGCCGCTGACGGCACCGCCGTAATTTGGGGCACAACGGTTCATGATTCCGGTGAAGCATACACGGCAATTGTTCCGTGGGCGGCGGCAGGGGCGGTGCTTGGCGTGACGGTCGGCTCCGTGCTGGGGCTGATTTATCTTATGGCGCGCCACAAGCTGCGCGGCGACGGCTTGACCCGGCTGGATTTAGAGCTCTCGCCCGAAGCGAAGGACCGGCGGGCCATCAGCAAGGAGCTGCTCAAGATTGCGCTGCCCGTCGTCATCGGCGCGCTTATCCTCAACGTATCAAACCTTATAGACACCATGACAATCGTCGGACGGACCACCACCGCCCTCGGCACGGATTTCAGCACAGTTTGGGCTATGCACAAGGACGCCCTCGATTCTGCAGTTGCAAACGACAATCTGCGCCTTACCGGCAACGCTCAGGAATCCAACCAGCTTATCGCCACTTATCTTTTTGGGGCGTATAACACGGGCGTGGATTTCCGCAACCTTGTGCCCACAATCACGTCGGGCTTTGGGATAAGCGTCCTGCCCGTGCTTGCCGCCGCCTGGGCAACCCGCAACCGTGATGAGGTTCGCCGCAGCATAGACAGCATTATGCGCCTGTGCCTGCTGATAGCGCTCCCGGCGGGCTTTGGCATGGCGGTGCTGGCAAAGCCAATGCTCACAATCCTCTATGGCTCAGGCAACGCGGCGGACGGCATATCCGTGGCGGTTCCCGTCTTGCAGATTTACGGCGTTGTAACAGCCCTGCTGGCGCTCTCCACGCCAATCACCAACATGCTCCAGGGGCTTGGGCGCACCGATATTCCCGTGAAGACCATGGCGTTCTGCATAGTCCTCAAAATCGTATGCAACCTTGTGTTTATCGGCATTCCAAGCCTTAACATCTACGGCTCAATGATCGGCACGATTATCTTCTATGTTTTTGACGTGGGGATAAATCTGTTCATGCTGGGGCGAATCACAGGCGTGCGCGTTGCCTGGTGGAGCGTGCTGGTCAAGCCGCTTTTCTGCGCAATACTCTGCGCCGCGTCCGCATGGGCGGGCTACGGGCTTTTGCTGCGGGGCGTGGAGAGTGTTCTGCCCGGCTTGACAGACGCAGCGTTCTTCCAATCGGCATTCGGCGCCAAAATCGTTGACCACCTGCCAACAGCCAACACGCTGGCCGCGCTGCTTTCGGTGCTGATTGCAGTGATAATTTACGTCGTTTCGCTGCTTTTGACTAAAGCTATCACAAAAGACGATGTAATTGGCTTGCCAAAAGGTGAAAAAATCGCAAAAGCACTTGCAAAACATCGGCTTTTAGGGTAAAATAATAGGCGACGCCTGCTTGAAGCTGTTCGCGCGCGTATGATATATTTAGGCAACACAGTTGGGAGGAAGACCGCAGATGTACGAATATCCGCAAAAAGAGCGCTACACAACCGATGATCTGCGGACTATTATCCGAATCCTGCGCGCCCCGGACGGCTGCCCGTGGGATAGGGAGCAGACCCACGAGAGCATTCGCAAGAACCTTATTGAGGAGTGCTACGAAGCGGTAGAGGCCATAAACTGCGGCGAGAGTGCTCTGCTGGCTGAGGAATTGGGCGATGTGCTGCTGCAAGTGTATCTTCACGCGCAAATTGCTCAGGACGAAGCGGCGTTCGATTTTGAAGACGTTGCGGACGGAATCTGCAAGAAGCTACTGATGCGTCACCCGCACGTTTTTGGCGACGTGAGCGCGTCAACCGGCGACGAAGCCCTTGCCAGCTGGGACGCGGCAAAGCGAAAATCCAAGGGACAAGCCCTCGGCAGCGTGCCAATGTTAGGTGTTCCGCGGGAGTTGCCGGCGCTCATGCGGGCGCAAAAGGTCCAGACAAAAGCACGCCTGGCAGGGGTAGATTTTGCGGATATGGCGGCGTGTATTGCCAAGCTCCGCGAAGAACTCGGCGAGCTGGAACAAACGGCGCAGTCCGATCCGGGGGCCGTTGCGGAGGAACTTGGCGAACTGCTGTTCTCGGCAGTTAACGCCGCAAGATTCGCCAAGCTGGACGCAGAAGAAGCTCTCACCGCCGCCACAGATAAATTCATCGCAAGGTTCGTCAAGCTGGAGCAGACATTGGACAAGCCCCTGACGCAATACAGCCGCGAGGAACTGACCGCAGTCCGGGAGCAGCTTTAATACGCGTGAACCGGGGGCAAAACCCCGTTCATATAAAAACACTTCCCAAAAGGAGAGAACACACATGAACAAATCCGAACTCAGTGCCGCAGTCGCCGAAAAGCAGGGCGTCGCCAAAACACAGGCCGCCGTTTCTGTTGAATCGGTCATTGGCGCTATTGAAGACGCACTCAAGGCGGGCGACCGCGTGCAGCTCGTCGGCTTTGGCACCTTTGAGGTCAAAGACCGCCCCGCGCGTCAAGGTCAAAACCCGAAGACAGGCGAAAAAATTGCTATTCCGGCAAGCAAAGCTCCGGTCTTCAAGGCCGGCAAGAGCCTGAAAGAACTGGTGAAATAACATCACCCCACAGTTTAGCCCGCACTGTCCCTTCGGTGATTGTGCGGGCTATTGGTGTTATTCAAATCAGCATGTTAGGGAGGTTTATCTGTGCGCTTAGACAAATACCTTAAGGTTTCACGAATCATCAAACGCCGCACCATAGCCAACCAACTCTGCGACGCAAAGCACGTGGATGTGAACGGCAAGGCGGCACGCGCGTCATACGAGGTCAAGGTCGGCGACGTGATTGGCATACAGATGGGGCAAACACTGCGAAAATTTGAGGTGCTTACCGTCGCTGAGCACGCAAGCAAGGAAGGCGCGGACGAGCTTTTTCGTCCGCTGTGAGGGGCGGCAGCAGCTGTAATTCGCACACAGCTTGCGCGGGAGCCGCAGGACAGAGTTGCGTGCAACGCGGACGACTCAGCAGCCCAGCAGGCGCAGCGCCTCGCTGATATTCCGCGCGGGCAGCACGAGCAAATCGCCGAACTGCGTGTTGGTAAGTGCGCGGAAGTTGTGCCTCGGGATAACACAGCGCGTAAAGCCCAGCCGTGCCGCCTCGTGCAAGCGCTGTTCGCAGCCGTTGACCGCGCGGATCTCGCCGCCAAGCCCAAGCTCGCCGAAAGCCAGCGCGTCCTGCGCAATCGGAGTGTCGGTCAGACCGGACGCCAACGCCAACGCTACAGGCAGATCACACGCAGGCTCGTCCAGCTTTAAGCCGCCGGCCACGTTGAGATAAGCATCCATGTTACCAAAATATCGCCCGGCGCGTTTCTCCAGCACGGCAAGGAGCATGTTCATGCGGCCGGCGTCAAAACCGCTGACCATGCGGCGCGGGTTGCCGAAGCCTGTCTCGCTTATCAGCGCCTGGACCTCCGCAAGCAACGGGCGGCTGCCCTCCAATACGCACGCAACGCATGAGCCGCTTGTGCCCTCCGAACGTCCGGAGAGCAGCATTTCGGATGGGTTTTCCACCTCGCGCAAACCCGCGTCGCCCATCTCGAACACGCCGATTTCATTTGTGGAGCCGTAACGGTTCTTCACCGCGCGCAAAATGCGGTAGGAGAGGTGCCGTTCGCCCTCAAAATACAGCACCGTATCCACCACGTGTTCCAGCACCTTTGGTCCCGCAATGTTGCCGTCCTTGTTGACGTGCCCAACCAGTATGCACGGAATGTCCAGCGCCTTTGCCGTGCGCAGAAACTGGTTTGTGCACTCGCGCACCTGGGTCACCGAGCCGGGGCTGGACGTAATTTCCGCAATCTGCATGGTCTGGATGGAGTCGATCAGCACAAGCCCGGGTTTGCTTGCGCGTATTGTTTCCGCAACGCCCTGCGCGTCGGTTTCGCAGAGGACGGACAGCCCGGGAGCGTCCACGCCGAGCCGCGCGGCGCGGAGCTTGAGCTGGTGAGCGGATTCCTCCCCGGAAACGTAGAGGATCTCCAGCCCTTTGTTCATTTGGGTGCAGATTTGCAGCAGCAGCGTGGATTTGCCTATGCCCGGGTCGCCGCTTAGCAATACCAATGAGCCGCGCACCAAGCCGCCGCCCAACACGCGGTTGAGTTCGTCAAGCCCTGTGTCGTAGCGCTGTTCACCCTGAGCGGGGATTTCGTTCAGCCGCAGCGCACGGCGTATTCCCGCGCCGGACGAGCCGCCGGAGCGCCCAACGCTGCCGGAGCGTTGCTGCATCGTCACGGATGGCAGTGCGCTCTCCTCAAGCGTGTTCCACTCGCCGCAGCCCGGGCACTGCCCGAACCACTTTGCGGTTTCGTTTCCGCAGGAATTGCAGACGTATAGGCTTTTGGGTTTGGGCATTAGTTCAGACTCCTAAAGTTGTGTTTAGAATTTTTTCTATTGCCGATTATTATTTGCGCTTAATGGTCAGGCAAACGCTCTGGTGGTCGCCCCAAACCTCCGGGATGACAAAGCCCAGATTCATCAGCGAATCGCCGTGCAGCGTCACGCCCAATTCCTCAACCTTATAAAGCGACTGCGGCTCCAGCCCCTGCAAGCGAATCCGCCGCGGCACATGGTTGCCGCTTGTGTGCTGCATTACGCACTGAACCAGCGCACTTTTTTTGTCCGCGCTGACGTACATCCACGCCGCCTGCGTTGAGTCCTCAAACGGGCTGATAAGGCGGTATAAATCCCCGCCGAATATGAGCTTTTGGTATTCCTGATAGCGGTCAATCTGGTCCTCAATCTGGTCAAATTCGCCCTCGTCCAGCTTGCCAAGATCCAGCTCGTATCCAAAAGTGCCCTGCAACGCCACGTCGCCGCGCGTCATGAACGGCGTGTTGCGCCCGGTTTGGTGGTTGGGCGTTGCGGAAACGTGCGCGCCGATCGTGCGGATTGGATACGCAAAGCTTGTGCCGTATTGGATCTTCAGGCGGTCAATAGCGTCTGTGTTGTCGCTGGTCCAGGTTTGCGGCATGTAGTAGAGCATGGCGGGGTCAAAGCGTCCGCCGCCGCTGGCACAGCTCTCGAAGAGCACCTTGGGGAACGCGCTTGTGATTCTCTCAAGCACATCATAAAAGCCCAGCATGTATCGGTGCCAGATCTCGCGTCCGCGATCCGCAGGGAGTGCCGCCGAGTGCGCCTCACTTAGGTATCGGTTGCAGTCCCACTTGACGTAGCTGATATCCGCGCTCTCAAGGATTGCACACAGCCGCTCGACTAAATAATCCTGCACTTCCTTGCGGCTCAAATCCAGCACCAATTGATGGCGTCCAAGAGTCTTGGGACGGTTGGGGATGGACAGACACCAATCCGGGTGAGCGCGGAACAGGTCGCTGTCGGGGTTAACCATCTCCGGCTCAAACCAAATGCCGAATTTCAGCCCGGCATCGTCCACACGCTCGACCAACTCCGCAAGGGAGCAGCCCAGTTTCTCCTCGTTCACAAACCAATCGCCCAAGCCGGAGCTGTCGCCGTCGCGCTTGCCGAACCAGCCGTCGTCCATCACCAGCATTTCTATGCCAACGCCGGCGGCTTGCTCAGCCAGCTTAACAAGGCGGTCGGCGTTGAACTTGAAGTACGTGGCCTCCCAGTTGTTGATGAGAATTGGGCGGCGTTTATCTCTCCATGCACCGCGGCACAGGTTCTTTGTGTAGAGTTTATGGTATGTGCGGCTCATTTCGCCGTATCCGTTTGCAGAATAAACAAGCACCGCTTCCGGCGTGGTGAAGCGCTCGCCCGGCTCCAGCTTCCACGCAAAATCGTAGGGGTTAATGCCGATCACAACGCGGGTTGTGTCCTTTTGGTCAACCTCGGCTTCAATAAGGAAAGAGCCGCTGTAGACAAGGTTAAAGCCATAGACCTCGCCCTGTATTTCGTCCGCATTGGGCGCGGCAAGGGCGGTGAACGGGTTCATTTGGTGGGAGGAATAGCCGCGGCGGCTTTGCAGACTTTGTGTGCCGCGGCGCAGCGGCAGCCACTCAACCTGACGCTCGCGTGCCCATGCGCCGTAAAGTCCCAGCATTTTGTAATCGTGCGTGGGCAGCTCAACGCAGGCGGACATGGCGTAGTTCAGCGAAAGGGACGCGTCGCCCGCATTGCTCAGCACCGTATGCCGGGTAATGACGTTCAGCTCCGCAAACACCGTGTAATATAGCACGGCGCGCAGACCGCAGTATTTATCCTCAAGGGTGATTGCAAGGGTTTCGGCTTCATCGCCGCTGTTGAGGTATACGGCGGGCAGACCCTCAAGCGCGGGTTTGCCCGGCAAAATCTGGTGCGAAACATAGCGCAAATCAACTGCGGAAGAGCCGTCCGCCGCCAGCGCCGTTACCGCCGGAACACGGAAATCGCCGGCACCGCCGCCCGGGTATTCGCACAGCAGAGAGTCCGGGGTTTCGTCCAGCGTGTTTTCGCCGTCAAGACCCAGAGATTCGCCGCCATTGGACTCAAGAAGGGCGGAAAGGTCAAAATCGCTGACCGCGGCACCCCAATAACGGTGGGCGACTTGTCCCCGCGGCAGGATTTGCATAACATAGCTGGATACTCCAGCGTCAAGCTTAAAGCTGCGTGATTTTTCATCAAATGTGATTGGCATGATATTTGCTCCTTGGTTTCTTTGTGTATTTTTGCTCCACAATAGTATACAGATTTTCTCCCCCGCGCGCAAGCCCCCTTACTTTCTTTTCGCGAGAAAAGAAAGTAAGCAAAGAAAAGCGAGACGTGCTCAACCTTGCAAAACGCGTTAGGCTTGTGCTCGGTAACTTGGCAGTATGATCTTAGTATATTAAGGCTTTTCGCAAAAAATTAGAGTAAGCAAAGAAAAGCGAGACGTGCCAAACCTTGCTCATTTTGATAACCCTCTTGCATTTTTACAAAAACGCGGTATAATATAGGGGCGCTCAAGCGTACTAAATTTTCGGAGGAAAACAAAATGGCTTACACAATCAACGAGGACTGCATTTCCTGCGGCGCGTGCGAGGCCGAGTGCCCCGTAAACGCAATCAGCGAGGGCGACGGCAAATACGTCATTGACGCGGCAACCTGCATTGACTGCGGTGCGTGCGCCGGCGTGTGCCCCGTGGACGCACCCCAAGGCTAAATCGCAACCAACGCTCCCCCTCTTTAGAAGATGCGCATTTTCAAGCGGCGCATCTTCTTTGTGTGTTGCTCTGCACTGCCGTATGTTAGACCTTTGACTCATGGATTATGGATTCTTAGATTATAGACTATAGATTAAGGTTAACCGTATCCCTAAACCGTTAGGTTAACCGCTCCCTAAACCTTTAGGCAAGCACTTCATCGCAGAGCCTTACTCTTTCCGGCGATTTGGACGTTTATGCGGTCTATAAAAAGCCCCTCACTCTCGCCTACAACGCCCAAGCCGGCAGACCTTCCAAAACGCGCCGAGTGCTGCAAAGAGCGTTGCGGGCAACGACCAAGCCGGGCAGCAAGCTAAATCACACTCTTTCCACCCATATACGGCTGCAAAACGGCGGGGATTTTCACCGAACCATCCGCTTGGAGGTTGTTCTCCAACAGAGCGATGAGCATTCGCGGCGGCGCGGCGACGGTGTTGTTGAGTGTGTGGGGAAAGTATGTGCCAGACTCGCCCTTGACTCGTACGCCAAGCCGGCGCGCCTGTGCATCGCCAAGGGTGGAGCAGCTGCCCACCTCAAAGTATTTCTGCTGGCGGGGACTCCATGCCTCAACATCGCAGCTTTTGACCTTAAGGTCCGCAAGGTCGCCGGAACAGCACTCAAGTGTGCGCACAGGTACGTCCATTGTGCGAAAAAGCTCCACGGTGTGGCTCCAGAGCTTGTTGTACCAGTCCTTGCTCTCGTCGGGTGAGCAGATGACCACCATCTCCTGCTTCTCAAACTGATGGATACGGTAGACGCCGCGCTCCTCAATGCCGTGTGCGCCCACCTCCTTGCGGAAGCAGGGCGAGTAGCTGGTGAGGGTCTGCGGGAGCTGTGCGGGGCGCAAAATCGTGTCGATATACCGCCCAATCATGCTGTGTTCGCTGGTGCCGATAAGGTATAGATCCTCGCCCTCGATTTTGTACATCATGTTTTCCATCTCGGCGAAGGACATCACGCCCGTCACAACGCTTGAGCGAATCATGAACGGCGGCACGCAATATGTGAAGCCCTTATCGATCATGAAATCGCGGGCATAGGTCAGCACGGCGGAGTGCAGACGGGCGACGTCGCCAAGCAGATAATAGAAGCCGTTACCGCTGGTTTTGCGGGCACTGTCAAGGTCAAGCCCGTTCAGGTGTTCCATGATGTCCACATGGTACGGCACCTCAAAATCCGGCACGACGGGTTCGCCGAAGCGCTCAATCTCCACGTTTTCGCTGTCGTCCTTGCCAATGGGCACGCTCTCGCCGATAATCTGCGGGATAGTCTGCATGACGGTTTTCAGCTGCTCCGCCAGCTCGTCCTGCAGCTTGCCCAGCTCCTCCATGCGCAGCGCATTTTGGGTAACCTCGACCTTGGCGGCCTCAGCTTCCTCCCGTTTGCCCTGCGCCATCAGTGCGCCGATTTGCTTGCTGACGGTGTTGCGTTTGCTGCGCAGCTCGTCCGCGGCGGCGATTGTTTGGCGCAGACGGATATCCAGCGCAAGTGCTTCGTCCACCAAGGGGAGCTTTGCGTCCTGAAATTTTTTGCGGATGTTTTCGCGGACAAGCTCCGGGTTCGCGCGGACCAGTTTGATGTCAAGCATGGAAAAATTCTCCTTTGATATAATGTGAATCCCGTTTGCCGCGGGTTATTATTTCTGCCAAGTGTGATGAATTCCACACTGCGCAGCTTTTGCCGTTGCGTCTTGTTAATTGAATTATACTCCTTCTTCGCGCAAATCCAGGCGAATATCCTCATGCTCCAACTCCAGCTTGCGCAGCGTTATGCCCGCCGCCGTGAACATACGCCGCGCGGCAATGAACTCCGGCTTATCGGCGTATTTGTCGCTGAGGTAGCACACCTCGCGGATGCCGCTCTGGATTATCGCCTTGGCGCAGTTGTTGCACGGAAACAGGGCTGTGTAAATCCTGCAATCCTGCAAATTGCGCCCGCCGCTGTTCAGAATTGCGTTCAGTTCCGCGTGGCAGACGTAGAGGTACTTGTTGTCCTCGCCCTCGCGCTCCCAGGGGAATTCGTCGTCGCTGCACCCGGAGGGCATACCGTTATAGCCCACGGACATAATACGGTTTTGTGTGTTAACAATACACGCGCCCACCTGCGTGGAGGGATCCTTGCTGCGCCGCGATGAGAGCAGCGCCAAGCCCATGAAGTATTCGTCCCAGGTGATGTAATCGCTGCGTTTCATGCTTTGCCTCCGCCGACTAAACTTGCTGAGCTAAAGTATAACAATTTCCCGCGCAAAAAGCAAGATTAACAATCCGCTAATCTTGCTTTTTGATGTATTGTATTTTGCTTCTAGATGGTCTCGCGCCGCCCAATGTGCTTCACGCGGTCGGCAACCTCTGCGGTCTTTGCGTCGTTGAAGCGGTCAAGCGTGCCCACAAGGTAGCCTGTAATGCGCCGTATCCGCTCAAATTTTGCCTGCCCGTCGCCCTCGTGCCGTCCGCATTTGGGGCACTCGTCGCCGATAATCCCCGTGAAGCCACAGACGGGGTCGCGGTCAACCGGGTGGTTCACAGAGCCGTAGCCCACGCCGTTCTCCGCCATGCAGCGGATTACCGACTCGAACGCGTCAAGGTTCTGCGTGGGGTCACCGTCCATCTCCACATAGGAGATATGCCCCGCGTTGGTGAGCGCATGGTACGGCGCTTCAATGCGGATTTTCTCGAAGGCAGTTATGGGAAAATACACCGGCACATGGAAGCTGTTTGTGTAGTAATCCCTGTCCGTCACGCCGGGAATTATGCCGTATTTCTTCTTGTCTATGCGCACAAACCGCCCGCTAAGCCCCTCCGCCGGGGTCGCCAAAAGCGAGAAGTTATAGCCGGTTTTCTCGGACTCCGCATCCATGCGTTCGCGCATGGTGCTGATGATTGAGCGCCCCAGATTCTGCGCCTTTTCGCTCTCTCCGTGGTGCTCGCCAATCAGGCACTTGAGCGCCTCGGCAAGCCCGATGAAGCCCACAGACAGCGTGCCGTGCTTGAGCACCTCGCGCACTTCGTCGTCCGGCCCAAGCTTTTCAGAATCAATCCACAAGCCCTGCCCCATCAGGAACGGGTAGTTGCGCACGCGGCGTTTTGCCTGAATTTCGTAGCGCTCCATAAGCTGCGCTATGCACAGATCGATTTTGCGGTCGAGTTCCTCAAAAAAACGGTCAACGCTGCCGTTGGCGTGGATTGCGATTCGTGGCAGGTTGATTGACGTAAAGCTCAGGTTGCCGCGCCCGCCGGTGATTTCCCGTGATTTATCGTAGTCGTTGCCGATAACGCGCGTGCGGCAACCCATGTAAGCCACCTCGGTGTCGTAATCGCCCTCTTTATAGTACTGCGCGTTGAATGGCGCGTCCATAAACGAGAAGTTGGGGAACAGGCGTTTTGCGCTCACGCGGCAGGCAAGCTTGAACAGGTCGTAGTTGGGGTCGCCTGGGTTATAGCTCACCCCTGCCTTCACGCGGAAAATCTGGATTGGGAAGATAGGGGTTTCCCCGTTGCCCAGGCCCTGCTCCGTGGTCAGCAGCAGGGCGCGGATAACCATGCGCCCCTCCGGCGAGGTGTCCATGCCGTAGTTGATGGACGAGAACGGAATCTGCGCCCCCGCGCGGGAGTGCATGGTGTTCAGGTTGTGGACCAGCGCTTCCATTGCCTGGAAAGTTGCGCGCTCGGTTTCACGCAGGGCATATTTTGCGGCAAACGACTGGCATTTGTCCGCATCCTCGGCGGATATCCCAAGCTCCGCCGTGAGCAAAGCTTTTTCCGCCTCGCGGTATCCGTTATCTCCCGCAAGAGTGGGCTTTTTGCCGATTTTGTCAGGATATTCAGCCGCCTTTACTTCCGCGTCCTCCACGCCAAGGAGGAGCTCCAGCGCTTTGCCAAGGTGGCGGCGGTAGTGCTTGGCGTAGGTTTTTGCAACGCCGAAAGCCATGCCGTAATCGAAATTGGGAATGCTCTGCCCGCCGTGCTGATCGTTTTGGTTAGCCTGGATTGCTATGCACGCCAGCGCGGAATAGCTTGCAATGTCGTTGGGCTCGCGCAAAAAGCCGTGCCCTGTGCCAAAACCGTCCTTGAACAGCTTGATGATGTCAATCTGGCAGCATGTTGTGGTGAGCGTGAGGAAGTCCAGGTCGTGGATATGGATATCGCCCTCGTGGTGAGCCTGCGCGTGCGCCGGGTTGAGGATGAACAGCTCGTTGAACTCCTTTGCGCTCTCCTGCCCGTATTTCAGCATGGTGCCCATGGATGCTTCCGCGTCGATATTGGCGTTTTCGCGCATACCGTCGTTTTCTTTTGCGGACTGGAAGGTCAGCCCCTTAAAGGTTTGCATAAGACGAGTGTTCATGTCGCGCACACGGCTGCGCTCATTGCGGTAGAGCACAAACTTTTTGGCGGTGCGGAAATGCCCGTTTTCCATCAGGACGCGCTCCACCATATCCTGTACTTCCTCCACAAGCGGGCTTGTGATTCCCTCTGCCGCAAGATGCTCCGCCACCTGCGCCGCAAGATTCTCGGCGGTTTCGCGGTCATCACCGCCTGCCGCCTGCGCCGCGCCAAAAATAGCGTCGGCAATTTTTTTTTGATTAAACGGCACATGCCGCCCGTCTCTCTTCAGGATTGACGTTATCATAATCTTTACCTCCCTGCACACAACATTTTGTGGTCTTGCCACGTGTGCCCACAAATTATAGTGCACCGGAGGTCATTTATTATTCCGTATTAGAAATAAGCGCAAAAAAGTTTTCCACAATGTATTATAGCGCTGTCTTGGGAATATTTGCCCGGCGTTGCGCATACCCGTTAAGTAAACAAAACCTAAGGGGAAAACGCCATGAAGCTCTTCCGCGATATTCTGGAAAACATCTCCGCCGTGCGCTTTGGGACTTGGGCGCGGCTGCTGGCGCTGCTGCTGAGTTTTGCGAACACGGCGCTCAACGCTATGGGCAAAAACCCGCTCTCAATCTCCGAAGACGAGGCTTACCAAGCGCTGAGCCTGATTGTGGCGGCGGTTTGCACGGTTGCCGCTTACTGGAAAAACAACAGCTTCACCGGCGCGGCGCAGGCGGCTGACAAGGTGCTGGAGGACCGCCGCACAGGCGCATAAATACGCGGCAACGATTATATTAAATATAGCTAGAGGTTAACCTAACAGGTTAACCTCTAGCTAAAGCTTTAGCTAGATAAATAGTCTGATTTTCCCCCCCTATGCCGTCTGCGCCATCAGCTCCGCGTGCGAAAGCTGCGAGAGCGCCTGCACTTTCTGCAAATCAAGCCCCATGCAGTTGGCAATGCGCGCACCGTAATCCGCGTCTGCAAGGCAGCAATGCGCCGCGTGACGGTAACGCACATTCATGCTGACGGAGATGTTATTCTGGCACATATTGGCGTTGGTGTTATCCGCCAGAGCCTGCTTTTGCTCCTCGCTCATCAGGCGATAAAGCTTGCCGGGCTGATAAAAGCAGTCGTCCGTCAGGTCATCCTTCGGCTCGTAATGGTATGCATCGCCGAAGAGCGGCAGCGACGGCTCCTGCGCGTCAAGCTGCTGCGCCCACTCCCCTGCCCCGTTCGGCTGATAGGAAACGGTCGCGCCAAAGTTGCCGTCCACGCGCATCGTTCCATCGCGGTGATAATCATGCACGGGGCAGCGCGGCTTGTTGACCGGAATTTGACTGACGTTCACACCAATGCGGTGGCGGTGCGCGTCGCCGTAGGAAAACAAGCGTCCTTGCAGCATTTTGTCGGGCGAAAAATCAACGCCCGGGACAATGCTTGCGGGGTTGAACGCCGCCTGCTCAACCTCTGCAAAGTAGTTCTCCGGGTTGCGGTTCAACTCCATAACTCCCACTTCATGCAACGGAAAATCACCGTGCAGCCACACTTTTGTGACGTCAAACGGATTTTCGCCGTGGGCCAGCGCCTGTTCCTCCGTCATAAGCTGAACATAGAGCTTCCAGCGCGGAAACTTTCCGGTTTCGATTGAGCGGAACAAATCCAGCTGGTGACTGTCGCGGGTCAACTCGTTGACCTTCATTGCCGATTGGTCGGTCAGATTTTGTATCCCCTGTTGGCTCTTCCAATGGAATTTGACCCAAGTGCGCTCGTTTTTGCCGTTGATAAACGCGAATGTGTGACTGCCGAAACCGTGCATATGGCGGTAGCCGGCGGGTATGCCGCGGTCGCTCATGGTGATGGTGACCTGGTGGAGCGCCTCGGGCAGGGAGCTCCAAAAATCCCAGCGGGCTTGAGGATTGTTGAGGTTGCTTTTGGGGTCGCGCTTGATTGCGTGGTTCAAATCCGGGAAGCGTTTTGGGTCGCGCAAAAAGAAAACGGGCGTGTTGTTGCCAACCAAATCCCAGTTGCCTTGGCTGGTGTAAAACCGCACTGCAAAGCCGCGTATGTCGCGGTCAACGTCGCTGCCGCCGCGCTCTGCGGCAACAAGGCTGAAGCGCACGAAGGTTTCGGTCTGCTTGCCGACTTGAGCGAAAACATCCGCCTTGGTGTATTGCGTGATATCCTGCGTGACGGTGAAGGTGCCGTAAGCGCCGGAGCCCTTGGCGTGCATTCGCCGCTCGGGTATGACCTCGCGGTCAAAGTGCGCAAGCTTCTCCAGAAACCACACGTCCTGAAGCAGCGCGGGTCCGCGCTCGCCTGCGGTGAGGGTATTTGTGTTGTCGGCAACGGGCGCGCCGTTTTCGCGGGTGAGGAGTTTTTTCTCGTCCATGGTCGTCCCCCTGTTTGCGTATTTTACCGTACTAGGGTAACCAAAATCGCCGCGTGCCATTCCTGTAACACCAAGCGTTTTTGCGGCATAGCTTGTAATGCGGCGGACAAGCCGATAATAACAAAACAAAGGATGATGGACAATGTGTAACGGTAATTGCGGCTCTTACGGGAACGGCGGCTGTAACAGCGGCGAGGGGAATTACGGGAACGGCGGCTGTAACAGCTGCGGCGGCTACTGGAAGACGGTAAAGGTTTGGCAGCCCATTCAAGGGCAGGACGCGGCAATTCGCTGCACGGACTGCCGCGGCAATCCCCTGCCCGGCTGTGTACTGACGCTCCAAAAATGCGGCAAGTTTTACTCAGCGTGCTCCGGCGATAACGGCCGGTGCTGCTTCAAGGGCATATGCCCGGGCTGCTACACGCTCTCACAGGCAAGCGCGCCCGCCGGCTATCAGACAAACTGCAACCGCTTTACTTGCTGCGTCTATGCCAACGGCTGCTGCAAAATCAACGGCGTGAACAGCGCCAACTTCTGCCTGCGCTGCGCAAAGCTGCCTTGCAGCACTCCGCCCGTACCCGGCTGCGGCGGCAGTGTTGACGCGGAATACGGTTATAACTCCGGCTGCGGGTGCAACGGCGCGGCGGCTCTCCCCGCTGATTGGGGTTCTTGGAACAGCGGCGGCTGCGGCTGCGGCGGCTGACAGCAACCGATAAACTTGAGAGACAAGAGCCGCACAGCGCCAGGCTCTTGCCTCTTGTTTATTAGCCGCCATTGTGGTAGAATGTAGGCGGGCGCCTGCCGGAAGACGTTCTAAAGTCGTGCATGACGGGAGGCCGCGCTCTCGGCAGCAAAACGCCGGAGATATTCACAGAGACATTGTGTAATCATGAGGGGATTTGAAAATGGACGCGCTTATTCGCAGGATTGAACAAATCGGGAACCCCGTTGTTGCGGGACTTGACCCCATGTTGGAATACATTCCCGAGCACGTGAAGGCTGATGCTTTTGCCCAGCTTGGCAATTCGCCGGAAGCGGCGGCGGCGGCTGTTTTAACATACAACAAAGCGCTGATTGACGCACTGGCGGACGTCGTCCCGGCGGTAAAGCCGCAGAGCGCCTATTATGAGCGCTTCGGCTGGCAGGGTATGCGCGCGCTGGCGGAAACTATCCGATACGCAAAGGCTAAGGGTCTGTACGTTATCATGGACGCAAAACGCAACGACATCGGCTCAACAATGTCGGCATACGCGGCGGCGCATTTGGGCACTGTTGACGTGAACGGCACGGTATACACGCCTTTCGGCGCGGACGCCCTGACGGTCAACGGCTATTTGGGCAGCGACTGCGTTTTGCCGTGTTTAGAGACGGGTAAGGACATATTTGTGCTGTGCAAAACCTCCAATCCATCCTCGGGTGAGCTGCAGGATTTGCAGCGCGAGGGCGTGCCTCTCTACGCCGCAATGGGCGATTGGTGCGAGCGGTGGGGCGCAAACAGCATTGGCGCATACGGGTATTCAAACGCGGGCGCGGTGGTTGGCGCAACTTATCCTGCACAGCTTGCTGAGCTGCGCAAGCGCTTGCCGCACACGTTCTTTCTTGTGCCGGGATACGGCGCGCAGGGGGGCGCGGCGGCGGATATTGCGGGCGCGTTTGATGATAACGGGCGCGGCGCGATTATAAACTCGTCGCGGGCGATTTTGTGCGCGTGGAAAACGGCAAACACGCCGCCGGAGGACTTTGCGCTTGCGGCGCGGAAAGAAGCTGTCGCCATGGGCAGAGCAATTAACAATGAGCTGCACACACAGCTGTATACAGGAATCCTGTGATTTCAAAATTATCAATTATTCATTATCAAGCACCTCACTCAACGCGCGGACAAACCAGACCGCATTGCCAATCGGCGGCGGAAGAAAATCCGAAAGCAGTGTGTGCCCCGGCAGCTCAAAATGCAGCGCCGTTTCACTCTGCGGAAAGAACAACTCCACCTGCTTATCCCGCGAGGAAAGCACCGCCATGTTTTGTGACCCGGCGCCGTCAACGCGGCGCGTACCCTCCTCCGCCAATAACATGCCTACGCCCACCGCGGTCAGCAGCGCAATCACAAACGCGGCACGGAAATACACACGTACGGCACGGGCGGTGCTGTTGGGTTTATCGTTCGTCATACGGACCCTCCTGCGGCGGCAATGGCTTTAGAATATGCAAAAATTTCACAATTATCATAACTTCAGGACAGGCCGCATAATTATATCAGGCGTTAGATTCTGAAATCACAACGCCTAATATGTAAGGTCCGGAAGTGTGATATGCGCGGAAAACGTGCAAGACTGCGCCGACCGACAGGCAATGGCAGAGCTTTCAGCAACGCCTTGCCGTTCATAAAGGAAACGCTGCGCGGTGCGATGGATAACCGCCGCTTGCTGCTGCTGTGGGTGCTTTTATTGGCAGGCTTGCTCGCCGGGGCACGCTTGTGCCGCTTGGCGGACGGCTTTTTTGCCCAACAATGCCATGCGCTCTTTGCAGAGTGGCTGGATTTGCGCGGCGGCAGGGCATTCTGGGCAGTGCTGCGCTCCTCGCTGCTGAGCAATGTTATATTCGCAATCGCCGCAACGCTGCTTGGTCTATCCGCCGCAGGACTGCCGCTGTTGGGTTGCCTGCCGTTGCTGCGCGGTCTTGGGCTTGGCGTGCTGTGCGGCACACTCTACGGAGATTTTGCCCTGCGCGGGCTTGGAGGCAGCCTTTTGCTGATTGTGCCCGGCTCGCTCGCCGCTATATTCGGGCTTCTGCTGACGTGCAAGGAGAACATGGACAGTGCGCAGGCGTTTGGCTATGCGGCAAAAAACAAGTGCTTTCCGGACGATTGGCGCGGTCTGAGGGAGCACCTTGCGCGCTGTGCGGCATTGCTGACGTTTGCCATTTGCGGCGCGGTACTGGACGGCGTGTGCGCGGCGCTTTTCGGCAGATTTTTGCTGCCGAACAAATAGCGTTGAGCATAGAATAACAGGCACGTTCTTTATCGAGGAGCTTTTTGACTTATGCCCCATGGCATTAGTCATACACGCACGATTTGCTCCGTCTGCATCCATTTGCATGTGTGCGGCAGGCTGCTCTTACTTGACATCATGCCGCAGAAATGATATAATAGGCAAACCGTAGGGGGGGTATAATAGGCAAACCGTAGGGGGGGAATGAAGAAAATCAGCTGACCTCGCTTAAAGTCCGCGCGGCGTGTTTCGCGAAGGTCGCGTAACTGCAAGGTTGCCGATATATATTTCGCTGGTGTAGCTCAGTTGGTAGAGCAGCTGATTTGTAATCAGCAGGTCACAGGTTCAAATCCTGCCACCAGCTCCAGCCGGTAAGACCGGCGGCAAGACGTTCATTACCTTGTGGAGCGTTAAGTTTGTTGTTCGGTAGCTGAACGAATTTTTTTGAGGAAGTTCCTTGCCAAACCCAATAGGCACAACATAAAGCGTAACGGGCAATTTTACCCATTACGCTTTTGCTTGTTTTAATAAGCTTACCGACTGAATCCTTGCCGCTGCAGCGCCTTTACTCAGCCGCCGCAGTCTTACGCCGCGAAGCGCGTTTCTTCTTCTCCGGCTTAGCTGCTTCCGCCGCTTTGACCGGCACAAGCTCCAAGAGCGCGATTTCCGCCGCATCGCCGCGCCGCTGACCAATGCGCGTAATGCGCGTATAGCCCCCGGGCACGTCTGCGTACTTTGGCGCAATTTCGTCAAACAGCTTCTTGACAACGTCTTCCTTTGTCAGGTACGCAAGCGCAAGACGATAATTCGCCAAGGTCTTGTTTTTGGCGATGGTGAGGTATTTCTCCGCCATGGAGCGTACCTCTTTTGCGCGTGTTATGGTCGTCTCAATCCGCGCAGTTCCCTCTTTTGCGTCGTAGCTTTCAAACAGAGCCGTGACCATGCCGCGCAGCATTGCGTCGCGTTGGTCGGTTCTCCGTCCGAGTTTTCGGGTTCCGGGCATTGTAGATTCGCTCCTTCCTATTCCTGACCGGGAGCCAAATCCAGCCCCAGCTCGTTTAGTTTCTCGATGACTTCTTGGAGAGTTTTCTCTCCGAAGTTGCGGATTTTCTTGAGCTCAGGCTCACTCCAAGAGAGCAGACCGCCCAAGTTATTGATACCCGCGCGCTTGAGTGAATTTGATGCGCGGATGCTCAGCTCCAAGTCGTCGATTGTGATTCCGGCGCGTTGGTCCTCCGCAAGAGAACGCACTTCGCTGAGCGAATCAATACCGATGGTATCGCCGCCAAGTTTAGTGAAAATCGAGAGCCGCTCGCGCAAAATCCGCGAAGCCTGCGCAACTGCGTCAGACGGCGAAATTGTGCCGTTCGTCCAGACCTCAAGCACAAGGCGGTCATAGTCGGTAATTTGCCCAACGCGGGTGTTCTCAACGGTGTAGTTCGTCTTAATCACCGGCGTGTAGATGGAGTCAATCGCAATCACGCCGATGGCGGGCCTGAGACGCTCCTTGTTTTTCTCGGCGGAAACGTAGC
>JAITOD010000083.1 GCA_031290105.1 Oscillospiraceae bacterium
TCTGCGCAATGTTGTTTATGCCATTGGTGCGCATTTTGTGGTTATCGGCGGCATTGCGGCTTTTTTAAGCTCTTCAATAAAGGGAAAGAGAAAAAAGCTGCGCCAACCATAATGATCAATAACACACTCAACGTGACTTTTGCGCCCCAACATCAAAGCCGCGACTACAAAAAAGCCGTACGTGCAATAAGAAAAAAGCAGCCGGCCAGAGCGGCTTACTATTATAAAGCGGCGCTCAAAAAAGAGCGGGCTGTGCGCGGTGAGCAAACAGCTGACGCCGCGAAGCTTTTGCTGAGTTTGGGCGACGCGCAGCTTGATTCCGAGCAATATGACGACGCAATTAAAAGTTTTGATAAGGCGCGCGGGATTTTTGAAGCGATTGGGGCTGAAGCTGAAAAAGAGCTTGGATATGCTTACACTCGATTAGGAGTGGCATATGCTAAAATAGCAAATCACGCAAAAGCACAGGAATACTTCTTGACGGCGTTGCCAATTTACGAAAAAACATATGGCACAGAAGATCGAAAAACAGCAGTGGTTTACAACAATATTGGTACTACGCATTTGTGGCAAGAAAACTACACAGAAGCAATGCCGTTTTTATTGAAAGCCTATAAATTTTATTTGGACAAATTGGGCAAAGAAGATGCAAAAACACAAGAGACAATGCGCAACATTCGCCGCTGCTATCACTACATGGGCAAAAACCCCGCCGAATTTGGCTTTTGGCTGGACTGCAAGCTAAACCCGCCGCAGCTGTAATTGCTTTTAGTGCGCAAGTGTGCTATAATGAAACGCGCAATTTTTGAAAGTGAGAAGCCATATGAAAAACAGCGAAAAAACCATGGAGAAAATCGTTGCGCTCTGCAAAGGGCGCGGCTTTGTTTACCCCGGCAGCGAGATTTACGGCGGGCTTGCCAACGCGTGGGACTACGGTCCGCTGGGCGTGGAGTTCAAGAACAACGTCAAGGCGGCGTGGTGGCAGCGGTTTGTGCGCGAGAACCCATATAACGTGGGCCTGGACAGCGCAATCCTCATGAACCCGCAGGTGTGGGCAGCCTCCGGGCACGTGGGCGGCTTTTCCGACCCGCTGATGGACTGCAAATTCTGCAAAACGCGTCACCGCGCCGATAAACTAATCGAAGATAGCGGCATCAATCCCGCCGGGTGGGATTTTGCACAAATGAGCGACTATATCCGCGAGAACGGCATTGCTTGTCCCGATTGCGGCGGCACAGATTTCACCGATATCCGCTCGTTCAACCTCATGTTCAAGACCTTCCAGGGCGTGACCGAGGACAGCAAATCTGAGCTATATATGCGCCCCGAAACTGCGCAGGGCATTTTTGTCAACTTCCCCAACATTCAGCGAACAACGCGGCGCAAAATCCCGTTCGGCGTGTGCCAAATCGGCAAGAGCTTCCGCAACGAAATCACTCCGGGCAACTTCATCTTCCGTACCCGTGAGTTTGAGCAGATGGAGCTTGAGTTTTTCTGCAAGCCCGGCACGGAGCTTGAGTGGTTCGGCTACTGGAAAGATGCTTACCGCGATTGGCTGTACGCACTTGGTGTGCGCCCGGAAAATCTGCGTCTGCGCGACCATGAGGCAAAGGAGCTTTCGCACTATTCCAATGCCACCACGGATTTCGAGTTCCTCTTTCCGTTTGGTTGGGGAGAACTGATGGGCGTTGCGTCGCGCACGGATTTTGACCTGACGCGGCACCAAACAACTTCCGGCAAAAGCTTGGAGTATTTTGACCAAACTACGGGCGAAAAATATCTGCCGTATGTTGTTGAGCCGTCCTTGGGCGTGGAGCGTATGCTGCTGGCTTTCCTTGTGGATGCATACGACGAGGAAGTTGTGGACGCGGCCAAAAACGACGTGCGCGTGGTATTGCGTCTGCACCCGGCGCTGGCGCCGATCAAGGCGGCTGTGTTGCCGCTCTCCAAAAAGCTGGATGAGGGCGCGAGGGCGGTTTATGAGCAGCTTGCCAAGCGTTTTGCCGTTGAGTATGACGACGCGGGCAGCATAGGCAAACGCTACCGCCGCCAGGACGAAATCGGCACGCCGCTGTGTGTTACGTTCGACTTTGATTCGCAGGACGACGGCTGCGTCACCGTCCGCGATAGGGACACCATGGCGCAGGAGCGCATTGCGATTGGTGGGCTTGCGGAATACATTGCCGAGCGGTCGGAATTCCGGCAATAAAACTCAAACCGGGCGGATAGAGCTTCAGCTTATATCCGCCTTTTTGTCGGCTCAGCCACAAAACAGTCCCGTCAGCGCAGACTGCCGGGAACGTTTTGCGGACGATTCAGTTAGCTGTCCTAAGCATCCTCGGTGACGGCGATCTTTTTCGCGCATTCGCGGCAGACTTTTTGCCCGGCAAAAACGAACAAGTCGTCCTCGCTGCGGCAAAAAACGCAGGACGGCTGGTACTTGCGCAAGACTATGCGGTCCTCTTCCGTGAAGATTTCCACTGCGTCCTCGCTGCTCTCAATTTGGAACAGGCGGCGAAGCTCCTTCGGCAGCACAATGCGGCCAACCTCGTCCAGTTTTCTGACAATCCCCAATGATTTCATGTTTTTTTCCTCTGTTTCTCTTAAAAATTTTGGAAAATCCCCATTTCCCCGTCTTCAGGTAAAAATATACCACAATTTTACTTTATTTTCAAGTACAAATGAGTAACAAAAAATTAACAAAGAATCAACTAGTAGTTATATTTGTAAAATATGTTGATATTAGTGGAACTTGTGTGGAGTTTTCCCTCTCGGTTTGTATAATGCGTCCAAATAATGCCAAAGATGTTTATACAATCCATTTAATTAGGAGGAATCCTGCATGATGAGGCATAAAAAGACACTCGCGCTCGCCATGACCGCCGCGCTGCTGCTTAGCGGTATTGTTTCCGCCGGAAGCTTTTTAACCCGTGCGCAGGCAGTGCGCGGAGAGGTACTGCGTCTGCACGTTCTCGCCAATTCCGATAGCCCTGAAGACCAAGCGCTGAAGCTCTGTGTGCGCGACGCCCTTTTGCGGGCGGGCGGCACACTCTTCGACGGCTCGGCGGATATTGCCAACGTGCGGGAAAAGCTGGCGCAAAACCGGGCTCTGCTTCAGGCGGCAGGGGAGGCGGTCATTCGCGGGAGCGGCAAGGCTTACTCGCTGTCGGTTTTTGTTACGGATGAGTATTTCGCCACGCGCAGCTATGGCGATGTAACCCTGCCGGCCGGACGCTACACCGCAGTCAAAGCGGTGATTGGCGAGGGTGCGGGGCAAAACTGGTGGTGCGTGATGTTCCCGCCGCTGTGTCTGCCTGCCGCGGAGGCAGAGCCGGAGGAGTATTTTGACGCTCCTTCGCTGGAGCTGCTGGAGTCCGACCCAAAAATCGAGGTGCGCTTCAAGCTTGTTGAGTGGGTTGAGACGCTGCGGGCGCGTTGGTTTGTCCATTAGGAGCGCAAATTTACGCGCCCCCAAACAGCATGGCGCAGGTGCAGCAAAAATGAATATCCATCGCTGAATATTCATTTTTGCTGCCGGGCAGTTGACATAACGCCGCAAAAAAGGTATACTAATATCCGCTGTAAGCTGCAAAAAGTAAGCGTCAAAAACATAAACAGGGGAGAATCCCAACATGAAATACCTAAGCACCCGTGACCCGGCAGTGAGCGTCACTGCGGCACAGGCGATTGTTCGCGGGATTTCCGCAGAGGGCGGGCTGTTTTTGCCCGAGAGTATTCCCTCCGTCACACCCGACGAGCTGCGCGAGCTCTGCGCGCTGTCTTACGTGGAGCGTGCCGAGCGCATACTTGCACCATACCTGAGCGATTTTTCCGCTGAAGAGCTGGCTGATTGCGTGCGCGGAGCATATGGCGCTCAGTTTGCCGCAAAGGAAATCGCTCCTCTCGCTCAGCTGGATGAGAACACTCACATGCTTGAGCTATTCCACGGCCCAACCTGCGCGTTCAAAGATATGGCGCTGCAGCTCCTGCCGCGCTTGCTCACTGTTTCCGCAAAAAAGACCGGCGCGGGCGAGCTTGTCATATTAGTCGCAACCAGCGGCGACACCGGCAAGGCCGCGCTGGAGGGCTTCCGCGATGTGCCCGGAACGCGTGTGCTGGTGTTCTACCCAAGCGAGGGCGTCAGCCCAATGCAGCGTTTGCAGATGGTCACGCAGGAGGGCGGCAACGTTGGCGTGTGCGCCGTTCGCGGCAACTTTGACGATGCTCAAACCGGCGTGAAAGAAATCTTCACAGACGGCGCTGTATTAGCCAAGCTGGCTGAGCGCTCTCTTGCGTTTTCCTCCGCAAACTCCATCAACTGGGGGCGCCTTGCTCCGCAGATTGCCTATTATTTCAGCGCTTATTGCGATTTGGTCAACATCGGCAGCATTCGTCTTGGCGATAAGATCAACTTTGTTGTACCAACGGGGAACTTCGGCAATATTCTCGCCGCATATTATGCCCGCGAAATGGGGCTGCCCATCGGCAAGCTTATCTGCGCCAGTAACCAAAACCGCGTCTTGACCGACTTCCTGCAATCAGGAACATACAACGCCCGCCGCAGCTTTTTCACCACCATTTCGCCCTCAATGGATATCCTCATCTCCAGCAATCTTGAGCGCCTGCTCTTCCTGCTTTCAGGCAAGGATACACGCCGGCTTGCCGATTGGATGCGCTCACTGCGCGATAACGGCGAATACACCGTGCCGCCCTTGCTGCGCACCAAGCTGCAAGAGCTGTTTTGGGCAGGCTCCTGCGGCGAGGAGGATACCCGCGCGGCAATCACCCGCACATGGCGCGATAACGCCTATCTCTGCGACCCGCACACCGCCGTGGGTGTGGATGTTCTCCGCCAATATCGCGCCGCCACGGGCGATACCGCAACGGCAGTTGTTGCCGCCACGGCAAGTCCGTTCAAGTTTGTCACGCCTGTGCTTGAGGCGCTGGGTTATGTACCGCCCGCTGGCGACGACGAGTTCAGCCTTGCCGAGCGTCTTGCGGCAGAAACCGCACAGCCTTGTCCGAGCGGTTTGTTGGCGCTGCGCGGCAAGCCTGTGCTTTTTCCGTCCGTGTGCAGCAAAGGGGACATGCGCGGCGCACTTTGGAGTCTGCCGGGCGGTTATGTAGGGGCACGTCATGACGTGCCCCTACCGCCGCGCTACTTCAGCTGAAAGGTAGCGCACAAAGTGTCCGCCGCACAGTTAGCCCCGGGTTGATCAACTGTGATGTGCTTTGCGCCGCACTTGCTGCCTTGGCAGTTATAAACGCAGCGGTTGGCGGAACAGCTGATCTCGCGGATAGGCTGCATAGGCTGCTGCCCTTGCTGTTGATCCTGCATATTCTTACCCCTCTTGGTTTATTTGGGGAAGTCCGTTTGCCCCGTGCTTAGTATCGCCGCAAAATCCGCTGACTATCCATGCAAAAATAGGAGAAATTATGCTCTTTGCCATTGCCGACCTGCACCTGTCGATTTCTACCGGTGAGAAGAAGTCTATGGAGATTTTTTCCGGCTGGGAGTATTATCAGGAGCGCTTGGAGGATAATTGGCGCAGCGTTGTGACTCCCGAAGACACAGTGGTTATCGCGGGAGATTTCTGTTGGGCAATGGGTCTGGAGCAGTCGTTGCCGGATTTCCAATTTTTGGAGTCCTTGCCCGGCAAAAAGATCATGCTCAAGGGCAATCATGATTACTGGTGGTCAACGGTCAATAAGATGGATACTTTTCTTAAAAGCAACGGGATAAACAGCGTGTCGTTTGTGCATAACAATGCGCAGCGGGTTGGAGGAATTTCCGTCTGCGGGACGCGAGGGTGGTTCTTTGATGCGGAGCGTGATGAGGACAGGAAAATCGTCCTGCGTGAGCAAGGGCGCTTGGAGCGGTCGATACAGTGCGCAAAAGCGTTGGGCGGCGATCCCGTAGCGTTTTTGCATTACCCGCCTGTGAGCGCAAACAGCCGCTGCGACGAGCTTTTCGGCGTACTCAAGGAACAGAAAATCCGCCGCTGCTGCTATGGGCATATCCACGCAACAAAGCGCTTCCGCCGCGTGGATGGCTCCGTGGAGGGTGTGGCGTTTCAGCTCATCGCCGCCGATTATTTGGACTTCACGCCGATTCTCATAACTGACCCGGTGGGAAACGGATGATTTTTTCGGCGGAATATGTTATACTAAAAACAATTTATCAGATGGAGAGAACATGACTATTTTGGAACGCTTGGAACGCGGCGCGCTTGGCTGCGCGTTTTCACTGTTGTATACCTTTATCCGCAGGAACCCTGAAAAGAACCTGACGCGCCTTGCGGGGATTGCCGAGAAGCTTGCCGGCGGCGTCTTCAACAAAAAGTATTTCGACGCTTTCAGGCGCGGTGCGGCAGACACAAGTAACGTCTGGCACAAGTGGGCAATGGGCCTCCTGCGCGATGTGGACAAGCGTTCCCTTAAACGCATGGTACTGGCTATCGGACTTGGCGCGGGGGTTCACGGCACGCGGGCCGTCCGCGAAAACCGCGAGAAATACGGCTGCAACATACCGTTTACCATCCTCTTTGACCCAACGAGCGCCTGTAACCTTAGCTGCAAGGGCTGCTGGAGCGCGGAATACGGTCACAAGCACAGCCTTACGCTGGATGAAATGCGCTCCATAATCGCCCAAGGCAAGGTGTTAGGGACGCACAACTACATGATAACCGGCGGCGAACCCTTGCTGCGCAAGGCGGATATCCTTACCCTTTGCCGCGAAAACCCGGACTGCTCGTTTTTGGCGTACACCAACGCTACACTTGTGGACGAAAAGTTTTGCGAGGATCTGCACCGCGCAGGCAACTTCGCCCTTGCGCTCAGTATTGAGGGCACACCCGAAAGCAACGACGCGCGCAGAGGGGAGGGGGCATACGCCAAAACTGCGGAGGCAATGCGCCTTTTGCGTGAGAACCGCTGTTTGTTTGGGATTTCGGTCTGCTATACGCGCGAGAATTTCGAGAGCGTCACGGGCGATGCGTTCCTGCAGGATATGATTGAGCGCGGCGCAAAATTTGCGCTCTATTTCCACTATATGCCCGTCGGTAAAAGCGCCGTGCCGGCTCTCCTGCCAACGCCGCAGCAGCGCGAGCGCATGTACCACTGGCTGCGCGAAACACGCAACAGCAAGACGGGTAACCCCATTTTTGTGTTGGACTTTCAGAACGACGGCGAGTATGTGGGCGGCTGCATCGGCGGCGGACGCAACTACTTCCACATCAACTCCGCCGGGGATATTGAACCCTGCGTGTTCATACACTATTCGGACTCAAACATACGCCGCGACACGCTTTTAGAAGCTCTGCGCAAGCCGCTGTTTACTGCGTATTATCACAACCAGCCGTTCAATGATAACCACCTGCGGCCCTGCCCAATGCTGGAGAATCCGGAGTGTCTGCGCGCTATCGTCGGAGAAACGGGCGCCGAATCCACAGATCTTGTCGCCCCCGAGAGCGCGGACGAGCTTTGCGCCCGTTGCGACCGCTACGCCGCCGACTGGACCGACACCGCTGAGGAGCTCTGGACGGATAACCCGCACCCTGCGCCCAAGACGCAATATTGGAGAGACAGGGAGAATTAGGGACCGCCCTTTAACTTGACGGCGCGGTTCGCGTGCGGTATAATAAGCAGAGAAGTGTGCCGTCCTTTGCTGCTTTATGTGCCGCTGTATCTATATCTTATGCGGCTGAATATTTGGAGGTCATTTATATGAAACTCAAGCGTATATTTGCCGTTGTTACGGCGGCGTTACTGTTTTGCGGTGCGTTTGCCAGGACTTTTGCCGCCATTGCGGACGAGCTGCCGACGCTTCGCATTACGGCCGACCCCCTCAAGACGGAGTACCTTGAGGGCGACCGTTTTGATTCGTTTGGTCTTGCGGCAGAGCTTGTTTTTGCCGACGGCAGCAGCGAGCCCTTGGGTGAGGAAGATATTGCCTACACCGCCGCCGATAACCTTATGCCTAATGTTCATTATTACGCCGTCTATCAGCTGGGCTTGCCGGGTTTGAGCGCCGAACTGCCAATCAACGTGCGCGCAAAAAGCCCGAAAACGCTCACGGTCAAAACGCCGCCAACAAAAAAGACGTATATTGAGGGTAACACCTTCGATAAAACCGGCATGGCGCTTGCGGTGCTTTATGACAACGGTGTGACAGCCGCCGTCACGGACCCCGCAAAATATACTATCAGCCCCTCGGTTGCGCTCAAGACTACGGACAAGGAAATCATCGTTTCATACAGCGAAAACAACAAGACCGTCACCGCAAAAACGGCGATTACCGTCAACGCGAAAAAACTCTCAAGCATTGCAATCACAACAAAGCCGACGAAAACCGCATACATTGAGGCAAATACCTTCGACAAGGCGGGGCTAGTCGTCACGGCCACATATGATAACGGCACAAAAGCCGCCGTGACCTCATACACGCTCAGCCCAACCGCCGCCACCGCGCTGAAAACCACAGACACTGGCGTGACGATTAGTTACATTGAGGACGGCATCACCAAAACGGCGGTTCAGGCAATCACCGTGGCAAAAAAATCGCCCACCGCAATTGCAATCACCACTAAGCCGACAAAAACCGCGTATATTGAGGGCGAAACCTTCAGCAAAACGGGCATGGTTGTCACAGCAACGTATAATAACGGCACAAAAGCCGCCGTGACGGCGTACACGTTCAGCCCAACCGCTGCGCTAAAACTCACGGACAAAACCATAACCGTCAGCTACCCGGAGAACGGCGTGACCAAGACCGCGACGCTTGCAATCACAATTCAGGCAAAGCCCACCGCCATAAAATTTGGCACAGCTTCCACGACTCTTGGTGTGGGCGAGAGCTACGCCACTGCTGTTACGATTACGCCGAGCGGGGCGGTTTCCGCGCGCACTTATACCTCCTCCAACACCAAAATTGCTACGGTTGACAGCGCCGGCAAGATTAAGGCGCTTGCCGCCGGCAGTGCAACAATCACCGTCAAGACTACCTACAACGCAAAGAGCGCGACCTTCACGGTGACGGTCAAGCCCGCGCTGACAAAAATTGCGTACAAGACAGCCGGCGTCACACTCGGCGTTGGCGAAAGCTATGCCACCGGCGTGACCGTCACACCAAGCAATGCCAAAAGCACGCGCACTTATACCTCCGGCAACACCAAAGCCGCCACAGTGGACAGCGCCGGAAAAATTAAGGCGGTGGCCGTCGGCACGTCAAAAATCCAGGTCACGACATACAACGGCAAGACCGCAACGTTCACTGTGACGGTGAAGGCGGCGCCGGCAAAAGTCACGCTCAGCAAGACCGCCGCAACGATTGCAAAGGGCAAAACGCTCACGCTGACCGCAACGCTTCCGGCAAATACTGCCGGCAATGTTATCACTTGGACCAGCTCCAACACCAAAATCGCAACGGTCAGCGGCGGCAAAATCACGGCCGTCGCCAAGGGCACCGCAACGATTACGGTTAAGACATTTAACGGCAAGACGGCGACCTGCAAAATCACGGTGAGCTAAAATTGATTATAAAAAAGCTCCGGGGGGATTTCCCCCGGGGCTTTTTGCGCGAGCGAAAAAACAGTTCACACTTGGAACATAAATTACCCTCTAATTCCATAAAAAAGAACATAACGTAAAGTAAATTCAATAATTGTTCAAAAACAGGTAACACATTTTTTGTGAAAAAGTGATATATTTATTACATTGAAACCTAATTATTTAAGAAGGTGCACTTATGAAACTCACATGGCTTGGCTGTGCGTCCGTTCGCTTGGACTGCGGCAACAAAACGCTTTGGGTGGACCCGTTTATGTCCATTAACGGCAACGCTGATAACCCCGCTGACGAAGCCACCTTTGCCGACGCGCACGAGATTCTCATCACCCACGGGCACTTTGACCACCTGATGAGCATCCCCGAATTCAACGCCGAGCGCGAAATCCGCGTGCACTGCACCGATACCCCGCGCGAAACCCTCCTCAAGTGCGGAATACCGGAGCAGCGAATCCGCCGGTTCGCAGTTGGTGAGGCATTTGAGCTGGGTGACACCAAAATCAGCGTGTTTCAGGGTCAGCACAACAAAATCGACATGAGAATCGCGCTCCAAACCGCCCTGCGCGTGGGCACATCAATCCGCCGCGCAGTGGAGTTCATGCGTATTGTAGCCGTGCACAAAAGCTTCCCCGAGGCGGACGAAACTGTTCTGTTTGAGGTGCAATCCGGCGGTGAACGCGTGCAGATTATGGGCTCGCTCGGTCTGCGGGAGAATGTCGCGCGCCCCGAACTCGGCGCGGATGTGCTGGTTCTGCCATTTAATGGCACAAGCAACCCTACGCCAATGGCAATGCGCATTGTGGAGGCGTTCCGCCCGAAATCCGTTTTACTCAGCCATTTTGATAACGCCTTCCCGCCAATGACTTCAAGCGTTGACTTGGCGCCGTTCATCTCCGCAATGCGCGAGAAGTGCCCGGAGATCCCCGTGCTGCTGCCAAAATTTGGCGAAACTGTGTCGGTTTCCGCAATCAAGGAAATCGCCGCCGCGCCCGCTACCGAAATCCGCAACGTCTACATAGCGTAAACACAACGCAAAATGCCCGCCCTGTCAACACAGACAAGGCGGGATTTGTTGTGTGTTTACAGTATTTCCGACAGGCTTTCCATAATCGCCATCGCTACATCCGGCTTGTTCATTGTGTAGAGGTGAATGCCGCGCACACCGTTTGCCGCCAGGTCGAGTATCTGCCCGATTGCGTACGCAACCCCCGCTTGATAGAGCGCGGGGGGAGTGCCGCCAAAGCGGTCAAGCAACGCAAGCAGCCTCGGCGGAAGCGTCGCACCCGAGAGCGCAACCATGCGCTGAATCTGCGCCGCGTTGGTTACGGGCATGATTCCCGCAGTCACCGGGACGTCAATGCCAATTTGCAGAGCCTTGTAAAGAAAGCGGTAGAGCACATTGTTATCGAAGAACATTTGCGTGCACAGGAACGACACGCCGCAGTCAACTTTTTCTTTAAGGCGGCGCAAATCCGCGCTGTGGGACTGACTTTCCGGATGCCCCTCCGGGTAGCACGCAGCGCCGATGCAGAAATCTCCCGCCGCGGCAATATCCTCAACCAGTTCGCAGGCGTAGCGGTAATCGCTGCGGATTGGCGCGTCCTCAGAAATATCGCCGCGCAGTGCCAGGATGTTTTCAATCCCAGCGCCGCGCAACTCGTCCAGCTGCTCCTGCACTTCGCCGCGCGTGGACGAAACGCAGCTCAAATGCGCAAGGGCAGTGGTGTGCAGTTCATCCTGAACATAGGCGGCAATGGCGGCGGTGTTTTGGCTTGTGCCGCCGCCCGCGCCGTAAGTGACGGACATATAATGCGGCGCAAGGCGGCAGAGCTTTTCCACCGCCGCGCGCACCGTGGCAAAACCGCTGTCAGCCTTGGGCGGGAAAACCTCAAAGCTGATTGTGCAGTCGTTTTGCGCAAAATATTTGCTGATGTGCATTTAAGTTCCTCTGTTATTCTTCCTTCGGCGTCACGTCAGTCGGTTGTTCCGGCGGAGCCACGGGCGGCTGATACTGCGGATTCGGCGGAGCATAAACCGGCGGCTGCTGTGTATACACAGGCGGGACGGCGTTCTGCGCGTCCGGCGCGGGCGGGATGATAATTGCGCAGATGATGTAGAAAAGCACACCGGTTCCGGCGAAAAGCGCAATCAAGACCACAAGCAGGCGCACCAGCGTTGCGTCAATGTTCAAGTAATCCGCAAGCCCTGAGCACACGCCCGCGAGCATTTTGTTGTTCACATTGCGGTAAAGCTTCTTTTGCATAATTTGCCTCCTGATTTTTGTTAGCCGGGTTTATATTGCGTATCGCTCCGCAAGTGTCAGGGTGTTTTGCAGGAGCGTTGCAATCGTCATTGGTCCCACGCCGCCGGGCACGGGGGTTATTGCAGAGCATTTTGGTGCGACTGCCGCATAGTCAACGTCGCCGCAGAGCTTGCCGTTTTCGTCGCGGTTCATGCCCACGTCAACCACAACCGCGCCGTCCTTGACCATATCCTGTGTGACGAACTTTGCTCTGCCCACCGCGCTGATCAGTATATCCGCCTGCCGCGTCACAGCCGCCAAATCCCGCGTGCGCGAGTGGCAAACCGTCACCGTAGCGTTTTCCCGCAGCAGCAGCAGCGCCATCGGCTTGCCGACTATATTGCTGCGCCCAATCACCGCGCAATGCTTCCCGGATATTTCCACGCCCTCCTCCCGCAGCAGCGTTATAATACCCGCAGGCGTGCACGGCAGCACGGACGGCCTGCCCAGAGTCGTCAGTCCCACATTGAGCGGGTGGAAGCAGTCAGCGTCCTTTTCAGGCGGGATTGCCGGCAGGATAGCCTCCTCGTCAATGTGCCCCGGCAGCGGCAGTTGACAGAGTATGCCGTGAATGTCCGCGCGGGCTTTAAGCTCCGCGATTACCGCCAGCAGTTCCGCCTGTGTGGTTTCCTCTGCCAGATTTATCTGCTCCGATCGGATCCCCGCCGCCTGACACGCCAATGTTTTGTTGCGCACATAAACCTGTGACGCGGGGTTAGCTCCAACCAAAATCACAGCCAACGCGGGGTCAATTCCTCTATCCCGCAGAGCCTCGGTCTGTGCCGCAACGCGCTCCCGAACCAGCGCGGCAATCTTTTTGCCGTCCAATATTTGTGGCATTTTTGCTCCTTTCAGCGCCATTATTCACTATAAATTATCAATTGTTCCGGGGTACAGCGGGATTTTTTTTCGGTGCTTCAGCAGTCCCAACACCAACAGCAGTGTGCATATAATAACCATTGCGCCGGAAACCAGCTGCGAAACACGAATCCCCGCAAAGAACAGGCTGTCCGTGCGCACCGCCTCCACAAAGAAGCGCACCGCGCCGTACCATATGCCGTAGCAGAGGAAAATCTGCCCCGGGAAGTGATACGCCTTGCGGAAAATCAAATACATCAACGCAACGCCCAAAAGGCACCACAGCGATTCATAAAGGAAGGTTGGGTGCACAAAGCCGTTGGGGTCAACGCCGGCTTGCGGATTTGCGGCAAGGAACTGCACGGTTTTTTCACTGCGCATACCCCAAGGCAGAGTGGTGTTGCCGCCAAACGCCTCTTGGTTAACAAAGTTGCCCCATCTGCCGAAGCCTTGGCCGATCAGGAAGCTCATGCCGGCAAGATCGAGCAGCTTGCGGAAAGAAACGCCCCGCAGCCTGCAAATTGCAAAAGCGCCGATCAGTCCGCCAATCAGTCCGCCGTAGATTGCCAACCCGCCTGCGCGGATATTGACTATCTGCAGCAAATCGCCACTAAAGCTATCCCACTGAAAGGCGACGTAATACAGCCGCGCGCCAATGATTCCGCAGATTGTTCCGCCGAAGAGCACGTCCAAGATGCCATCTAAGCTTGCTCTCCATTTGGGCAGTGAGTATTTTTGCAGGCGTGAGCTTTGCAAAAAGCCTTTCCACACCTGGCGTCCGCCAAAAAGCACGGCCAGAGCAAAGCCGAACGCAATCAGCGCCCCGTACCAGCGAATGCTCAGTTCACGCCCGAACAAATTCAACGTACACAAAATTGGGTCAAGCGTAAACGAACGCTCCCCCAAAAATCTAAAAAAAACCTCGGTACTTTCGTTCACAACACAACACCCCTCGACGGATATTCTACCACGGAATGGCATGGCATGTCAAACACGGGCATATAGTGGGGTATATTATTTTGGGAGAACTGCCATGAAACGCCTGCTTGTCGCCCTAATAACCATGATTTTGCTTGCCGCTTGTGTGAGCGGCGACGACTACCTGAATGTGCTGACTTTCATACGTTGCTGGAACTCGTTTGAGACGGTCAGGGAGCGTGAGGAATTGCGTATTGATGCAGACCGGCTATGGCATGATACATACGGCAAAAATGAGGAATATGCCATGTTTTTTGGGGAGGACCAATTTTTGCTGCGTTTGCTGCGGGAGGAGAAAAATGAATTCGTTCTCATGAGTTCACTGACCGGCTTATATGACGACGGCAAATTCAGCAAGGAGAAAAAGGCGGAATTTTATACGCTGGTGCGCCTGATGATGCGCGCCATGTGCGGCTTTGATTCCGCCGAGTGCGCGGATATTCTGAAACGCGGCTGTTTGGACGAACCGCAGGCGGCGCATTATTATCAGTATGGCTTTTACGCATTTATAAGCATAGAGGACGATTTTGGCGTGACATTTCGTATTGAAAATCTGCGGCTCGTGCCGAGAGAGGCGCCGGAGATGACCCTTGTGCTGCCCACTACGCAGCAGCCGCCAGAGGGAACGTCCGTGCCCGTTACGCCATAGTGAGTCCCAGATAGGCGTTCCGCAGTAGGCGGATTAGCTGCTCGCCGCCCGGTGTGAGCGGACGTATCATGCCAGTTGGGCGCAGGATAAAGCCCTCTGCGGAGAGCGGGAAATCCGGCGGCAGCACAAAGCGGAACAAATCGGCAGGGGATAGGCGCAGTATTTCTGCCGCCAATGCGGGCAACGCTCCGGGCTGTGCGACGCTTTCAGCAAGAAACGCGCCGTTTTTGTCCTCATAAAGGAACGAATACGCGCAGAGTGAATCGCCGTCCGCAATGGCAAGCAAGTGACCGCCGTCCGCTAAATCTGCTACCGCATAGGCGAGCGCCGCCGCATTCCAACTGAAGCCGTCCGCGCGGACGAAAAGCGTCTCGCGCAGGGCATGGATGGCCTCCGCGCTGGGTGGCTTCTTTAGCGGAATCATTCGCGCGCCGTTATCGGCAATGAGTGATAGAATGTCCCGCTTAAGGGTCAACTCCTTGCTGAAAAACGCAGTCGCAAAGCCGAGCTTGCCGTAATATGTATAAAGCTTTTCGCCGGCAGGGGAGAGGACCAGAAATTTTCGTCCACGTATGCGGGAAAGCTCCGCCGCCGCCTCAATCAGCTGCGCCATGATGCCTTGACGGCGTGCGTCCGCATGAGTCGCCGCTGCGTAAATGTAGTCCGCAGAGTATCGCTGCCCCGCGCACACAAGCTCGCCATACCACAAATACAGCGCGGCAAGGAGCTCCCCATCACGCCGAAAAACAAGCGTCTCCTCCGGCACAAAGCGTATGGAGAAAAAGCGCTCCAGCTCGCTCTCGTCCGCATGAAATGCCGCTGCGTATAGATCACGCAGGGCGGGCAAATCCTCCGCGCTCGCGGTAGTGATATTATCTGACACGCTTTCTCCTCATTATAGCAACGAATCTAGTATTTCCCGGCGCGGGCGGGCAATCACCACGTGTGAGAGTACCATGCCCTCCGCCTCCTGCGTGCCGATTCCGCACTCCACCGCATGGCTGACCGCCGCCACCTCGCCCGTTAAGCAGACGAAAGACTTGCCGCCAATACCCGCCGCAAGGCGCAGTTGCGCACACTGCACGTCCGCCGCCTTGACCGCCGCGTCCGCCGCAAAAATCGCCGCTGTGACGCTGTAGAATTCCATCACGCCCAACGCGCCCTGTATTGCCGGGTCGTTCGCGTCGAATATTGCCGAGAGCACTTGGGGATGCACGCGCGGTATCAGGCAGGAATCCACCGCCGTGCCGCCGCCCGCGGCAAGCCCCGCCTCAAGCGCGCTGTGAGCCGCCGCAACATCGCCGCTGAATAGCACCACATATTTGCCGGGGCAGCACGGGCGCGCAAACGCCAAGCGCACGTCCGCCGCCTTGAGCGCCGCGTCCGCAGACTCCATACCTTTTGCTATGGAAGAAAATTCCAGAAAGCCGATTGCGTCGGGCATGAGCCCTCCCGGATGATAAATCTCAGACGTGAAAATTTGTTGTGTACGCATAGATTATAACGCTTTGCGGCGGAAAAGTAAAGCCCCGCCTGCGCAGTGTGCGGGGGCGGGGCGTGGCTTGTATGCTTAGAAAATGCAGTCAACTACTTGCGGATAAATGCTCTTACCTGTGCATTTGCCTTTTATGGTTACTTTTCCGCCCTTTTTCAGTGTTCCGGCTTTTTCAACAGCACTGCTTTCCAAAACGCAGCTTACGCTGCCCATTGGCACGTCATACAGGTATTCACCGACGAGCGATATCCGCGTTGACCCAAGGACGACATCGATAGAACTGATTGTCCCGGTGATTTCAATCCACTGGTCTTTGTATTTGTTATCAGCGGCAACTTCGTTTTCATCATATGCCGCATAAAGGTCAAGGGCAGTGACCTTTAAGTATTGCTTCTTTGTGCTGCTTTCCTGCACAAGCGTTTGCCCCGGTACAGTTGATGGTTCATCCTGCGGGCGCTCGTTTTTGTCGCCGCCGGATGAAGCCGCGATGATTACAATCAGCACAACGACTATACCCAGCAGAATCAAAAACGTGGGTTTCTTGTTTTTGGCGCCGCAATGCGGGCAGCTCTTTGCCGATTTTGCGATGTCTTGCCCGCACGATTTGCACTTAGCTTGTTGGTTTGCCATGATTTGCCTCCAAATGTTTAATATGTCTATTTGACGAGGCTATTATACATCATTCCGGCAATTTTGTCAATCACAAACATCTTTTTGATAATGAAATATCAATCAGACTACTATATTCTAACAGTATTAAGGGGTGATAGCATGTCAAAACAACTGTTTTTGTTGGCTGAAAAGATAAAATCCCTGCGTGATGGTGCAGGGCTGACGCAATCTGAGCTGTCCCGCACATTAGGCTTGACCCGCTCCAGCGTTAATGCTTGGGAAATGGGCCTATCCGTGCCGTCCACGCAATACGTGGTTGAATTGGCAAAGACCTTTAAGGTTTCAACAGATTACCTTTTGGGAATGGAAGCCGGCGCAACAATACCGGTCAACGGGCTCTCGCAAAAGCAAATATCGGTGCTGGTTGACATGATTCGCTGTTTCCAAACGGAAGAATAGCCATAAAAACCAAAAAGGAGCCTCTTTCAAGAAGCTCCCCAAGGGGGTCCTAGCTGTGGTGCCCTCGTTTTGCAGTGAGGGGTTTAGCCCTCGCGTTGCTTGCTGAAGCAATCGCTGCAGTACACCGGACGGTCGCCGGACGGACGGAACGGAATGCGCGCAGTGCCGCCGCAGGAATCGCATACGGCTTCGAACATCTCGCGTTCGCCGCGCTCACCGCGCCGTTGTGCTTTACGCGTCTGGCGACACGCCGGGCACGCCCTGGGCACGTTGGTGAATCCGCGCTGCTCATAGAATTCTTGTTCGCCCGCTGTGAACACGAACTCTGCGCCGCAGTCGCGGCAGGTGAGGGTCTTGTCTTCGAACATGGTTTACCTCGCTTGGAATAGATTATTTGCCCCCGGACGGACTTGCACCGAAACCTTTGCGTGAACAACGCTCTGCTCTTGAGCTACGCGGGCTTATGGATATTAGACGGTAGATTGTGGCGGCATGTTATTATAGAGGGTAGGTTGTAGATTTGGCAATAGGTTAGGGGGCAGAGGGCAGATGCCGGTAATTTTTTAACTTCCGGCGGATTCTCTGCAAGGCGTTGTCTGCGGATTTTGGACTGATGCCCAGTGCGTTGGCAATCGCCGACTGCGACTTTCCTGCCAGCCGCTGCGCAAGGACTTCCTTCTCTTTTTTAGAGAGGTTTTCGCCGATGAAAGCCTCTAAACGCCTTTCACGCTCACGTGCGGAGATTTCATCCAGCGGGTTGCTTTGTGTGCCGGCGAGGGATTGCAGCACATCGTCTTCATACGGCACGGCGTGACGATTGGGCGCGCTCTTGCGGGTCAATAGCCCTCGTACTGCCGAAAGTATGCTGTTTTGAATACACACCGCAGCATAACTTCGGAATGAAGCACCCTTTTCGGGACGGAACGTGCGCACAGCGTTCAAAAAGCCCAGCATTCCTTCTTGCAGCAGGTCCTCCTCGCCGATTGGCAGTGAGGGGAAGCGTGCCGCTTTTGCCTTGGCGAACGGTTCCATACGCGCGATCAGCTCCGACATGGCGCGGTCGTCGCCATGTGCGGCAAGTCCTGCAAGTTCTTCGTCAGACAAATTTTGCCGACCTCCCGAGTACCGTACTACACCCATTCTCATCAATTATAGCAGATGGCGCGAAGTTTGTCAAGCGTTCCTCAAAAAATCTTTTTATGCCTGCCCGGTATTGACCAACAGCCGCAAAACGTGTATAATTAACGGCGCTATATAAATTTGCAGCGTCTAACATCCAATTTTTGGGGGTTCGCAAAATGCACCTTAGGGATCTGATTGATTTAACCGATCTGCGCCCGTCTGAGTTGACGGATATCCTGCGCTTTGCCGGAGAAATTTCCCAAAACCCCAGTTATTACTGCGGCAACTGCCAGCACAAAATCATGGCGACGCTGTTTTACGAGCCGTCCACGCGCACACAGATGTCATTCCAGGCGGCAATGCTGCGCTTGGGCGGCAAGCTAATCGGATTTGACGACCCGGAGAATTCCTCAGTCGCAAAGGGCGAAACGCTGAAGGACACCGTCCGCGTCATCAGCAACTATGCCGATGTGTTGGTTATTCGCTCCCCGTGGGAGGGCGCGGCGCTGGCGGCGTCGCTCTATGCGCGCTGTCCGGTCATCAATGCGGGGGACGGCGGTCACCTGCACCCCACGCAGACGCTCACCGACCTGACGACCCTCAACTACACCGTCGGGCGGCTGGAGAATCTCACTGTCGGGCTTTGCGGCGATAACAAAAACGGACGCACGGTGCACTCCTTGGTGCGCACGCTCTCGCGATATAAAAACAATCGATTCGTGCTAATATCCACGCCGCAGCTCACTTTGCCGCAATATTTGCAGGATGAAATCACGGCTAACGGCTGCACTGTTGAGTTTTCGCACAGCCTTGAAAAATCAATCCCTGCGCTGGAAGTGCTCTACATGACACGCATACAAAAGGAAAGATTTGGCGGCGATGAGGAATACGAGCGGCAAAAGGGCGTATTTGTGCTGGACGCGGCAAAGCTTGCCTTGGCAAAGCCGAGTATGCGTGTGCTGCACCCTTTGCCGCGTGTGGACGAGATATCCGTGGAGGTGGACGACGACCCCCGCGCGGCGTATTTTGCCCAGACCGAATATGGACTTTATGCCCGCATGGCACTCATTCAGCGCATCACTGAGAACGAGGACAGGCAGGTTCCGCCAACTCTTGCCGATACACACCAAGCCCGTTGCGGCAATCCGCGCTGCATTACGCAGAAAGAGGAGTATTTGCCGCATTTGTTCCGCGAAACCGCGGCGGGACTGGTGTGCAAGTATTGTGACCGTGCTGTCAGCGAATAACCGCAGCGACGATAGTGACAATTTAGCAGAAAATCGCAAGAAATGCACGTTGTTTTCGTGGATTTCAATATTTGTGTATTGACAAGCTTATGTGGCATTGTGTATAATAGCCATGTTAATTTATACATCGCGGTTAACAGTGCGGTAACATGCGCGGTATACAGTACTGTTAACCGCAATGCTAACAGCAATGTATATTTTAACAGCAAAACTCCCGCCATTACCTACTGTTGCACATAAAGGAGCACCAAAAATGAACACACATCCCGTAATCACCGCTGAAGAGCGTCAACGCAACACAGAACTCCTGAACCTGGCCAAAAGCGAATTGCCGAACCTTGTTGAAGGCGAGCTGTTCTTTTTGTCCGATTTGTTTTACGGTTATCAGTGGAAAAGAATCCCTAAACAAGACAGAAGCTTGTTGGGGCGTACCTTTTTGGATTACGCCCAAACAGGGGAGGGCGCGCGAAAAATAGTCGTGATGGGCAAAAGCGCGCGTTCCCAGCAGAGCTATGCGCGCAAATAATCCCGCCGGATATGTTATAGGGCGGTAAGGCACCGCCCAACGCGTTATTTTTTGCCCTGTTCGTATGATTCAATCATCTTCTTGACCATTTGTCCGCCGATTGCGCCTGCCTGCCGGCTGGTCAGGTGCCCGTTGTCGTCCTGACGGAGGGTTACGCCGACCGCGTTTGCCGCATCTTGCTTGATTTGACTGAGCTTCTGCTTGCCCTTTGCCTGTGACTGAGAAGCGGACTTCTTAGCCGGGCCGGATTTCTTTGAGGTCTTAGGCATTTTCTAACTCCTTTTGTGCAGTGATTGCAGCCTTGCCGCAGTCATAGTATCGGCGGTAGGGCAGGGGCTTATCCTCTGCGGCAATATGGAAAAAACAGCCTGCAGCTGCGTTCCTCAAGCCTATTATAAATGCCGTTGTTAATAAAAGGGACACGAAATTTTAACGTTTATTTGTTGACATAGCCGGAATATTATTGTATACTACGTATATATCGCCGGATTTTAGCCGAAAGGTTGTTTTTTAACATGAAGAAAAAAGCACTGTCAATCCTGCTTGCAGCTGTCCTTGTAATCAGCGTACCGCTGTTTGCGACGGCGGCGGCCGGGCACAACGAAGACACCTGCGAGAACGTCCCCATAATCAGGCTGGCGGGCGCAATGGGCACGCTGTATTACGACGAGTTTTTGCCGACGGAAAAGCCTGCGTTTGAGCCGACGACGGAAGAACTGACGGCGGCTGTAAATGGAGTCACAGACAAGCTTATGTCGTCGTTGCTGCATATTCCGCCGAAATGGGACGACATGGCGAAAGCGCTCTCCGACATGATTTGGGACTTCGCCGGTGAAATCGCCATGGACGAGAAGGGCGTTTCCGTCAATCCGCTCACATGCGAGCACCGCGTTGATGTAAACGAAGTTTTACCCATTGATAACCGCGAAGTGTTCACACAGGACCATACGAAAAACCGCATATACACCTGGACATATGACTGGCGCCTTGACCCCTGTGATTTGGCGGCGCAGCTGCACGAATACATTGAAAACGTCAAAAAGTATTCGGAGCACAGCAAGGTTAACCTCCGCGCACCATCCGGCGCTGGAATGATTGTCACGGCGTATCTTGCTGCGTATGGCTCTGACTCCCTGAACGGCATTGTGCTTTGCGATTCCGTGCATAACGGCATGGGACTGATTGGTCAGTTGGCGTGCAAGGATATTGCGATTGATTCCGTCGCGCTTTCAGAGGGTCATTTCTTTGATATGATTGGTCTGGAGGGCATTCAGCAGATAGGGGGCATTTTGCTGCCGATACTTCAACGCATGGGCGTGCTGAGCATTGTTGCGGGTGTTGGCAATGCGGCACTTGATAAGGCGATTGACAGCTTTTACGAAACCGCGGTTACCCCTATGTTCTTCCACATGCCCAATATGTGGGGCTATGTTTCGGATGAATACTACGTAAAAGCCAAGGCGACGCAGTTTGGCAATGACCCGAAATACGCGGACCTCGTCAAGAAAATCGATAACTATCACTATAACGTCCAGCTGAAAGCGGACCAGCTTCTGCTTGACGCCAGCAACAGCGGTGTGAAAGTTGCGTTGCTTGCGTATTACGGCAATCCGGCGGTTCCGCTGGTCAAGGACGCGCGTGCCAACACCGATATCATGGTGGAGGTTGCCAAGGCATCCGGCGGAGCGACTGCCGCGCGGTTTGGTTCAACGCTGGGGGCGCTTTACGTCCAAAAAATAGACGACGGGCACAACCACGTTTCGATCGACGGACAAATCGATGCTTCAACCTGCGTTTTGCCCGAGCAGACATGGTTTATCAAGAACGTTATGCACTCACAGCCGTTTGATTGGCGCGACACCTTTGCGCAGTGGGTCTTTGACGCGCCCGGGCAGGTGACGGTGCACACAAGCACTGAGTATCCGCAGTTCATGACGTATAACAAGAAAACCGGCGTTGTTTCCGCTCTCACGGCAGAGAGCGGCGGCTTCAGCTTGCTCAATCCAATCAGCTGGCTTCTCGGCATTTGGCTCAAATGCATCAATATCGCCGTAAAGTTCGGCACGTGGTGGCTGCCGCTGTTTGGGATTTATACAAATTAGAATACGCATGATGGAGGGTGCATAAAACTGCGCCCTCTTGGTGTATGTATAATAGTCACTGTAAATTTTGGGAGGCGTTAGTTTGAAGACGATGCAAAAGTTTTTGAGTGTATTGCTGGCGTTGGTGCTGGCGGCGGGTCTGCTTGCGTCAGTGCCGGCATCTGTATTTGCGGTGGATGAAATTGCTGGCGGCACATGCGGCAACACAAACTTTTCGTGGTCGCTGGACAAGCGATGGTCTGCTGACAATCACCGGAACGGGGGATCTGTTCTATGACTACTACAACCCGAATCAAACTTTTTTCAACGGTTACAGAAATCAAATCAAAAGCGTCGCCTTTGTGGGTGAGGTGACAGGCATTGGCGGCAATACTTTTATGGGCTGCACCGCACTGACAAGCATAGTGATTCCCGACAGCGTGACAAGCTTGGGCAACAATCTATTCCGGGACTGCACCGCGCTCACAAGCATAGTGATTCCCGAGGGGATAAATATCATTAACCTTAGTGTATTTAACGGCTGCACCGCGCTCACAAGCGTGGAGCTCCCCGATTCTGTCGTCAAAATTTCTAACTGCGCGTTTTACAAAACCGCCCTTACGAACATAAAACTGCCGAGCAAGCTTGTCACAATCGAGTCATACGCATTCGCCTACTCCGCGCTGGAAAGCGTGACACTTCCAAACAAGCTGGAGCTAATTGATGAAGGAGCCTTTGAAAATTGCACTGCCCTCAAGGACGTCGCATTTCCGGAATCGCTGACGCAGATTAAAGCGGGTGCTTTTTGGAACACCGCGCTGGAAGATATTACGCTCCCGGCCTCGCTGCGGCTGATAAACACTCCCGGCGGAAGTTTCCCCTATCCGTCTAAAGGGCCGTTTACATACATCCCAACCTTACGCAGCGTGACCTTTGCTGATGGGATACCGGCGATTCCCGCCAATGTGCTGTGGGGTGCGGAGAATTTGACAACGGTGAATATGCCCAATTCGGTGACGGAAATTGGCGAATCCGCATTCCAGGGCTGCGTGTCACTGTCCTCCATTGTGTTATCCAATCAGCTGCAAACAATCAGGAAAGCTGCTTTTTGGGAAACAAGCTTGATAAGTATTGACCTTCCCGCATCACTGACAACTTGTGACGCATACAGTGGATTTTACATTTACTCGGGCTTGCACAATCCGGAGTTACACCTTGTAGAATTTATCGAATGGAAAGGTCCATTTGCGTATATTCCCGCGTTGCGCAGCGTCTCTTTTGAAGAGGGGGCGACTGTCGTTCCCAACAGAGCTTTCTCCTATGCCGAAAATCTGACGAGCGTTACATTGCCCGACTCCATAACTGAAATCGGGGCAGCTGCTTTTGAATACACCCCGCTTTCAAGCATAACGCTGCCGGCAAAGCTCACAGAAATCGGTTATTGGGCATTCAGGTACACCAATCTAACAAGCATAACCTTTCCAAATACGCTGAAGCTGATTGACAATAAAGCATTTGAAGGCACGAAAATAACCGATATAACCCTCCCTGCCTCAATTACAAATCATAGCAACACCTATCCATTCATGGGTATTGAAACTTTGCAAAGCATTACCTTTGAACAGGGGATAAAAACAATTCCGGATGCAATTCTGCTGTGCACAGTGCCGGGGGTAAAAGTTTTTGTGCCGCTTTCTGTGAACGAAATCGGCGATAACAGCACAATAGGCTACGTTAACTATGTAATCTATTGCTACCCGGACACAGAGGCGCACAGTTATGCCCGAATGCATAATATTCCTTATGTATTGTTCCCGCCGCACGTGCATAAATACATCATCGTCAGCGAAATACCCGCCACATGCGACGGATACGGCGAAAGAGATTTGACTTGCTCTGAGTGCGACCGCTCAAAACCCATGGAAGTTCTCCCGGCGCTTGGTCACGATTGGAGCGCTTGGGTGCTCACCAAAGCCGCGACGCTCACCGCCGAGGGCATTGAAACCCACACCTGCAAACGCGACGCAACGCACACTGAATTCCGCTACATACCCGCATTGCAAGCGTCCGCCGTGACGAAATACGCCGTCAAGTTTGACGCAAAGGGCGGCACAGCTGTTGCGGCGAAAACTATTGCGTCGGGCACCGCCGT
>JAITOD010000095.1 GCA_031290105.1 Oscillospiraceae bacterium
AGGCGGTCGTCGTATTTGTGCATAAAGCGCTCGCCGTCACGATTGAGCAGGAACGCGCCCTCGCCGCGCACAGCCTCGCTGACAAGGAAACAGCTGGTTTCGCCCTCCAGCGGAGGCATTGCGGTCGGGTGAAACTGCACATAATGCAGATTTTTGATTTTTGCCCCCAACAGCGCCGCCAAACGGATTCCGTCGCCCGTGGAGATTGCAGGGTTTGTTGTGTAGCGATACGCCTGCCCAATGCCGCCTGTTGCAAGAATAACAAAACCGGCGCAGATTTGCTCGCTTTGCGCTGAGCGTGTTCCCGCAATTTGCGCGCTGAAGCCGTCAGAGAGGGCGGTAATGGCGCAAAGGGCTGTGTATTCGCGGATTGTTATGTTCGGTTTCTCCCGCACGCGTTCCCGGAGCGCACGGATAATCTCCGCTCCTGTTTGGTCGTGCCGGTGCATTATCCGCCGGCGTGAGTGACCGCCCTCAAGGGTCTTTTGCAGTGCGCCGTCCGCGTCGGAATCAAAGCCCACGCCAAGGCGGATTATGTCACGCACGGCGGCGGGTCCTTCGCTGATTAGCTGCTCAACGGCGGCGGGATTGTTCTTGTGCCCCCCGGCGGTCATTGTGTCGTCAAAGTGCAATTCGAAGCTGTCGTCCTCATGCTCAAGCACGGCGGCAATCCCGCCCTGAGCCAGCGCGGAGCCTGAAATCCCCGCCTCTCCCTTGGTCAGCAGCAGCACGCGCGCATCCTTTGGGAACTGCAGCGCCGCATACAGCCCTGCAATACCGCCGCCGCATATCAGGACGTCGAAAACCCGTGCCATGCCCGAGAGCTCCCGCGCACAAGAGCTTGATGAATTTTCAGTGTCCGCGCCCCGAGTATTATCTTGCATATTTTTCAAACTACGACACCGTAACCCCATCGCAAAGCGCATACGGCAGAACAACATTGCCGTCCTGCAGCGTTTCGGCGGAGAGGGCTTGAAGGTTCCTGAGGAGCTCCTGCAGGTTGCCGGAAATCATAGTCTCGCTGACGGCTTTGGTTATCTGCCCGCCCTCGATGAGGAAGCTGTTTTTGGCTACGCCGGAAAAATCACCGTTGCTGCCGGGCTGACCGCCGGAAAATCTGCCCACAAGCAGTCCGCGCTCAACGCCGGAAATCATATGCGCCAGCGGCTGACCGCCGCCCTCAACAACCACGTGACCGCCGCCGTTGACAAAGCGTCTATGCCCTGTTTTGTTGGCAGCATAGCGCGAAAGCAGGAAGCTTTGCAAAATCCCGCCGCGCAGAATATCCGCGTCCGCACTGCGCTCGCCCTCGCAGACGCGCTCACCGCAGACTATGCGTTTGTCGAACGGCTTTGCGGAAACGGTCAGGAGCGGTGCGGCGACGGCTGTTCCCAGCTTGTCCTTCCACGGGCTTGTGCCCTCCAGGATTGCGCTGTTGCCGCAGAATGTGCCCAGTGCTTCGCTGAGCAATTCGCCGAAACATTCGGGCGTAAGGACGATGCTGCCCACCATTTTTTCGCCGAACGGCACGGTGCGCACAGAGGACGCGCTCTGCCCCAGCAGCAGACGGTGGTTGCCCAAATCGATGAAGCGCGTGCCAAGGTTATCAAGCGTCACGCCAAAATAGTTGAACGATGAGGTTTCCTCGCCCTCTTTTGCGCTGAACATTGCGCCAAAGCCGTATTCGCCGTCCTCCTCGGCAAAGCGTACTCCGTTTGTGTTGAGGTATATGCTTTTGCCGCGCGAATAATCGGCGGTCACTTGCTCCGGGCAGACCGTTGGAAACTCGCACTCCACGTCGGTGAGGAATTCGGCGGCGCGGTCGTAGAGGGCTGCTCTGTCGGCCTGCAAAACGCCGGAAACGAACTCGCCGTTTTCGGTGAGCGGCGCGATTTGTTCTGCGTCGTCCGGCTGCGCGCCGCGTGCTGATTCCACACATTCGCGGGCGCACTCATCAAGCGCGTCCTTATCCAGCGAACCCAGCGCGGAAACGCCCTTGCGTCCGCCCAGCAGCGCCTTCATGGAAACCCCGCCGGAGCGCGTCGTCCGCAGGAGTGTAAAGCGCCCCGCGTCCGCCGTCAGCTCGTCCTTTTCTGCGCGGGCAACGGATATTTCCGCCGTATCCGCTCCTGCCCGGCGCAGTGCATCAAGCGCATATTGGGCAATTTGCTGCAAATCTTGCATATTATTAAACCCCACAAATTAATTGATAATGGATAGTGAATAATTGACAGAACGGCTGCCAATTGTTCATTGAGTTACCGCCCGCCGACGTTGACGCGGCAGCGCACGGCAGGTCCGCCCATGCCCACGGGCATAATCTGCTTTTTGCCGCAATAACCGGACGATACCCATACAAAGTCGTCCGAGAGCATGTCCACGGTTTTCAGCATATCGAACGCAACGCCAGAGATGGTGGTGTCGCGCAGGGCACGCCCAAGCTTGCCGTTCACAATCTCATAGCCCATGCAAACGCCGAACGTGAATTCGCCCGTTGTGTCCGCCTGACCGTTATTGGTTTCGGTGAAATAATAGCCGTGCTCAACGCCCGCGATCATGTTCTCCAGCTTGTCTTTGCCCGGCAGGATTGCGGTGTTGCGCATGCGAATGAGCGGCTCGTCGGAATAGGCATACGCCCGCGCGGAACCGGTCAGCTCATGCCCAAAATGCCGCGCGGTTTCGCGGGAGTGCATATAGCCCGTAAGGATACCGTCCTTGATTAGCACCGCGTCGCGGGCGGGCACGCCTTCATCATCGCAGAGGATCGGCAGGGGCGCGGGGCTGCCGTCCGGCAAAGTGTGAGCAAAATCCACCATGGTGATAAGCTCGCTTGCCACACGCTTGCCCAAATTATCCGCCGCCACGGAACCGGATAGCACAAAATCCGCTTCGCAGGTATGACCAACGGCTTCGTGCGCCAACATTCCCGCAAGGTTTGGGTGGAGCACGCAGGTGTGCGTACCCGCGTCCGGATAGATCCCCTCGGCTTTGCGGCGCAGCTGCTCATACAGCTCGTCAATTTTGGGGAACAAATCCGCAGGCAACGCAAAGACCTCGTGCAGCGTCCCGCCGGAGCCATAGACGTTATACAAATCCACCGTTGAGCCGTCGGCGGTGTTTGCGGTCAGGAAGACATAGGCATAGCAGCGCGGGGAGAGACTGTAGCTCTCCGTGCCGAAATCTGTGCGCAGGGTCTTTTCCATGCTGTCCGCACTGACCGTGACACTGCGCCCGGCAAGGTCAGGGTATTTTGCGGCGATATATTCGTCAAGCGCGCGGGCAAAATCCAGATATTCCAGCTGCTGAGCGTCGGTTTTGTCCGCATCGCGGCGCAGAACAGCGCCCTTGAGAGCCGGGAGCGCTTCCACTTTGCGGCGCAGACGGGTATCCAAAAACCCCGCGTTATCTGCAGCCGCCTTCAGCACTGCCGCAACGGCTTCCGGCGAAGTCTCCGCGTCGGACGCAAAACCATAGACCCCGCCGCGCAGAGTCCGTGCGCTCACTCCGCCGGAGCGTATGCGGATATTATTGATGAGGTTTCCGCCAAGGAACGAAACCTTGCGCGAGGTATTGACTTGCTCGCGCAGTTCGGTGTTGGGTGGTATTTGCATTGCTCGGGTCATGCCCGCGAGAGATCGCGCATCAACTGTTGATGAAATTTCAGGATTGGCGTACCGCGTCTCAGCTTGTATATTTTTCAAACCTTCACCTTTTTGATACCGGATTGCGGATTCTTATTCATCCGCCAAAAAATTCTGAACAATCTCCGCGCCGAGTTTGGCCGCTTTGGGCGCAAACAGTGCAAAATCCACGGGCGCGCCGCCGTCCGCGCTGTCGCTGATAACGCGCACAATTGCGCACGCCGTTTCGTTCAGCGCGCAGACGTGGGCTATCGCCGCGCCTTCCATTTCACAGCATGCGGCATTGAAGGTGCCGCGAAGGAATTCCTTGCGCTCGGGGTTATGAATAAACTGGTCGCCGCTTGCAATTGTGCCGAGGACTGCGTTTGCGCCCAGCTTTTGCGCCTGCCCAAGCAGCGACAAGGCAGTTTCCCGATAACACGGCAGACGGACAATGGACTCCCCCGCAATGCTCAGCGTCCCCGGCTCGTCGCCGATTGCGGTGGTGTCCATATCGTGCTGGACGGCGCAGTCGGCAATCACAACATCGCCCACGCCAAGCTCCGGGGAAAGCGCACCGGCAACACCCGTGTTGATAATCATCTCCGCATCGTACTCAAGACACATTGTCTGCGCGCAAACGGCAGCGTTAACCTTGCCCACACCGCACACAGCCAAAACAACGTTCTGCCCGCACAGCGTACCTTTTGAATATAGGTTGCCCGCAATCAGACGCGTTTCGTCACCTTCTAAATTTTGCCGCAGCAGTGAAATTTCAATATTCAGCGCCGCAATGATACCTATCATTATAACTCCTCCCGAACTGCTTGATAAGTTTGTTTGAGTATACCACAAATTGGTGCAATACGCAAGCTTTATCTGGCAACTTTTCATGGCGTTATGCACAAAATTTGCACAAGCCTTGCATAAGCAATGCCGAATACGGCATACTCATTATGGCGGTTATTGCTCAATTATTTGGGAGAGCTTATGGGACGCTTATTCGGCACAGACGGTATCCGCGGTATTGCAAACCGCGAACTGACGGCGGAGCTTGCGCTCAATTTGGGGCGTGTTTTTGCAGAGACCTTAGACCACAATTCACGCGTATTCATTGCGCGGGACACGCGTGTTTCGGGTCCAATGCTCGTTTACGCCATCGGCGCGGGACTTATGAGCGGCGGCACGGAGGTGGTTTCGCTTGGAATTTTGCCCACGCCGGCAGTGGCATATCTGCTGCAAAAACACGGCGCGGCGGCGGGGATTATGGTCACAGCGTCCCACAACCCCGGCGAATACAACGGCATCAAAATCTTCGGCGCGGACGGGCGCAAGCTTGCCGATTCACTTGAGGACGAGATTGAGGGGCGGCTCCTGCGCGGCACAGTGCGTCAGGCGGGCATGGTTGGCGCAAGGATTTCAGAGCGTCATGCGGCGGAGGAATATATTCAGTTTTTACGCAGCAGCGCATTAGTCCCGCTGAACGGCTTGGCAATTGCTTTGGACTGCGCAAACGGCGCTTCCTGCGTCACGGCGGAGGGCTTATTCGGGGCGCTCGGGGCAAATATACACACGCTTGGCAATCGGCCGAACGGGCATAACATCAACGAAAATTGCGGCTCACTGCACCCTGAGGAGCTGCAACGGACTGTTATCGAGAATAATTTGGCGGCCGGCTTTGCGTTTGACGGCGACGCGGACCGCGTATTGGCGGTAGACGAGCACGGCAATGTGGTTGACGGCGACCAAATCCTGGCGATGTGTGCGCTGGATATGCAGGAGCGCGGCACGCTGGCGGGCGGCACGCTTGTCGCCACGGTGATGAGCAATTTTGGTCTGCGCGTGTTTTGCAAGGCGCACGGAATTGCCTTCCGCACCGCACAGGTTGGCGACCGCTACGTGCTGGACGAACTGCTGGCGGGCGGCTTTTCTTTGGGCGGAGAGCAATCCGGGCACATCATATTCACGCAGCACAGCACTGCCGGCGACGGGCAACTGACCTCGCTGCAAATACTGCAGATTATGCTGCGCACGGGCAAACCTCTCTCGAAACTGGCAGGCGTTATGGCGCATTATCCGCAGGTGCAGCGGAATATTCCGGTCTCGCAGCTGGGCAAGCTGCGTCTTGCGGACGATGAGGAAATACAGTCCGCAGCAGCACAGGCACAGAGGCTTTTGGGCGAAAACGGGCGGGTGCTTTTGCGCGCCTCCGGCACCGAACCGCTTGTGCGCGTGATGGTTGAGGGACAAAACTCCGCGCAAATCGAAACCATTGCGCGGGAACTGGAGGAGCTTGTGCGGCGGCAGTTGCTGTAGTATTGCGCTCGACCCTCTTGAGTTTCGCGCAAAAATATGGTATAATACCATCACACTTGACTTGGAGGTTCTATCATGAGTTCAATTACAAAAGATACCGTCATCGGCGACATCCTTGACGCAAACCGCGCCACCGCTCCTTTCTTCCTCAACATGGGTATGCACTGCCTGGGCTGCCCCGCTTCCCGTGGCGAAACAGTCGAGCAAGCTTGCGCCGTTCACGGCGTTGATGCGGACAAGCTTGTGGGAGAAATCAACAGTTTTTTGGCGACTGCGTAGGGGCACGACATGACGTGCCCCTACCCCGGCTGACTCCGCGTCTGCGGCAGGCGGCTGATTGGGTGCGTCCGAAGGTCAACGTGGCGGATATCGGCACTGACCACGCGTATTTGTGCGCTCACCTTGCTCTGCACGGAGCAGGGCATTGTTTGGGCACAGACGTTGCGGGAAAGCCGCTACTCAATGCGGCAAAGACGCTCAGGCTCTATGGGCTGAGCGACCGCGTGGAGCTGCGCCTTTCGGACGGCTTGGATAACATCGCGCCGCACGAAGCCGACGACATTCTGCTGCTGGGTATGGGCGGCACGCTGATTGCGCGGTTGCTGGGGCGCTGCGATTGGATTCGCAGCGAGGGCAAGCGGCTCATACTGCAGCCAATGAGCCGTGCTGAGGAGGTCCGCGCGTGGCTGTGCGGCAACGGGTTCGCTATTTTGCAAGAGACTGTCGTCCGCGAAGGGCGGCGGCTTTACTTGCTGATACAAGCGATGCAGGCGATTAGCAATGAACGATCAGCAATTAACAGGGGCACGGAAAAGTTTCCGTTTGGGTATGAATATTATGGCGAGCTGCCCAAGGTCAATACGCCCGAAGCGGCAGAATACCTGGAGCATGTGGCAGTGCGCCTGGAGAAGAAGTCACGCGCGCTGCGGGCGGCGGGTTTGGATGACTATGCGCGGGAGACTGAGAATTTTGCGGCAGCGGTTAGCAGCGGTTAGCAGAGTAATAAAATCATGGTGAGTAAGGCGCAAAAAGCTCCCCCGTTCGGGCGCATTGACTAGCGGCAACGTGGTGTGATATAATGTAGGCAACGCCTTATTATTAAAACAAGGGAGTCTGTTATTATGCTGAAAATCGCCGCAATCGGGCTGGGAAGCCGCACCACGGAATACCTGACCATCATGCGTCTTTTGCGCAAAAAAGAGGTGGAAATAACTGCGCTGTGTGACATAGCCCCGCAGGCGCTGAAGGATATCGGCGAGCGCTTTAACGTGCCGGAATCCCGCCGTTTTCCCAATGCGGAAGCGCTTTTTGCTCAGGGCAAAATCGCCGACGGGCTGATTATCGGCACGCAGGACGCGACGCACGTTGAAATCGCGAAGCCCGCAATCGAGCTTGGCTACGACATACTGATGGAAAAGCCCATCTCCGGCGATTACGCTCAATGCGCCGCGCTGGCTGAGCAAGCGAAGGCTAAGGACGTACGGATTGTCGTCTGCCATGTGCTGCGCTATCACTCCTATTACGGGAAAATCAAGGAGCTGATTCGCTCCGGCGAAATTGGCAGGCTGGTGACGATTAACCACACGGAGAACATCGGTTATTTTCACTTTGCGCATTCATATGTTCGCGGCGACTGGAAAATCGAAGCGGAATCCACCCCCGCCCTGCTTGCAAAGTGCTGCCACGATATCGACCTGATACAGTGGTTTTTTGACGAAAAGCCGGCACTGTCGGTCAGCTCCATAGGTAGCTTGGAATATTTTCGGCGGGAAAACGCGCCTGCCGGGGCGACGGAGTTCTGCCTTGGCGGCTGCGCGGCAAAAAAGAGCTGCCCATACGATGCGGAATATCACTACATAACCTCGCCTTTATATAAGAGCACTTTTGTCAAGTTCAAAAAACGGCGCTTGACTGGCAAGGCAAAAGCAAACAAAGCGGACGTTTATGAGGTGCTGCGGGACGGTCCGTTTGGGCGCTGCGTATTCCTCAACGACAACGACGTGTGCGACAACCAGACCGTGAGCATCGATTTTGGCGACGGACAAACCGCGCTGCACACCATGACCGCGTTCAGCCAAAAGTGCTGCCGCAAGTCTCACTTCATGGGCACAAAGGGCGAGCTGCTGTGCAATCACAACGATTTGGTGCTGAACGTTTTCGGCAAGGGACGGCGCAGTCTTGGGCTGAAGCTGGCGCTGCCCGGGCACGGCAACGGCGACGTAGGCTTGGTTTTGCGCTTCCTCAATGTGCTTTCCGGCAAGGCGGAGGACACGCGCGACGTCACCTTCATTGAGCAGACACTGCCCAGCCACGCAATAATCGCCGCAGCGGAAATCAGCCGCAAACGGAATGGTGAGCGCATACACATGGATGACTTTTACGCTTCCGGATATTAGACATTAAACTCACGCGCACAGCGTTTAATGCTCTGCAGCTCACATCTGACATAATAGAGGGAGTCCCCCATGACAAAGCCGCGCACAATAGACCCCAAGCGCAACCGCTGGATGTTCTCGCTCGGTACCTCCGGACGGGATATGTTCTACGCCATGTACACAAGCTATCTGTTCTCGTTCATTATATACACAAAGAACCTGACGACGCCCCAATTCACCGTGGTTAGCATAGTGATGGTGGCGTGCCGCGCGTTTGACGCGATTATCGACCCCTTAATCGGCGGGCTGGTGGAAAACACCAGAAGCCGCTGGGGGCGCTTCAAGCCATGGATTGTTATCGGGATGGTTTTTGCCGCGCTGGCGCTTATACTCATCTTCTCGCTGCCGCTGGACGGCTGGGAATTCATCGTGATGCTCGCGGCCGCCAACATCTTCCTTACGGCAACATATTCGCTTAACGACATTGCGTATTGGGGCATGATGCCCGCGCTGACAAGCATACCGAGCGAACGCAGCAAGCTTACGTCACTTTCAACCTTCTGCGGCAGTGTCGGCTCCGCGCTGGCGTTCCTGCTTGTCCCGTTACTCACAAACGGCAAACACGCAATCGGCGGCAGCGCGGTTATTGCGTACCCCATCATTGCCGTTATTGCCTGCGCCGCAATGTGGGGCACGCAGTTCCTGACACTTTTCGGCGTCCATGAGCCAAAAGCGTCGGAGCTTGCCGCCGAACGCGCTCCAAAGCTCAGTCTGCGCGATATCTTCAAGGTAGTGCTCAAAAATGACCAGCTGCTTTGGGCAAGCCTATCAATATTTATGCAAACCTTTGCCTCGGGGCTTTTCACGTCCGCGCTCTCCATGTTTTATGTTTACCTACGCTTTGGCTACGACGGCAAGCTGATACCGCTCTCCAGCGTGGGCTATGCCATAGGCGGCGTGCTCGCCAACGTTTTCCTTGCAAAACTCCATGCCAAATACGGGCGGAAGCGCTGCGTTCTTGGGGCAATGCTGTCTTTTGCTGCCGGCAGCGCGTTTATCCTTACCACGGGACTGCTGATTCCGGTTTCCTCACCTTATGTTTTGTTTGCCTGCTATGCGTTCGGTCAGATTTTTATGGGGCTTGGCGGCAACGGCTTCTATATGACAATGCTGGTTTCCATTTCCAACAGCGTGGAATACAACGAATACCGCACGGGCAAGCGGCAGGAGGGCTTGATTTACTCCGTGCGCCCGTTCGTGTCGCAAATGTCCGGCGCGTGCGCTCAGGCGGCGGTTACCGGAATCTTCCTTACACTGGGTCTGCTTGGCATCTCAAACGGCATTTCGGAGCTTGAAAACCAAGCGGCAAAGCAAACCATTACAGAAAACGTAAAGCTCGGGCAAATCAAGGACCTGCTCGAGGCAGTCGGCATGGATGAAATCCGCTGGCTGCTCATTGCAATCACGGTTATTCCCGCGGCTTTTGTTGTTGCGGGATATTGCATCTATCGCAAAAAGTATTTTATTGACGAAGAATACTACGACAAAATACGGGCAGAAACGACGGCAAAGGGTGAGGAATAATGGAGCAGACGACGCGGCGTGTTGACTGGGGCGAGGTGCTGGGCTACGGCGTGGGCGCCGTTGGGCTGGATTTAAGCTACGGGCTGTTCAACACCTTCCTTATGAATTACTTCACTGATGTGCTGCTGATTGACTCCGTATTTATCGGCATAGTGGCGGCATTTTCCCGTGTTTGGGACGGCATAAACGACCCCATGATGGGCACGATTGTGGATAATACCCGCTCGCGGCACGGTAAGTTCCGTCCATGGATATTGATGGGTACGGTGCTGAATGCCGTAGTGCTCGCTTTGATGTTTGCCAACCCGGGCTTTAGGATAGACAGCCAAAACCCAAGCATGGCGCTGTGGATTTATGCCAGCGTTTGCTACGTCCTTTGGGGCATGAGCTACACCTTGGTGGATATTCCGTATTGGTCAATGGTGCCCACGTTCACAAGCAAGCCCAAGGAGCGTAACATCGTCGCGTCAATACCCAGGCTGTTCAGCGGCGGCGGACAGATGCTTATTGTTGTTCTGACGGTTAGTATGGTTAAAATGTTGGGAGACGGCACAGAAAGCAGCCAAATGGGCTTTACACGCTGGGCGGCAATCTGCGGCGGCTTGATGGTGATAGCTGCGTTGGTGACTGTGTTCTCAACACGAAAAATGCCGCGGATTTATCCCAACACACCCAAGGAGAAAATCACGCTCAAGCGGGCTTTTTCCGTCATAAAAAACAATGACCAGCTGCTGGCGTTTATGTGCACGGCGATTCTTTTCAACACGGGTTGGTATTTGACGACCGGGCTTGGGATTTACTACTTTAAGTGGGTGCTGGGCGACGCGGATTTAATGAGCAAATTCGGCGTGGCGGCGGGCGCGGGGCAGGCGTTGGGCCTGGTGCTGCTGCCGATTCTTTCGTCGCGTTGGGGACGCAAAAACGTGGTTAAGGGCGCAATGTGCGTGACTTTTTTTGGGTATATCGCCATGTTTGCCGCAGGTCAGGCTATGCAGAATTTTACACTGTTTCTGGTTTTCGGCATGATTGGCTGCGCGGGAGTTGGCGCAATGTTTGTGGCGCAAACAGCCATGCTTGCGGACGTTGTGGACTACGAGGAATACCGAAGCGGCGAGCGCACAGATTCGGTTGTGTTTTCCATGAAGAGCTTGCTGCTCAAGGCGGCGTACGCAATCCAGAGCCTGATTATCGGCGTGGGGCTGAAGGTTTCGCAATACAACGGCGAGCTCAACGCGCAAGCAGATGGCACGAAGACGGGCATTTCGGTGATGATGTTTGCCATTCCGCCGCTGTTTGTGCTGTGTTCTTTCCTTGTGTTTCGGGCAAAATATAAACTCGACGGCGCCAAAATGGACGAGGTCCGCGCGGGCAATGCCCGCAAAAAAGACGTAACATAAAAACAAAAGGAGTGAGAATTATGCGTTGTCCTCATTGCGGCAGTACCAATATTGCATATTTCCCTGTCACTAAGGTCAAAACTAAAAATCGCGGCTGCATTGGCTGGACGCTGTGGATTCTTTTGGCAATTTGCACCTGCGGACTGATCCTCATCATTCCCGCCATCACAAACAGCAAGAGCAAATCCAAAACGCAAACGCAGGCAGTGTGCCAATCCTGCGGAAAACGGTGGAACGCATGACGCTTTTGGTCATTGACGGAAACAGCCTGCTCAACCGCGCGTATTACGGCGTGCGCCCGCTGACCACCAAGGACGGCAGATTCACTCACGCGGTGCACGGCTTCCTGCAGATTCTGCTGAAACTGCGGCAAGAGCTTAACGACGGCGAGCCGTCTCAGATGGGCGCTGCGTGTAACGCCGTCGCGGTCGCGTTCGATTTGCGCGCGCCGACATTTCGCCATGAGCAATACGCGCAATACAAAGCCGGACGCAAGCCTATGCCGCCTGAACTGGCGCAGCAATTCCCGCTGCTCAAGGAGCTGCTGCCGCTGCTGGGAATCCGCACGTTGGAGTTGGAGGGGTACGAAGCGGACGATATTCTGGGCACGCTGGCGCAGTCTGCAGCGGAACACGGCGACAGGGTTTATGTTGCAACGGGCGACAGGGACGCACTGCAACTAATCGGCGAAAACGTGACGGTACTTTTGGCGACCGCCAAGCAGGGACAGGCTACCACGCGGCGCATGACGCCGAAGGTTTTTCGTGAGGAATACGGCTTTGCTCCGGGCGGGCTTGTGGAATACAAGGGGCTTTGCGGCGATTCCTCGGACAACATTCCCGGCGTTGCGGGCATTGGCGACAAAACCGCGCGGGATTTGGTGACGCACTACGGCACGCTGGAAAATCTTTACGCCGCAGTGGACGCGGACGCGCCGGAGCTGAAGGCGCGGCAGAAATCGCTGCTGCTTGCCGGACGCGAAAGCGCCTTCATGAGCCGCGAGCTGGGGCGCATTTGCTGCACTGCTCCCCTGCCGGAAACCGACGCCGCAGCTTACTGCATACAGCCGCCGCAAGCCGCAAAGGCCGCCGCATTTTTGGCGGATTTGGAGCTGTTCAAGATCCTGGAGCGCCTGGATCTTCGGGCGGACAAGCCCGCTGAATCCGCACAGGAGCGTGATGGCGCGGCGGATATCACACTTCCGCTGCGCGCGGAAACCGACTTGGGCGCTCTGCTTGCGCGTCTGCGCGGGGATAAACGGGCGTATTGCGCTCTGGGCGAGGAGGGGCTGTATTTTGCGCTGACAGATTCGGTGGTACTGGCGCAGGGGCTGAACGCGGAGTATACCGCATTCCTCAAAAAGCTGCTGGAGGACGAAAAAATCGCAAAATACACCAACGACGCAAAGTCGCTGGTACGGCTGGCGTTGGCGCTGGGGATTGGGGCGCGCGGCATTGCCGGGGACGCGGGGCTTGCGGCGTATGTTCTGCGCAGCGGACGTTCAAATTACGGCACGGCGCGGCTTGCTCAGGAATACGGCATCGCCGCTCCCTCATTTGATGATGTTGACGGCAATGACTCCGCCGCAGCAGCCGCCGTATTGCCGCGCCTGTTCACCGCGCTGGAGACGGAGCTGGGTGAGCGCGGGCAGGACGGGCTATATAAAGAGCTGGAACTACCGCTGGCGGCGGTGCTCGCTTCCATGGAACACGAGGGCTTTGCGCTGGATTCGGAGGGCTTGCGCAATTTCGGCATAACAATCAAGGAGCAGCTCCTCACGGCAGAGCAGGAGGTTTGGGCGCTGGCGGGTGAGGAATTCAACATTCTCTCGCCAAAACAGCTGGGAGAGGTCCTATTCGGCAAGCTGGGACTCCCTGCGGGCAAGAAGACGAAAAGCGGCTACTCCACAAATGCGGACATCTTGGAGAAGCTTGCGCAGGAGCACCCGATTGTGGCATACGTTTTGGAATACCGCAAGCTGAGCAAGCTGGCCGCAACATACTGCGACGGCTTGCTGCGCGCTGTGCGGGACGACGGACGCGTTCACTCCACGCTCAACCAGGCAGAAACACGCACGGGGCGGCTGTCCTCCAGCGAACCTAACTTGCAGAATATTCCTGTGCGCACACCGCTTGGGCGGGAGCTTCGCCGATATCTGCGGGCAAAGGACGGCTGTGTGCTGGTGGACGCTGACTACTCGCAGATTGAACTGCGGGTTTTGGCGCACATGGCGCATGACGAGCGCTTGCTGCAAGCCTTCCGCGACGGCAAGGACATTCACACGGTCACGGCGGCGGAGGTGTTCGGTTTGCCGCAGGAAATGGTCACTCCCCTGCTGCGCAGCCGGGCAAAGGCTGTCAACTTCGGGATAGTCTACGGCATCAGCGCGTTCTCGCTGGCGGCGGATATCGGCGTTTCGCGCTTTGAGGCGGAGAAATATATCAAAAGCTTTTTTGCGGCGTATTCCGGCGTGAGCGAATACATGGCGCAGGCAATCGCACGGGCTAAGGAGTGCGGCTGCGCGAGGACGCTATCCGGGCGCACACTCGCGTTGCCGGAGCTGACCGCAAGCAACTTCAACACGCGGTCGTTTGGCGAACGTGTTGCGCGCAACATGCCGATACAGGGCACGGCGGCGGACATCATCAAGCGTGCAATGCTGCGGGTCTCGGCGCGGCTTGCGAAGGAACACATGGCGGCAACGCTGATACTGCAGGTGCACGATGAGCTGATTATTGAAACTCCGCTGGAGGAACAGGCTATGGCAGAGCGGCTCCTGCAGGAGGAGATGGAGGGCGCGGCGGAGCTTTCTGTGGCTCTGCGGGCAGATGTGCACAGCGGCAGGACCTGGTTTGATGCCAAAGGATAACATTAGCGCCGTTTTTCGGCTATACTAGCAGATAGAACAGCTTTTGGGAGGGGCGCATGGAGCTTTTGCGCAAATTGATTGGCCGGCCGTGCCGCGTGCACTTCATCGGCATTGGCGGCGCTGGAATGTTCCCGCTGGCGGAGATTCTGTACTCACGCGGCTTTGCCGTCACCGGGTCGGACAGCGGCGAGAGCGAGACACTCGAGCGCGTGCGGGCGTTGGGAATACCCGTAGCAATGCCGCAAAGCGCTGAGAACATCGGCGGCGCGGAGCTGATTGTGTTCACAGCGGCGCTTTTGGCGGATAATCCGGAGCTGAGCGCGGCGCGGGAATCCGGCATACCCACATATGAGCGGGCAAAGCTGCTTGGCGTGCTCACGGAGGGCAGAACCTGCCGCGACGGCAGAACCTGCCGCGACGGTAGCGGCTACGGCAACACAATCGGCGTGAGCGGCACGCACGGCAAAACCACCGTCACGGCGATGATTGCGCACATCTTACTGAAGTGCGGCAAAAACCCGAGCGCGGTTATCGGCGGAAAGCTGCCGCTGACGGGCACAAACGGCATCGACGGCGGCAGAGAAATAATGGTTGTGGAATCCTGCGAATTTGCGGATACGTTCCTGCAAATCTCGCCAACAACGGCCGTTATCCTCAACATTGACGCTGACCACATGGAATACTTCAAGACCATGGAGAAGCTGCGCGCTTCGTTCACACGCTTTGCGGCGGCGGCGCAGACTGTAATCTACAACGCGGACGACGAGAACACGCGCCTTGCTGTGGCGAATCTTGACGGCAAGCACATGGTACCCGTCGGCACAGGTGCGGATTGCTTTGCCCGCGCGGAAAACATCACCCTCGAGCGCCAGCTGCCGCGATTCACGCTCATTGCGGACGGCGCGGCTTACTCTGTTAAACTCAACACACCGGGCGTGCATAATGTTCACAACGCGTTGGCGGCGTTGGCGGCTTGCAAGCTTGCGGGCGTTGATTGGGAGGACGCGGTCGCGGCGGCGGCGTCATTCGGCGGGGCGGGGCGCAGGTTTGAAATAATGGCGCGGGTAACGCCCGCAGGAAGACGTTCATCGCCTTCCGCGAACGGTGAAATTGGCGGTGCCGAACACAGCGATTGCATCACCATTGCGGACGACTACGCACACCACCCAAAAGAGCTTGAGGCTACGCTGAGGGCCGCCATGGGCATGGGGTACCGCAAGGTATGGGCGATTTTTCAGCCGTTCACGTTCAGCCGCACGGCGATGCTTCTGGACGACTTTGCGCGGGCGCTGCAAATTGCGGACTACGCCGTGCTGACCGAAATCAAAGGCTCGCGCGAGGTGAACACATACGGCATTCATACTGCGGATTTGGCAGCGAAAATCCCGGACAGCGTATGGTTCCCAACGTTTGAGGAGATTGCGGACTATGTTGCGGAGCGAATACAGCCGGACGACCTGGTGATAACACTCGGCTGCGGCGATCCATATAAGGTTGGGCGGCTGATTACGGAATTAATTAAAGCTCCGCGCGCGTAAGCAGGGCGCGGTTAAGCTCAGCTTAGAGATGCGAAACCCCTGAGCAAAATAATCCCGCCGTAGAAGAGAACATTTACGCCGACGATTATGCATATACTAATCAGCGCCATTTTGCCAACTGATTTTGCCTTGATTGGCGTCTGGTCTTTCATCGACAGGTACATTATCAGCCCCGCCACCGGGACCAGAAAAGCCAGCACGTTCAAGCCCGTGTTCGGCACGTCGTAAACGGCGGGGACATAATAGCCCGGCTGACCATACGGCACTTGCGGATACACAGGCTGCAGCGCGGCGACAAGGCGTATTGTTTCTTTGGGCGTCTTCTCCGGCCCGAGCGACAGGAGCAGAATTGCGGCGAGAAAGAAAAACATCGGTAAAAGGTCAATTTGAGCTTGGTGCATGTAGCCGTCATAGCCGTACGCGCGACTTAACAATATAAACTCATAAAGTAAAGCCGCAACGTTTATACCGCAAATTATAATCAGCGGCGTTGTGCCTTTGATTTTGCAAAAAGCCGTTAGCGCAAAAATTATAAGAAGTGCAACATAAGAGATTATTCGTATAGTGCTTATATATGAAAATATATGACCAAACAAATAATAAGAAGGAAATATGTTGCTTCTTGCGGTGAAAACCGCCACAAGACCAAGCACCAATGGTATTGCAAACAGACCAACCCGCTTCTTTTTTGAAAACGCGAACACGGCGAACAAAATCGCCGGAATTGCGATTATTGCAGCTCCCCAAAAGACTGTTCCCGTCACATGGCGTTCCACGAGGCGTCCATTGTATGGGATGAACGCCGCATTTAGAATCGCCGCCAGCACCGAAACCACCATGCAAATCCCCGCAATCAGCGGAAGCTTCGTGCCCTCCTTGAACTCGCGGGTCAGCGTGCGCACGGTTCTCGGCGGGGCGGCAGGCGGCGGGGCATATTGCTGAACAGGTTGCGGGGCATATTGCGGCTGCGGGGCGTATTGCTGAACAGGCGGGGCAGACGCCGCCTCCAGTGCAGCGCCGCATTGATCGCAGAACGCCGAGTCGTCGCTTGTTTGGTTGCCGCATGATGAACAATACATAGTAAATTCCTCCAAAATTAATGACGATGGAGGTATTATAACGCATAATGCGGGGGGGATTTCTCATACAGAAAAAATAGCGAAAATTCATCAAGTTTTTTGCGCACAAAGTGAGATAATTGGTAAATACTGTTTCCGCGCCCGTATAACCGCTATCTCTCTTCCCGGTTATCCTCGTCTTCAAGAATCCACAATCCCTCGGCGGCGCTGACCGGCACAGAGAACACAATTGCCTTCGCCTTCGTCTGCAAGCCGGCGTAATCCGCAATTGCCTTCATGATTTTGTTTTTACAGGCGGCTCGGCAAACAATAAGCACCATCTCCTTTTCATCGGCAAGGGAGATGCCGAAAAAATGCCGGTCCTCCTTTGCGCTGACGCCGCGCGCGCGGATAAGCGTTGCGCCGGTTGCTCCGCCGCGGGTTGTGGCGGCCTCCACCACCATGTCGCCGTAATCATTGTTTGCGATTGCGATAATCAGCTCAAAGGCTTCAGGGTCAGACATATCCTTTTCATTCCTTTCCATATGTTGGTGATTCTGTAAATGATGACGCAGATGCTCCTCGCTCTCAAACCTGCGGTTGGGGAAGGACAGATAATTTTCCACGGAGTGCCCCGCAACAGAACTGAGCGGAATAGTCAGCGCAACGCTTGTGCCCGGGGCGCGTATGCCAAAGCTTTTCCGCAGATCCTTCAGCGTTTTTCGGATTTTTTCGTACCGCGCCACGGAAAAAAGCACCGCCTTCTCCGGTTCATCCACAAGCCCCAGCATCTCCAGCGTTTCCTTCGGCGCGGTGCCCTCGCCAAGCGCAATGAGCGTAAGCGGCAGACCATGGTGCTCAAAAAGCGCAACAAAGTCGTCGCAGTAGCTGCGGTCGGTAATGGCAATCATCAATTCAATACCAAGCAAGGTGAGCCTTCTTTCCGGACTGTTCTGGACTTTTGATATTAGACGGCGGTATCAATAACTGCGTCTGGTAATACAGCGGCGCGCTATTCAATGATTTCAACATCATCAACGGGGATATCCAAAAGGTTTTCGTTCTCTTCGCCCTTTCCTGTGCGGAGTTTGTAGATAAAGCCCATGATTTGTATTGTTAAAAGCGGCGTCATGGCAATCATGGCAACAACGCCGAACGCTTCGGTAACGATGTCGCCGCCCAGGGCGCTGCAAACGCCTATCGCCAGCGGCAGCAGGAAGGTTGTTGCCATGGGGCCGGAGACCACGCCGCCGGAATCGAACGCGATGGCGGTGAAGATTTTGGGCGTCCGGAAAGCGAGCAGAATGGCTATTGCGTAGCCGGGAATCAGGAACCAGAGAATCGACAGGTGCGTCAGCAAGCGCACCATTGCCAACGCAAGGGCAATCATCACGCCGACAGACAGACTTATGTTTACGGCTTTGGAGGAGATTGCGCCGGAGGAAATTTCCTCAATCTGTGCCTTGAGCACATGCACTGCGGGCTCTGCCGCCACAATGAAGTAGCCGATAACCATGCTTATTGGGATAAGAATCCACGGGTTAGCAAGCTCCGCAAGGCTTCTGCCGATTAGGTGCCCCGCCGGCATAAAGCCCACATTCACTCCCGTCAGGAACAATACCAGCCCCACATAGGTATAAACAATACCCGCCAGAATACGGATTAGCCGGCGTTTGTTCAGCCTGCGCCCAAGGATTTGAAATACACCGAAAAAAAGCACAATGGGTCCCAGCGCCAAAAGCGTATCCTTGCAATAAAAAGCGAATCCGCCGGAAATATCGGTGAACTGCAGCCACATTTCACGCGAGTCAGTAATTTGCGCAATCACCGGCGCGACGTAGTCGCTGCCGTCCGGGCGGTAAAGCAAGCCGAGTATAAGCACGCTGATAACCGGTCCGATTGAGGAAAGCCCCACCAGCCCAAAGCTATCCGCCGCCGCGTGCTTATCCCGGCGTATGGAGGCTATGCCCACGCCCATAGCCATGATAAACGGCACAGTCATGGGGCCGGTGGTCACGCCGCCCGAGTCAAAGGCAATGGCAATGAAGTCCTTGGGCACAAACGCCATCAATCCGAAAACCAATGCATAGCAGACCAGCAGGATATGCGGCAGGGCTATAGAAAAAAGCATACGCAACAGTGAAATCACCAGAAACAGCCCTACCCCAACGGCAACGGAAATGGTCAGCACCGCGTCCGGCACGGTGGGCACCTGATTGGCAAGCACCTGCAGGTCAGGCTCCGCAACGGTTATCAAAATACCGATGAGCAATGAGATTGGAATCATCACCGAAAGGCGGCGGGATTTTGTGATGAAGGAGCCGATTTCGTCGCCCATGGGAATCATGGCGGTTTCGGCGCCCAAGTTGAACAGGCTCATGCCCGCAATCAACAGCACCGCCCCAACCAGGAAAGACAACAGCACTGCGCTTGGCAGCGGCGCAATCGTAAATGAAAGCACCACAATGATGGCAATGATTGGCAATACCGCCTTGACGGACTCCGACATCTTTTCGCGGATGATTTCTTTTAGGCGGTGCACGGCGCGTCCCCCCTTTTTTCTTTGCCGCTCTTTAGTTACTTGTATTATAGTGCATTTTACGGCGGATTGCAAGGGAATGCGGACGCTGATCAACAAATCCGAGAGCTTGCGCTGCACATAATCACGGATCTTGCAAGCCCTTTCCCTTGATTGATGAAAAAGCTCCTGCCAATCCGTCGGATAAGTACAGGCTATATACTCGATTATATAGCACAATTTTGTAAATTATATTCGTATTTTCAGGCATATTTCTTGCGGTATTGATTCATAAATGCGTTGTTATTACTGC
>JAITOD010000033.1 GCA_031290105.1 Oscillospiraceae bacterium
CAAGCGCCCGAATGGCTGCTCACCGTGCAGGGCAAGCTGGAGTGCATACGCAAGGCGCAGTCCTTGGGACAGATTGTGGCGAACGAGCTGTAAAAAGCGTGCATGTTGAATATAATCACGCCACGCAGACCCTGAAAACACTGGCTTTTTGCCGATTTGTGATTCTAACGCACACGACTCTGATTGAGTCAAAAAATACGGAGGTTTCCATGAAAAAGCTTTTTGCCGCCCTAATCGCCATGTTGCTTTTGCTGAGCTCTTGCGGCGCTGACAAATCCGACCCCGCACCCCAAAAAACGGACGAACTGCCTGCGTTTTTCAGCGAGCTTGGGAAAACCCTCAACGATCTGAAAACTGAACACCCTGCAATAACATATACCGGCGCAGCGGCGGGCGGCGCAGGAGCGGAATGCGTTGGCGACCCCTCCGAAAACTTTTCGTATTTTTTCTATGCTACACAAAGTCCGCCAACTTTAGAAATGATGGCGGAAGAATATGGCGACAGGCTCAAATGCGCCGGATTTAGTTCAACGGCGGGCGTCGTCTTTTCAGCGTTAACAAAGAATATGCCAATGGCAGATTTTCTTGAGGTTTTGGGCATTACCGACTATGACTACCTTAGCGAAGTAGTTCCTGGCGGCGGTTGGCTGAGCTTTGAAAATGAAGATTATTACTTTAATATTTATAACGCCGACTTTTCCGAAGAAAACAGAGAGCTCACGGAAATTAAGAGCAACTATCATGTGCTTGTTTATTCAAAAGCAAATTATGGCGAATTGAACAGTCAAATTTGTCAAGAATATGGGGAAGCCCATAACTGGGAATTTTTTTATTAAGGAGCATCACATGGTCACCAAAAAAGTTTTCGGAATCCTGCCCGACGGGCGCTTTGTTCACCTGCTGAAAATTGAGGCGCAGGGCGGGCGATACGCCAACATTTTGACCTACGGCGCGGCGCTGCAAGCCCTTGTTGTGCCTGACAAAAACGGCGTTCCGGGCGACGTTGTCTTGGGCTTCGACACCTTCGAGGGCTACCTCAACGACAAGGATTTTCACGGGCGTACAGTTGGGCGATACGCAAACCGAATCGGCGGCGGCGGCTTCATGCTGGGCGATGCGTTTTACCGCGTACCGGAAAACGTGAACGCGGTTTTTCTGCACGGCGGCGGCGAGTTTTCGGGCGCGATCTGGGATTTTGAGATTAGCGGCGAGCAATCGGTCACGCTGAGCTACACCAGCCCGGTGAGCTACGGCTTCCCGGGCAGGGTGCGCGCGCAGGTGACATACACGTTCGACGGCAGCGAACTAAACATTGATTATTTTGCCAAAACCGACGAACCCACGGTGCTGAATTTCACCAATCACACGTACTGGACTCTGAATACTTACGGTGAGATTTTGCGTCACATTCTGCAAGCTGACGCGGATTTTTATCAGCCGATAGACCCGCGCCTTTTGCCGGACGGCGAACCGTGCGCAGTTGACGGCACGCCGTTTGATTTCCGCGAAGCTACGGGTCTCGGAGAAAGAATTAGGGAGAGAAACACGCAGCTACGCCTTGCCGATGGTTATGACCACCATTTCTGCCTAAACTCCGGCGGCAAGGTTCAGGTCAGCAGTCTCAGCGGGCGCACGCTCACCATGACTACCGACATGCCGGGCTTCCAGCTATACACAGGCAATTTTCTCAGCGGCAAAATCGGGAAACGCGGCAGGTCTCTTGCCCGACGCTGCGGCTTTTGCTTGGAAACGCAGTTCCCGCCGGACACGCCAAACAGCGCGAGGGCCGCCGACTGCGTGTTTTCGCCGAATCGCCCGTACCGCTCACGAACCACATATCGCTTTGGGGTTGTTGAGTAAAAGGCAAATTATGGGGCAAAGCGTCAGCGATGAGTCACCGAGCGGATTTTCATCCAAAGCGTCGGCGTTCGAGGACGTTGCCGCCTATTTGCCTACGCAAAACCGCGAAAAAACCGCATTTGTGACAGCTTCGGACGCACGCTGTCCGCGCAGCTCCAACAGGGCGTTCAGCGCGTCGTCAAGCAAAATTTGCACCGCGTCCAAGGTCATGCCGCTTTGCAGCGCACTCGCCGCTTCGGTCAGATTCCGCTCTGCCCGCCCGCAGCATTCACGCTGACGCTCGTTTATCAGCATGGCGGCGGCGGGGTCAAACTCAGCCGTGCCAAGAATATCCTCCACAGCTCTGCGCAATTCGCCGAGCCCGTCGCCGGTTTTGGCAGATAGCCGCACCACTTGCTTACCATATTTTGCCAAATCATCTTGAGCGATAGCCGATGGCAAATCCGTTTTGTTGATAATAATCACGCAATGCCGCGCCGCACAGCCCTCCAACAGCTCCCTGTCCTCCGCCGTGAGGGGCGCAGAGCCGTCCAGCACCGCAAAAACTAAGTCGGCAGCAGCAATCCGCGCGCGTGCGCGTTCAACGCCGATTTGCTCCACAACGTCGCCGCCGACCCGCAAACCGGCAGTATCTGCCAGCCGCAGCGGGATTTCGCCCAGCCGCACCGCCGCTTCCAGCACGTCGCGCGTCGTCCCGGGGATATCCGTCACAATCGCTTGATTCGTCCCGCAAAGCAGGTTCATTAGCGTGGATTTGCCGGTGTTCGGTCTGCCGCAAATGACGGCGTCCGCGCCCTCCAACAGGACGCGCCCGTTCTCGTAGTTCTTCAATAGTGCCGCCAAATCAGCCCGCGCGGGCAATAATCGCGCAAGCAGCGCCGCGCTGTTCGGTTCTGGAATATCCTCGTCGGGGTAGTCCACCCACGCGGCGACTTGGGCAGCACATTCGGCAATATTATCAGCCGGCGCGGCGATTTTTGCCCCCAACGCGCCGCCGAGCACGCCGTTTGCCGCCTTGAGTGCGCTCTCGCCCTGTGCGGAAATCAGCGCGGCGACTGCCTCCGCTTGCTCCAGCGCGATGCGCCCGTTTAGGTACGCGCGTTCAGTGAATTCGCCCGCCCGCGCAGGTTTTGCCCCCGCCGCCAGCACCGCCCGCAAAACGCGCTTGGTGATATACAGCCCGCCGTGGCACGATATTTCGGCGCAATCCTCGCCCGTGTAGCTTTTTGGTGCGCGGAAAACGGTGCAAAGCGCCTCGTCGAGCGCAGCGCCGTCCTCCGCGCGAACGTGACCATAATACACGCGATATCCACACGATTTTGCAACATCAACGCCGCTTTTGCTCATAAAAACACGCGCCGCAACACGCAGCGCGTCCGTACCCGATATGCGCACAAGCCCAATACCGCCAGCCGCGTTTGGCGTGGCAATTGCAGCGATTGTGGATGCGGCGGCAGATGCAGTGTCCATAATATGGTTAGAACTCGTCGTCATCATCGTCTTTGGGCGGCTTTTTCTTAATCACCCGCGGCAAGAAAATGCACGCCGTCGCCAGCAAAACAGCGCCGCCGAGGACGTAGAAAATCCAGTCCTCCGCAATGCCGGTGTTGGGGATTGGGGCAGCGCTCAGCTCTGCCGCGCCGGCGTTACCGGCAAGCACGCCGAAAACCACCGCCGCCGCGCTGAGCACCATCAGCAAAGCCAATATTATTGCAACAATACGCGCGGGAGTCGTGTGCTTTTTCATTGTTTAGCAGTTCTCCTCCTAAAGGTTGGGTGCGCCAAGCTGCGCAAGCTCGGCGAGCTTGTCCCGCAGTGCCAAAAAATCCTCCAGCGCGGCGGGTTTTTGGTTTGGATTGCGCAGCAGTGCCGCCGGGTGGAACGTGCCCATCATCAAGAATTCGCCGCGCTGAAAGAACTGCCCGTGCTCCCGCGTGACGGCAAAATCCTTGCGAATCAGCCGCTGCGCCGCAATCCTGCCGACACAAACGATCACCTTTGGGCGCAATATCTTCACCTGCGCACGCAGCCATGGCAGACAGGCGTCCTGTTCCGCCGGGCTTGGATCGCGGTTCAACGGCGGGCGGCACTTGACCATGTTGGCGATGTAGATATTTGTGTGCCGATCCAGCCCGATTGCCGCAAAATACTGATCCAACAGCTGACCGCTGCGCCCAACGAACGGTTCACCAAGCTCGTCCTCGCGCGCCCCGGGACCTTCGCCCACAAATAGCACCTTCGCGTCCTGAACCCCAACCCCAAAAACCAGCTTACCGCGCGTTTCGCCCAACGGACAGGCGCGGCAAGCCTCACACGCAGTGCGCAGCGTTTCCCAGTCGGCGTCCATGGTCAGCCCTTTTTGCCTTTTTTGCCCTTTTCGGCGCGTTCTTTTTCCTGAGCCGCCGCTTTTTCCTCGCGCTCCTTCTGGAGCTTATCGTTGGTAGTATTGTTGACGCTCACGCTCCAGCGGGCAAGCTTCAGCTTGGCTCTGTCCGCTCCGGTCTCAATGATTATCGCGTCCTCTTTGACCGTGACGACGCGCCCCATAATCCCGCCGATTGTGGTGATTTCGTCGCCGATATCAATGTTCTCGCGCATAGCCTGTTCTTCTTTTTGGCGCTTCTTCTGGGGACGGATCATCACGAAATACATTACGGCGAACATTGCCACCATAATCCCAATCATTGACCACGGATTTGAACCACTGCCATCGGACGACTGAGCAAGTGCAAAAAATAAATTCATTTCTGCCTCCAATTCTTATTGTGAGATATTATACAGTATTTACGGCGCAATTGCAAGTTTATTAAAAAAGCGGCGCGGCTTTTTGCGTTGATTCGTTTGTCTATCGGAAAATCAATGCGTTGTGTGCAGAGTTACCGCACGAATATGCGCGTTTTTATAGCTATTAGGCGACTCTAAGCAGCTGCTCTCACCAGCTGGTGAGAGCAGCTGCTTAGAGTGAATACAAACAAAATAGCTAAACATCAGCGTATTTATTTGTTTATATTTCAACAATTACCTTCCCGAGTTTAGTCTGTGCTTAAATCAATTGTATATAATAAAACAACGCACGGTACCAATCCCAACAAAGGGAGTGATTACCAATTGCGCCGTCAGACATCCAATATTCGGAAGCCGGCTGCCCTCAGCAGACGATTATAAACCGCCAAGCCAACCCCAATCGGCTCCGGCGCATGGGCGGCAATCAGCGGAGCAAAGCCAGATTCATCCAGCGTCCGTAAGCCGTCAAACAATAGCCGCGCCTGAGCGTCGTAGTCCTCGCGCCCGCCGTAGCAAAAACACGGCACACGCAGATATTGCGCATCCTCCGCAAAACACAGCGCCATGCAGTCATTCGCGCCGCACCAGGCTGCATAGGATTCACTGCTGTCGCGCAGGAGGACAACCGGCGTTTTTGGTGCATAGTGGCGGTATTTCATGCCGGGCGACGCGGCGGTTTCGCCATCGCTAAGATCCGACAGCACAGCCGATGATATGCGCACTTCGCCCAATACCTCGCGCAGCTGCTCTGCCGTCACCGCGCCCGGACGCAGGAGTTCCGGCACATCGCCTGCAAGGCTCAGCACGGTGGATTCCACACCTATGGAGCACTCGCCGCCATCAAGCACTGCAGCGATTTTCCCGTCCATGTCGTCCAGAACGTGCCCGGCACAGGTGGGGCTGGGCGATCCGGAGCGGTTGGCCGACGGCGCGGCAAGTGGAATCCCCGCCTCGCGCAGCACAGCCCTTGCCAGCGGGTGCGCGGGGATACGCAGCGCGACTGTGTCCAGCCCGCCGGAAACAATATCAGGCACGGCGGCGCTCTTGGGCAATATCACGCTCAGCGGTCCCGGGAAGAAAGCAACGCTTTTAGGAAGACGTTTATAACCTTGCGGAGTGCGCAAAGTGTTTTGCTCGGTAACATAAGCCAGCGGGGATGCCAGCCGCTTCACGCATTCGGGCAGTTCTTTCACCAGCGGCATCATATCCTCCACGCAGAGCACGTGAACGATCAGCGGGTTATCGGCGGGTCTGCCCTTGGCGGCAAAAATTTTCGCTACTGCGGCTACATCAAGCGCGTTTGCCGCAAGCCCGTAGACGGTTTCGGTGGGTACGGCGACGCATTCCCCGGCGCGCAGGAGAGATGCTGCACGGGCGATGTGGGCCGGCGTGTTTGTTAGGCGTTCAGTCTGCATATTTGTCAATTTCTTCCATAGACGCTAATTTGCCGCCATTGAACGTTATGGTATATGAGTGCGTTTCTGCGCATCCTTCTCCGCGAATTGTGGAATCGAAGCGATATGTATCAACTCCGTTAACGCTGTTCAGTTTCCAAAGAGCCACGCAACGCCATTCATACCATGAATACCCCGTGCTGGGCGTTTGCCGATACAACGCGCCGTCAATAGTTTTGTAGCACGCTTCGTCAAGCTCATACATATTGGGCGTGAGGCGCATATCAAGTTGCTTCTTTAGGTCGTCAAGCGTTTTCAAGCCAAGCGTGGAGTCAATTTTGTAGAACCGGGCAGCATCAGGGTCGGCCGGGTTGCTCCACAAGTCGTCGCTATTATAGGGAAAAAAGGGGAAGAGCCAAGCGAGCGCCAGCCGCAATGTGTTGTAGATTGCGTCGTCGGCAGGCAGCAAGCCGGCAAGCTCCGTTTTTGTGGGGAAGCCCTCTTTCGTTTTTCGGTTGCCGATCCAGCGGATTGAATCGAGCTTGCCGCCGTCAATGGTCAGAAGATACAGGTCCTGCGCTTGAGGCAGCTCGTTATCCGCCCAATTTGCATACGGCACAGCGGCAATCCACCGGTTTGCGTCATATTCTTTCACACTAAGTTTACTGAAATCGTGCCTTGTGGTGTACTTATCCATACCCATGATTTCGCCATTGTCTTCAAAGCTGTAAGAATTCCAAATAAGCTGCTGCGGAATTTGCGCGTCCTTATAAGAAGTAATGTTCATAGGCCAGTAAGGCGGATCATTTTGATTAGTCAAAGCCTTTTGTGCGCTTTCGGAAAATAGAGCGCACCAAGCGTTGTCAACCTGCTTTTTTGTGCGGAATTTCCAGGTAGAAATAACGACACGTTCCTCATCTTCCGTTATCGGCAAAGCATCCCACAGCAAGCGCAAAGCAAACTCCGCGCCGGAGCGCACAAGCTCCTCGTCTGTTTTGGGCGAAAGGCTTATGTTAATCGCTTCGGGCGGTGATGTTGGCGGGGGCGCTGTGCTGGTCGGCGCAGGAGTGTTTGGCTCCCGTGTAGTGGTGAGGGTGCTGCTGTAGTCTGTGCCGTCCGTAGGCTCCGGCTCATCGGAAAACCAACAGCCGCTGAAAGTCAGCACCAACGCCAGCAAAATCGCGCCAAGCGCATAAAAACGCTTCATCTAATATCTCCTGCACAACAAAATAGGCAACGCACACGCCGTACCGTTGCAGTATAACAGAATTGTGCGGCTATTGTCAAATAAGCTGTTAGATATTAGACGTACAGGTGTATTTTCACATTTAAGAGCCAAGATTTAATAGACTATCAGCCAAGAGGGATATTTTCTGCTCCAGAGCGGCGGCAGTGTCGCGCTGCTGCTGCACAATATGAGCCGGTGCGCGGGAGCTGAACTCCGCATTGCCGAGCTTTGCCTGTACGCCCGCAAGGAGCTTCTGCGTCTGCTCAAGCTCTTTGCCAAGGCGCGCGCGTTCTGCGTCCAAATCAACCAGGTCGCCAAGCGGGATGAATAACACGGCGTCGGCGGTCACCACCTGAACAGCGTCTGCAGGCGGCGTTTCGTCCCATAGCACGTCCGAAACCCCCGCCAGCTTTTGCAGAAAATCAACGCCGCGGGTAAAGGTTTCTCGCTGCTCGGTTTGTATATAGAGTTTTGCGCGTTTACTTGGCGGAACGTTCATCTCCGCGCGGCGGCTGCGCAGAGCACGTATAGCCTCCATGAGCCGTGCCATTTCAGCTTCTGCGGCGGAAAAATCCAGCTCGGCACTGTATTCCGGGAACGGTGCCAGCATGATAGTGTCGCCAATATGCGGCAGCGCCTGCCAAATTTCCTCCGTGATGAACGGCATGAACGGGTGCAGCAAGCGAACGGCCGCATTGAGTGTATGGCAGAGCACGCGCAGGGTATCGGTTTTGGCCTTGCCGCCTGCGTTCAGGCGAATTTTTGCCAGCTCAATATACCAGTCGCAGAGCTCGTCCCACAAGAAATCGTAGAGTTTTTGAACCGCAAGCCCAAGCTCAAATTTCTCAAGGTTTTCGGTCACCTCGCGCGTGAGGGCGTTTAGGCGGGAGAGAATCCACTTGTCGTCAAGCGTCAGATTGCCGGGCAAGCCCTGCGGCAGAGTCTCGTCGCCAAGATACATGAGCGCAAAACGCGCCGCATTCCATAGCTTGTTTGCAAAGTTGCGGCTTGCGCTGACTTTTTCCTCACTGTACCGCATATCGTTGCCGGGGCTGTTGCCGGTGGCCAGAGTGAAGCGCAGTGCGTCCGCGCCGTATTTGGCAATTTCTTCTAGCGGGTCGATCCCGTTGCCAAGCGACTTGGACATCTTGCGTCCTTGCGCGTCGCGGATAATACCGTGGATAAACACAGTGCTGAACGGCGCTTTGCCGGTATATTCTGCGGCGGAGAACATCATGCGCACTACCCAAAAGAAGATGATGTCGTAGCCTGTCACGAGAGTTGAAGTGGGGTAATAGTGCGCGAAATCGGGTGTGTTATCAGGCCAGCCGAGGGTTGAGAAGGGCCAGAGCGCGGAGGAGAACCAGGTGTCCAGAGTGTCTTCGTCCTGCTTTATGTTGCTACTGCCGCAATGCGGGCACGCCGGTGGCGTGCCCCTACTGACGGTGATTTCTCCACAGTGGGCGCAATACCAAGCGGGGATGCGGTGTCCCCACCAGATCTGGCGGCTGACGCACCAGTCACGGATATTTTCCAGCCAGTGGTAGTAGACCTTGCTGAACCTGTCGGGGACGAATTTGGTGTCGCCGTTTTTGACGAGATCGATTGCGGGCTGAGCCAGCTCTTCCATTTTGACGAACCATTGCAGTGATACCATGGGTTCCACCACGGTGTGGCAGCGGTCGTGCGCGCCGACGTTGTGTTTCATCGGCTCGACTTTGACCAAAAAGCCCTGCTGGTCCAGCGCGGCGATGATTTGTTTGCGGCATTCGTAGCGGTCCAGCCCGGCATATTCGCCTGCCTTGGCGTTCATGCTGCCGTCATCGTTCATGATATTGATGATTGGCAGACTGTGCCGTCTGCCGACCTCGAAGTCGTTGGGGTCGTGCGCGGGGGTGATTTTGACCACACCGGTGCCGAAATCGCGCTCAACGTAGCTGTCGGCGACTATTGGAATCTCACGCCCGACGAGCGGTAATATCACCGTTTTGCCGACCAAATGTGCGTAGCGGTCGTCGTCCGGGTGCACGGCAATGGCGGTATCTCCCAGCATAGTTTCTGGGCGGGTAGTGGCCAGCTCGAGATAGCCGCTGCCGTCGGCGAGAGGATAGCGCAGGTGCCAAAAATTGCCGTCATGTTCGGCGTATTCCACCTCAGCGTCGGAAAGCGTGGTCATGCAGTGCGGGCACCAGTTGATAATGCGTTCGCCGCGGTAGAGCAAGCCCTTCTCATAAAGCCTGTTGAAAACCTCCACAACGGCCTTGGAGCAGCCATCGTCCAACGTGAAGCGCTCCCGAGACCAATCGCAGGAGGAGCCAAGTTTTTTCAGCTGCTCCACAATGCGCCCGCCGTAGATCCGCTTCCAGTCCCAAACGCGCTCCAGGAACTTTTCGCGCCCCAAGTCCGCCTTGCCAATGCCCTCTTTTGCCAGAGCCTCAACAACCTTGACCTCGGTGGAAATTGCGGCGTGGTCTGTGCCCGGCAGCCAGAGCGCGTCATAGCCCTGCATACGCCGCCAGCGGATGAGAATATCCTGCAGCGTGTTATCCAGCGCGTGCCCCATGTGGAGCTGCCCGGTGATATTTGGCGGAGGAATCACGATTGTGTAGGGCTTTTTGCCCTCGTCGCGCCGGGCGGTAAAATAGCCGCTGTCCTCCCAGAATTTGTATAGTTTGTCCTCGGATTCTGCGGGATTATATTGCTTCGCGAGTTCCTTTGCCATAAAAAATCACCTTTAACTTATGAATTGAGGATACAGAATAAACTCCTGTATCCTCGTTATTACGCCCGAATTTTAAAGCTCCACCCCGGCATAGAGCGACTCGGTTACCTTGCCGTAGTCGTCGCGTACATCATGGATTTCCACATCGCCGTAACACTGCATACCGGTGCCGCTTGGCAGCAGCTTGCCGATAATGACGTTCTCTTTCAGCCCCAGCAGCGGGTCAATCTTGCCATATATTGCCGCTTCGGTCAGCACACGGGTGGTCTCCTGGAAAGACGCCGCAGAGAGGAAGGAATCAGTTGCCAGCGACGCTTTTGTGATGCCCATTAGCGTGGGAATCGCCTCGGCAAACTGCAAGTCCTTTTCACCGGCTTCAACGCGCTCGGCAATCTTGACGTTCGCCAGCGCAAGCTCGCGTTTATCAATAAGCGCGCCGGGCAGGAAGGGCGCGGAGCCCGGGTCGGTAATCTTGATTTTGCGCATCATTTGGCGCACAATAACCTCAATGTGCTTGTCGTTGATATCAACGCCCTGCATACGGTAGGTGCGCTGCACCTCGCGGATAAGGTAATCGTGCACAGCGTTTACGCCAAGAACTGCCAGAATATCGTGGGGGTTCATTGCGCCCTCGGTGAGCGTTTCGCCCTTCTGGACAAGCTGCCCCTCTTTGACGCGCAGACGGAAGCCGTATGGGATGAGGTATGCTTTTTCCTCGCCGCTATCCGGTTCGGTGATGATGACGTGCTGTGCCTTGCGGATTTCCTCGAAACGCACAAGCCCGGGAATCTCCGCAAGGATTGCAAGCGTCTTTGGCTTGCGTGCCTCAAAGAGCTCCTCAACGCGGGGCAGACCCTCGGTGATGTCCGCCGCGTCCTTTGCGCCGCCGGTGTGGAAGGTACGCATGGTCAGCTGTGTGCCCGGCTCGCCGATTGACTGCGCGGCAATGATTCCAACCGCTTCGCCCACGGTGACAGGCGCGCCTGTGGCAAGGTTTGCGCCGTAGCACTTAATGCAAACGCCGTGCCCGCTCTTGCAAGTCAGCAATGAGCGAATGGCTATGCGCGGCAGGGAGGTTTCGTCCTCTTTGCCGCTTTCAACCTTCTTTGCGTGCTCTGCGGCGGCAAACTCTGCGGCGCGCTTTGCGTCGTCGTCGCGCATCATCTCGTCCTTGGACTGAATCAGCTTGCCGTTTTCGTCAAACAAATCCTCCATAAGGTAACGCCCGGTCAGGCGTTCCGCGAGTGTGACGATTCTGCGCCCGTTATCAATAATGTCGTAGACCTCAACGCCGTCTGTGCAGCCGCAATCCAGCTCGCGGATAATCACATCCTGAGAAACGTCCACCAAGCGGCGGGTCAGGTATCCGGAGTCGGCGGTGCGCAGCGCGGTATCCGCAAGGCCTTTACGCGCGCCGCGTGACGAGATGAAGTATTCGAGAATGTTCAAGCCTTCGCGGTAGTTTGCGCGGATTGGAACCTCGATTGTGCGCCCCGCTGTGTTGGCGATAAGTCCGCGCATACCCGCAAGCTGGCGCAGCTGACTGTCGTTGCCGCGCGCGCCGGAATCCATCATCATGTGGATTGGGTTGAACGGGTCAAAGCTCTTTTTAAGGCTGTCGGCAACTTGGCGTGTGCAGTCCTCCCAAGTGTCGATGACGGCTTTGGAGCGTGCCTCTTGTGTGAGCTTGCCGCGCTCAAAGTCGCGGGCGATTATGGATATGCGTTCCTCTGCAAACTGAACGTATTCCGCCTTGTCCCCCGGAATAACCGCGTCGGAAACCGCAACGGTAAGTCCTGAACGCGTGGAATAGCGGAAGCCCTGCGATTTGATGTTATCAAGCACTTCTGCGGTGACGGACGTGCCGTGAATCTTTATGCAGCGGTCGATGATCTCGCCCAGCTTCTTTTTGTTGACCAGGAAGTCAATCTCGGGCACAAGAGCGTTTGCCGGGTCGTCGCGGTCGCAAAAGCCCAAATCCTGCGGGATATTCTCATTGAAGATGACGCGCCCAAGCGTAGTTTCCACAATGCGGGAGCTTATATCGCCTTTGCCCTTGCGCTTGTTGGGCAGAACGCCCGTGAAGCGGATTCTCACCTTGGCGTGCAGCTCCAGGTCGCCCGCGTCGTAAGCCAGCTGTGCTTCTCCAATGGAGGAGAACACCTTGCCTTCGCCCGCCGCGCCTTCCTTAAGCATGGTCAGGTAGTAGCTGCCAAGCACCATATCTTGTGTTGGCACAACAACCGGTCGTCCGTCGGAGGGCTTGAGCAGGTTGTTTGCCGCAAGCATAAGGAAACGCGCTTCTGCCTGAGCTTCGGACGAGAGCGGCACGTGAACCGCCATCTGGTCGCCGTCAAAGTCGGCGTTAAACGCGGTACATACCAGTGGGTGCAGCTTTATGGCGCGCCCCTCAACCAGCACGGGTTCAAAGGCTTGAATGCCAAGGCGGTGCAGCGTTGGTGCGCGGTTGAGCAGCACCGGGTGGTCCTTGATTACAACCTCCAGCGCGTCCCAAACCTGTGAGTCCATGCGCTCAACCATTTTGCGCGCTTGCTTAATGTTTTCCGCGCCCACGCGGTGGTTGACTTTTTCGCCGTTTATTGTGGGACGCTCGATTGCGTCCGGAGAAAAGACCTCAACCAGCCGCTTCATAACAAACGGCTTGAACAGCTCCAACGCCATCTCTTTCGGCAGACCGCACTGATAGATTTTCAGCTCCGGTCCCACAACTATAACCGAACGCCCGGAGTAATCCACGCGCTTGCCCAACAGATTTTGGCGGAAACGCCCCTGCTTGCCCTTGAGCAAATCGGAAAGGCTTTTGAGTGCGCGATTGTTTGCGCCCGTCATTGCGCGTCCGTGCCGCCCGTTGTTAATCAAAGAATCAACAGCGTCCTGGAGCATACGCTTCTCGTTGCGGACTATGACGTCCGGCGCGCCGAGCTCCAGCATTTTTTTAAGGCGGTTGTTGCGGTTAATCACGCGGCGGTAAAGGTCGTTCATGTCGCTGGTGGCAAAGCGTCCGCCGTCCAGCTGAACCATGGGGCGAAGCTCCGGAGGCAGCACCGGCAGGATTTTGAGTATCATCCACTCCGGGCGGTTGCCGCTGTGGCGGAATGCCTCCACAACCTCCAAACGCTTGAGCGCTTTGGCACGTTTTTGGCCGCTGGCGGTTTCCATTTCCTCGCGCAGCTGCACGCCCAGGGAGTCCAAGTCAATTGCTGTAAGCAGTTCCTCAATGGCCTCCGCGCCCATTTTGGCGGTGAAGTCCTGCCCGTAGCGCTCGCGGTAGTCTTCAAGCTCCTTGGAATCGAGCACCTGGTGAGAGAGCAAGGGCGTATCACCCGGGTCAATTACAATGTGCTTGACGAAATAGAGCACCTTTTCCAAATCCCTTGGGCTGATATCTAAAATCAGCGCCATGCGGGAGGGTACGCCCTTAAAATACCAAATATGGCTCACCGGGGCGGCAAGCTCAATGTGCCCCATGCGCTCGCGGCGAACCTTGGCGCGGGTTATTTCCACCCCGCACTTTTCGCAGATTTTTCCGCGGTCACGGATGCGCTTATATTTTCCGCATGAGCACTCCCAATCCTTGGTGGGGCCAAAGATTTTTTCACAGAACAAGCCACCGCGCTCCGGTTTGAGCGAGCGATAGTTTATCGTTTCCGGCTTGACGACTTCCCCGCTCGACCAAGACAGGATATTCTCGGGCGATGCCAGGCTGATTTTAATGGAGTCAAAGATGATATTTTCCATTTGTTTTACGCACCTTTCTCGTCTTTGCAGCCAATGTTGTGTCGGTATGACCGACGGCAAGACGTGCACACCTTTGTGTAAACCTCAAAGCTTATCGCTCGGCGGCAAGAACTTGCATTGCCATTGCCGATATCGGTAAGACCATCATTCGTCAAGGTCCGTGTAGCTTGGTTTGAAGAGAACGTCATCGCCGTCGGGTTCTTCAACGCTGAGTCCCGCTCCGGCAAGCTCTTCCTCCAGATACGCCGGGGTAAAGCCGGGGGGTGGCGATATCGAACTCGTGAGAGCTTGGCTCAAGCCCTTTATATGCCGCCCTGCTGCGCTCATCACGCAGACCGTAATCGTCGTTATCAAACTGCTGCTTCATGTCTATTTCGCCGCCGTCGGAGTCCATAACATGCACGTCAAGTCCCAGCGATTGCAGCTCCTTAACAAGCACCTTAAAGCTTTCCGGCACGCCGGGCTGCGGGACGTTTTTACCCTTAGTTATCGCCTCGTAAGCGCGGGTACGCCCGTTCACGTCGTCCGATTTGATTGTGAGGATCTCTTGCAGAGTATATGCCGCGCCGTATGCTTCCAGCGCCCAGACCTCCATCTCTCCAAAGCGCTGGCCGCCGAACTGAGCCTTGCCGCCCAGCGGTTGCTGTGTAACCAGAGAATACGGTCCAATGGAGCGTGCGTGGATTTTATCGTCAACCAGGTGGTGCAGCTTTAGGTAATACATAACGCCCACGGTTATCGGGTTATCGAACTGCCTGCCTGTGCGCCCGTCAACAAGCGTGACCTTGCCGTCTTCGCGCAGACCGGCCTCTCGCAGTGCTTCGCGGATATCGGATTCGTGTGCGCCGTCGAACACGGGAGTCATAACCTTGAGACCCAGTGCGCGGGCGGCGTATCCAAGGTGCACTTCCAGCACCTGACCAATGTTCATACGCGAAGGCACGCCAAGGGGGTTAAGGACTATATCCACAGGTGTGCCGTCGGGCAGAAAAGGCATATCCTCCTGCGGCAGCACGCGGGACACAACGCCCTTGTTGCCGTGGCGCCCTGCCATTTTGTCGCCCACAGAGAGCTTGCGCTTTTGGGCTATATATACGCGAACCTTTTGGTTAACGCCCGCGGAAAGCTCGTCGCAATTCTCGCGGTTAAAGACTTCCACATCCACAACAATGCCGTATTCGCCGTGGGGCACCTTGAGTGAGGTGTCGCGAACCTCCTTGGCCTTTTCGCCAAAGATTGCCCGCAGCAGACGCTCCTCCGCGCTCATTTCGGTTTCGCCCTTTGGAGTAACCTTGCCCACAAGGATATCGCCGCTTGTAACCTCCGCGCCAATGCGGATTACGCCGCGATCGTCCAAATCGCGCAGCGCGTCACTGCCGGCGTTGGGGATATCACGGGTGATGTCCTCGGGGCCAAGCTTGGTTTCACGCGCTTCAATCTCGTATTTCTCTATGTGGATGGAGGTATAAACGTCCTCGCGGACAAGGCGCTCGTTGATGAGCACCGCGTCTTCGTAGTTATAGCCCTCCCAGGTCATGAACGCAACGAGAGCATTTTTGCCAAGGCTGATTTCGCCGCGGTCGGTCGCGGGACCGTCCGCAATAACTTCGCGTCCCTCAACCCGCTGCCCCTTGACCACAATCGGCCGCTGGTTGACGCAGGTGCCCTGGTTGCTGCGCTCAAACTTCAGCAGTTCATAGTAATCGTTTTCGCCGTCGTCCGCCGTAATTTCAATGCCGTCCGCGTGCACTGCGTTGACCGTGCCGCCGCGTTTGGCAATAACCGCCACGCCGGAATCCACCGCAGCCTTGTATTCCATGCCGGTGCCCACCAGCGGCGCTTCCGGCTTGAGCAGCGGCACTGCCTGACGCTGCATGTTAGCGCCCATCAGTGCGCGGTTTGCGTCGTCGTTTTCCAGAAAGGGAATCATTGCCGTGGCGACGGAGACCACCATTTGCGGCGACACGTCCATGAAGTCCGCCATGGTGTTTTCAATTTCGAGGAAGTCGTCGCGGTATCTGGCGTTGATGCGCTTATTGGTGAAGTGCCCCTCTGCGTCCAGCGGCTCGTTGGCCTGGGCAACGATGAAGTCGTCCTCCTGGTCGGCGGTCATATACACAACCTCGTCCAGTACGCGCCCGGTTTCTTTGATAACGCGGCGGAAAGGTGCTTCGATAAAGCCGTAGCGGTTAATGCGTGCGTGCGTGGCCAAATAGGAGATAAGCCCGATGTTCGGACCCTCAGGCGTTTCGATAGGGCACATGCGCCCGTAGTGGCTGTAGTGCACGTCACGCACTTCAAATCCTGCACGGTCGCGCGTCAAGCCGCCGGGACCAAGCGCGGAGAGGCGGCGCTTGTGCGTCAGTTCGTCAAGCGGGTTTGTCTGCCCCATGAACTGCGAGAGCGGCGACGAGCCGAAGAACTCGCGGATGGACATGATAACCGGCTTGATGTTGATTAGCGTAGATGGCGTGATGTGGTCCTCTTCTTCGTTGGCTTGCAGGCTCATACGGTCCTTAACCTGACGCTCAAGCCGCGCCAAGCCAATGCGGAACTGGTTTTGCAGCAGCTCGCCCACAGAGCGGATGCGGCGGTTGCCCAGATGGTCAATGTCGTCCGTCGCGCCGATTCTGAAGCCCAAATTATCAAGGTAGTTGATGGACGCGAAAATGTCTTCCGCACAAATGGTTGGCGGAACAAGGACATCCTTTTTAAGGCGAAGCTGCTCCAGAAGAGCCGCGCGGTCGTCTCCGGCATCCTCCAGGATTGCTTGGAGGGCAGTGAAGCGGACTTTTTCCACAACGCCGCACTCGCTTAGGTCGTCCTCAGTGATGGAATCGGGCAGATACGGCAGCGGATGAACCATGCCGTTGGAGTAAATGCGCACGTCGGTTTCGGCAAACTCCGGCTGAACATAGGCGGTCTGGACTCCCTTTTGCTCCAGTTCCTGCGCCCGTTCCTTTGTGACGCTTTCGCCGGGCTCCGCCAGCACTTCGCCTGTCAGCGGGTCAATAACCGGGCGCGAGAGAGTACAGCCCGCCAAGCGCCCTGACAGCCCAAGTTTTTTGTTGTATTTATAGCGTCCCACGCGGGAGATGTCGTAACGGCGCGGGTCAAAGAACAGGTTTGCCAGGTGCTGGCGCGCGCCCTCCAGGTTGACCTGCTCGCCCGGGCGCAGCTTGCGGTAAACCTCCAGCACGGCTTCGTCCGCATTTCTGGTTTCGTCTTTTTCAAGCGTCGCCTTCATTTTGGGGTCGTCGCCGAAGAATTCGAGGATTTCCTCATCGGACGACATTACAAGCTCGCCGCCAATGCTGCCCAAATCTGACAAAGAGCCAAGGGCGCGGATAAAGGTGGAGAGGAAAATCTTGCGGCTTTTGTCTATGTGGACGTAGGCGATTTCGGACGCGTCGGTTTCGTATTCCAGCCATGCGCCGCGGTTGGGGTTGATTGTGGAGGAATAAAGCTCCATGCCGGTTTTGTCGTGGGTCATGCCAAAATAGCAGCCCGGCGAACGCACCAGCTGAGAGACCACAACGCGCTCCGCGCCGTTGATAACAAAGGTGCCGTGCTCCGTCATCACGGGAAAATCGCCCATGTAGACTTCGCTTTCTTTGATGTCGCCTGTTTGCGTGTTGCGCAAGCGCACCGTTACGCGCAGGGGGCGGGCATAGGTTGCGTCGCGCTCCTTGCACTGGGCGATTGTGTATTTGGGCGGGTCGTCCATGCGGTAATCCACGAACGAAAGCTCCCACTTGCTTGTGTAGTCGGAGATGGACGCCATGTCTCTAAAGACTTCGCGCAGCCCCTCCTTTAGGAACCACTGATAGGAATTGAGCTGAACCTCGATCAGATTCGGCATTTCCATGACTTTTTCAAGCTGTCCGAAACTCTGCCGTTCACTGCTGCCGCGCTTTTCTGTCTTCGTTTTGAGCACTGAAAAATCACTCCCTTATTTGTTTCGTGACGCGCCTTCCTTGGCGGGTAATCCGACCGACAAATACCAATTACGGTGCAAACTGCCCCATAATGATACAGTCGATAAGTATAACACAAGTGCTTGCTGTCTGTCAAGTGCTTTCGCGCAAATTTTGCAGTTTTTTTGCAAAGACGATGTTTTTTCGGAAAAGTATCCCTCAATCACATATATCGCCCCATGCCGGATACACTATTCATTGTCCGACAGGTCACAATCTTATCAAAAGAGGGGTTTGGATCATGACAAAGGCAGAAACAAGGAAGCTCGCGCGCGGTCTTGGCATTGGTTTGGCAGTCACAGGAACGGCGGCGGCGGTGGGCAGCGCGCTGTGGGGAACGCGCAATCAACGCAAGGTCAAGGGCAAGGCAAAGCAGTTTGCCCGCACCATGAGCAACATTGTGGACAACGTGCAGAATTTCGTCCGCTAAGCAGCAAAAAAGAATTGGGAAGCTTTCGGGGCGGCGTGGACAGCGGCGGCTTGCCGCCCTTACATAAGCTTAACGCATATATGCCACATGTCCGCTTCGCCACGCCACTGCGGCGGCGGCTCGTTGCGGAGGCGCGGGTACGCTTTCGGGGTGCCCTTGCATAAGCTTAACGCATATACGGCTTCCTGCGGGATTACGGTTGTGGTTATGGTAAGGTAACGGCAGGATTTATCCCACAGAGCTCTATTCTAGAGCTCTGTGGTTAAATTATCACTGAAAAGCAAGTGAAATCAAGAGTTTTTTCGCAAGAGCTTCGCCGTCTGATAACCAAACGATAACATCCGAAGCCCGTCTGTCATATAATAAGCAGAAAGGGTGAGGAACATATGGCAAAAATCATCGTATATAATAACGACACGGACCGGATGGAAGTTTTTCACCGTGCCGAAAATGAGCCGATGCCCTATAACGAGGGCGGCACGCTGACCGTCGGGGAGTTCCGCGGCAAAAGCAAAAGTCCCACGCTGTGGACGACTAAGCGCGTAATGGAGGCGTGGAACGCGACGCGTAAGGCATACGGCGCGCCCATTCCCGTTGGTTATGCGTTTCGCCGCCCGTGGGAGGGCGGGCACGCGGACCAAAGCCAGCACTATGCGGGCACAGCGCTTGATTCCGGTCAAGCGTTAACGAATACTCAGCGCAATCGTCTGCGTACCCTTGCGCAACAGCTTGGCGTGTGGGTTTATGTTGAACCCGCAAACCTGACGCCTACGTGGGTGCACACGGACCGGCGGCAGAATCCGCCTGCGTGCCCGGGCGGCGGGTATCCGTCTCTGCGGCGCGGCAGCAGGAGCGTTTATGTGCTGATTTTGCAGGATTCACTCAATAGTGCGGGGTATGCGGCGGGTGAGCTTGACGGCGTATTCGGCGAACAGACGGAGAGAGCGCTGAAAAATTACCAGAAAGCCCGAGGGCTTGCCGCAGACGGCATTGCGGGCTGCGCGGTGTGGCGCAGACTAATGGCGGAGGTTGTGGGCAATGGGCGCAAGACTGGAACGGTGGATTAGCGGCAAGCTGCAAGTTGCGCACGGTATATGGCTAAACAGCGCAGCTATACGGCATATCAATATAACAATCGCCCAATGATTTTTTGCGCGCAGTCAGATCAGCAGTCAGTTTATAATTAAAAAAATCAGCTGCCCACTTGACATTTTCCGTGCAAAATTGTATTATATGCTCCTGTGCATCATTCATGGCTCTGCCGCGCGAATTCACCACAGAAACGGAGATAGATAATTGAAAAAAAACAGGCTGATTGATTTGCGGAGCATCTCCGTCCGCCTTGGCGGCACGCAGGTCCTGCGGGATATAAACCTGTATATCCGTGACAAAGAATTCATCACATTGCTGGGCCCCTCCGGCTGCGGCAAGACGACCACACTGCGCCTGATTGCCGGCTTTCTTCAGCCGGACGCGGGCGATGTTTTGTTTGAGGGCAAATCAATCAACGCGCTGCCGCCGCACAAGCGTCAGGTTAGCACCATTTTTCAGCGCTACGCCTTGTTTCCGCACCTAAACGTTGCCGATAATATTGCTTTTGGTCTGCGCCTGCAAAAAAAGAGCAAGGCGGAGATTGCCAAAACAGTGGATGAAATGCTCAGCCTGGTTAACCTAAAGGGCTTTGCGGACAGAGCCGCGTCCAGCCTTTCCGGCGGGCAGCAGCAGCGCGTTGCAATTGCCCGCGCGCTGGCGGTGGGTCCGCGCGTGCTGCTTTTGGACGAGCCCTTGGGCGCGCTGGACCTAAAGCTGCGCAAGGATATGCAGCTGGAGCTGAAAAAAATCCAGCAGCGCATGGGAATCACCTTTGTTTATGTGACGCACGACCAGGAGGAGGCGCTCTCCATGAGCGACACCGTGGTTGTGATGGACGGCGGCGAAATCCAGCAAATCGGCACGCCGATTGATATTTATAACGAGCCGATAAATGCCTTTGTGGCGGACTTCATCGGCGAGAGCAACATTGTTGACGGCACAATGCTTAGCGACGGCAAGGTGCGCTTTTCCGGGCATGAGTTCGCGTGCCTTGACGGCGGCTTTGAGCGCAATGAATCCGTGGACGTGGTCGTGCGCCCCGAGGACGTGGACGTGACCGCGCCGGAAGCCGGTATGCTGCGCGGCAAGGTGACCACAAACACCTTCAAGGGTGTGCACTTTGAGATGATTGTGGATATCGGCGGCTTTTTGTGGATGATACAGACCACGGACTATCACCCTGTGGGCGAGGTTATCGGGCTTGCAACCCCGCCGGACGCAATCCACGTGATGAAGAAATCCCAATACAGCGGCATGTTTGGGGATTACAGCTGCTTTACTGAGGAATACTATGAGCTTTCCGAGCCTGAGAACGACGACCCTTGACAGCTGACAGCAATCGCACCAAAACCCCAAAAAGGAGCTGACGCCATGCGAACCCTCTCCAACACCGCGCGCAGAATGCTGTCGGCGCCTTATGCGCTGTGGTCGCTGCTGTTCATTCTGGCGCCGATGCTTTTCGTGGTCTATTACGCCTTCACGGATAAATCCGGCGCGTTCTCTCTGGATAACATCAAGGGGCTGACGGGCTACGCGGGGGTATTTGGGCGCAGCGTGTGGTATTCGGTTGCGGCAACGGTAATCTGCTTTATAATAGCCTACCCGCTGGCGCTGTGCCTTGCCGGCATGAGGGAACGCACACAGCGCACACTGATTATGCTGATAATGCTTCCCATGTGGATGAGCTTCCTTATCCGCACCTATGCGTGGCTGTGCCTGCTGCAGGACCAAGGCATTGTCAACGGCGTGCTGGAGCGCATTAACCTGCCGCGCATACACATGATAAATACGCCCGGCGCGGTTATCCTGGGCATGGTGTATAACTATCTGCCGTATATGATTGTGCCGCTGTATAACGTGCTCTCCAAGCTGGACAAGTCCCTGCTGGAGGCATCGCACGACCTGGGAGCAAACAGCGCGCAGTCCCTCATGAGGGTAACGCTGCCGCTGAGCTTGCCGGGCATTGCGTCGGGGATTACGATGGTGTTTGTTCCAAGCATAAGCACGTTTTATATTTCGCAAAAGATGAGCACAAACAACATCTCCATGATTGGCGATGTGATTGAAAGTCAGTTCATAACAGCTTATAACTACAACATGGGCGCGGCAATTTCCCTGGTGCTGATGGTGCTCATTCTTGTAAGCATGATGGTCATGCGCCGCTTCACAGATTCCGACGGGGAGGTGGTTGTGTGAGCCGGGAAGGCAAAACCAAGCGCTCAATCCTGCCCTCCGGCGCGGAGCACCGGCTGCTGCGCGAAAAAAGCCGCAGCAGCGCACGGGCCTTGCGTCAGATACCCACGGTGTATGTTGCGCTGGTTTTTTTGTTCCTCTATGCGCCGATGCTGGTTATGATTGTGTTTTCGTTCAACGGGCAGAACAGCACCGCCGTTATGGACTGGAATCTCTCGTTCCGCTGGTATAATGAGTTTTTCAGCAACCGTGAGCTGCTCCGAGCCGTGCGCAACACCTTGGTGCTGGCGCTGCTCTCGTCCGCAATTGCAACGGTTATCGGCACGGCGGCGGCAGTGGCTCTGGACGCCTGGAAGAAGAACCTGACGCGCGGAGCCGTTCTTGCGGTAACGGATATCCCCATGATGGCGCCGGACATTGTTACGGGGATCAGCATGATGCTGCTGTTCGTCTTTGCGGGGGGCTTGCTTGGGCAAAGGGCAATACTGGGCTTTTCAACAATACTGATTGCCCACGTGACTTTTTGCCTGCCTTATGTTATACTTTCCGTGTTGCCGCGCCTGCGCCAAACCGACCGCCACCTTACGGAGGCCGCACAGGATTTGGGCTGCACGCCCGCGCAGGCTTTTATTAAGGTCACGCTGCCAAATGTGCTCTCGGCAATACTGACAGGGGCGCTCATGGCTTTTACCCTTTCGCTGGACGACTTTGTTATCAGCTACTTTACCACCGGCTCAAGCTTCCAAACCCTGCCGATTGCAATCTATTCCATGACGCGGCGGCCGGTTAAGCCCACAATCTTTGCGCTGTCCACGCTAATCTTGGTTGGAATCTTCGTCCTGCTGCTGCTAATCAACGCGGCGCAGGCAAGGAGCGATAAAAAACTGCAAGGAGCAAAAAAATGAAAAAGATTTTTTCCGTCTGCCTGTGTTTGGTCATTACGCTGCTGGGCTTTGCCGCGTGCGCACCCAAGGAGGAGGACAAGATTGTGCGTGTGCTTAACCTCGGCGAGTATATCGCCGACGGTTCGGATGAGCTGATGGACGTGCTGGCGGAATTTGAAAAGCGCACGGGCATCAGCTGTGAATACAGCACCGTGCCCAACAACGAGGCACTCTACGCAAAGCTCAAGGGCGGTGGGGTGGATTATGACGTAATCGTTACGTCGGACTATATGCTTGAGCGGATGATTGACGAAAATATGCTGCAAAAGCTGAATTACAGCAAAATCACCAACTGGGGCAATATTTATGATAAATATAAAAAGCCCTCTTTCGACCCAAGGCAGCAATACACCGTGCCATATAACGTGGGCATGGTTGGGCTGATTTATAACAGCGCCAAGGTTACAACGCCGCCCACCAGCTGGAACGCGCTTTGGAATCCGCAATACGCCGGCAAAATATTGATGTTCAACAATCCGCGCGACACGTTTGCCATTGCCCAAAGCCTGCTTGGCTACAGCTTCAACACCACCGACAGGGACGAGTGGACCGCCGCCGCGCAGAAAATCAAGGACCAAAAGCCTGTGCGGTACGGCTTTGTGGATGACGAAATCTTTGACAAAATGCAAAACAACGAGACCTATCTTGCGCCGTGGTATGCGGGCGATTTTTACACCATGGCAGAGATTAATCCTGATTTGCGATTTGTTTATCCCAAAGAGGGCGTGAACAGCTTTATTGATTCGTTCGCAATCCTTTCGGACGCGAAGAACGTTGGCGCGGCACATAAGTTCATTGATTTTATGCTGGAGCCGGACGTTGCGCTGGCAAATGCGGAATATTTGTGCTATGCCAGCCCCAACAAAACGGTTGTTGAGAATACGGGCTACACTTGGTACGAGGACGAAATACTTTATCCTTCCGAGGGAAAGTACCCCAAAACCGAGGACTTCAAAAATCTGCCGCAGGATGTTCTGGATTTGATGAACACGCTGTGGGACGAGGTAAAGAGGTAAAAGCATGAAAGTTATCGCGCACCGCGGGGCAAACAAATACTACCCCCAAAACACCATCCCCGCCTTCCAAAAAGCCGCCCAGCTTGGAGCGGACGGCATTGAAACAGATGTCCACCTTACCAAAGACGGTCAGGTGGTCATTTGCCACGATTACACCATCAACGGCACCTCCGACGGCACGGGCGACATTAACCTGATGACGCTTGCGGAGCTGCGCCAATTCGATTTCGGCTCATACCGCGGCGAGCAATTCGCCGGAATCCGTATACCCACTCTGGAGCAGCTCTTTGAGGTTGTGGGCGGGCTTGAGATAATCAACATTGAAGTCAAGCCGCCGCGTGACCACTCCATGCTGATTGTGGAGAAGACACTCGCAATTGCGGAGCGGTTTGGGCTGACCGAAAAGCTCCTGATCTCCAGCTTTGACTGCGATGTTATCCTTGCCGCAAAGCAAATTGACGGGCGCATCAAGACCGGTATGCTTTACTCAATCGTGGAGGAGGAAACTCCGCACCTGGAGGAGCTGCTCGACGACCCGGCGGCGTTTGTTAAGCCATACCGCGCGGACGCTCTTCACCCATTTGTGATGATGATGAGCGAAGAATACATAGCCGATGCACATGCGGCCGGGCTTGCCGTTAACCCTTGGACGGTCAACTCGCCGGACGCTATACAATATCTGCTCACCCTGGGCTGCGACGGCATAATCACCGACACCCCCGATATTGCCATAAAGGCCATTGCGGCGCAGGAGCAATGATGGACGCAAACGACGCGCACGGCTTTCATCACGACCGCCGCACGGACATACTTAGGCAAAAGCTCTCAATCCCGCGCTACGCGGCATTGGGCTTGCTTGAGGCTTTAGGTCAATTTGCGGCGGAATACATACCCGGTGCGGATTTTGCCGCGATTGATCCCGCACTGCTCATTGCCCGCGCCGCCGCTTGGGACGGCGATCCTGAAGCTTTTATCCCCGCTTTACAAGAGAGCGGCTTATTAAGCAGAACTTTTTGCTTATTGTGCGGCGGCGGGGGCGGTTCCGCGGCTCCCCGCGGGGCGCCGCAGCGCTCCTTTGGAGCGCGCGCCGCGCGGAGCGCGGCGGGAACCGCCCCCGCCGCTGCCGCAGCACTGCCGCCCGTGAAGCCCGGCAGTGCTGAAATTGCGCAGCTGCTGCAAAGTGAACCTGAAGCGGCGGCTTTTTTTGCCGAGGCGCAAAAGGTGATTGGTACGTTTGGACATCCGGAAACGGCAAGCCTTGTTATGGCGCATGATTATTATGGGCTTTCGTGGAGTGTATTGTTGGTGCTGCTGCATTCCGTGCGTGGTATTGACAGCGGCGGCGGAGTTAAAATCGCCACAAAGACGTACGAGAGCTATGCCAAAAAGCTATATAACGCAGGGGTAAGCACGGCGGAGGACGCCGAGCGATTTTTTGTGTCATACAGTGATATACCAAAGCTGTTCCGGCTGCTGAGCACAAAATGGGGGCTGAGCAACTCCAAGCCAACACCAGCCCAGCGCGAAAAGCTTGAGCGCTGGACATCTTGGGGCTTCAGCGAGGAAATGATTGATATAGCGTACCGGACTGCGCTGGATAAACCGGCAAAGCAACCGTTTTTGTTTGCGGATAAAGTGCTGAGTGATTGGCAGGAGAACGGCATATTTACGCCGGAGGATGTGGCAAAAAGCCGTGCGGAATGGGTGGCGAGGCTACGCTTTAAGCCGCCTGAGCAAACGGGCGGACAAGGCTCTGCGTGGAGGAAGCCCAATCAAGCGACGGTATATGACGATGCACCGCCGCCGAACCACAGCTTAGATAAGGCGGAAGCACTGGCACGGCGCGGCAGACGCACTCTGCCCAAAAAAGCACATGAATAAGAAAGGCTGACGGGCTATGTATTACCCACCAAGAGTAAAAACCAAGGCTATTGCGGAGCTGACCCGCCGCCGCACTAAAGCAGAACGGGAATACCAAATACGCCGTGCGGAGGCTTTGGAAAAAATTCCGGGGATTGCGGAGTTGGAAGCGAAAATTTCCTCTGCCGGCGCGGAGCTTTGCCGCGTCATAGGCATGGGAGACGACGCGCTGCGTCTTGTGGAACAGATAAAACGTGATAACCTTGCGGCACAGCGCAAGGAGCGTGAGCTTTTGGTTAAGCACGGCTTGGCTGCGGACGCCATGCGTGTACGCTATATCTGCCCCGTGTGTGACGACACCGGCTTTGGGGACGACGGCAAGTTTTGCGAATGCCACAAAATCCTGCTGAAAGAGTTTGAACACGCGCGCCTGAGCGAGATGTTTCCGCTGGACAGATTCACATTCGAGAGCTTTTCGCTGACATATTACCCGCCGGAACAGCGCCGCCAAATGCGCGATACGCTGGAGACCTGCCGGGAATACGCGCGGGAATACCATTTGGGCTTGCCCGGCTTGTTTTTTTACGGTGAGCCGGGGCTTGGCAAAACCCACCTTTCCGGCGCAATTATCAATGAGGTGATAAAACGGGGCTTTGGTGTGGAGTACGGCTCCGTGCCGGTGCTGCTTGCGCGCTTGGCTAAGGAACGCTTTGACAGCCGGTCAGATAACATCACCGAGCGGGCGCTGCTTGCGGCGGATTTGCTTGTGCTTGACGATTTGGGTGCGGAGAGCGTCAACTCATTTACGCTGGAGGCACTTTATACTATCATCAACACACGCTTGCTAAAGCAGCTGCCAACTATCGTCAACAGCAACTGCGCGGCCGGCGAGCTTCAGGAGCGCTATGGCCGGCGCATTGCCTCACGGCTGCTGTATGAGGGATACGAAACCTTTTGCTTTACCGGTATGGATATACGTGAGAAAAAAACGGAGGACATGCTGCCTTGACAAAGGTATGGCAAAAGATATATAATATTGTTCGGAAGCGTTAATTTTTTAGACGAAGGGATTGTTATGCTTGCATTGTAAACGAATCCTGTGTGCCATTTTGGCGGCGTTGCTGCTGTTAATGGGTCTTGCGGCGTGCGGCAAGGTCGATCCGCAAGGCGTGGAAAAGGCTGCGGCGGATATGACCGCTGCGGCGCTCAAGTCGTCCTTGGAGGAGCTGTATTACTACAAGGAAACACGGTTTGCCGTGCGCGACGACGCGGGCAAGGTCGTCACGCCAACGCGCTACACAGAGCTTAACCTGTTGGCGGCTACAGATATTGACGGTAAGCACCTCTATGATACCGTCGGCGGCGGCACGGTCAGCACCAAGGACGAAAACGGCGTACCCGTAACGCGCTACGCCCCGGAGCGTCAGGTTTTGCGCGATTATAAAATCAAGCTCTACCGCAAGGTGGATAACCGCAGTGACATTCAGTTCATAAGCGGACTTTCCAATGGGAACACGGACACCACTTTCTTCTGGCAGTGGGATGAGCACGACAAAGCCACACTCATCCGCTATGACGCGGCGCGTGAGGAATTCGTTTCATCCGCGTTGTTTGCCCCGTTCTCACTCCGCGCAAAGGTTGCGGAGCTGGCGGACCTTAAGCCCGAAGAAATGGATTTTAGCGGCAAAAAAGCAAAGCTTAAACGCAATGGCGAGCTGGTTGCACTCTCGTTTGCCGTTAAGCCGGAATATTTCACGCGTATCGGCGGCAAAACGTCTGTTCTGCGGGATTCAACGCGGGTAGAGGTTGAGTTCAGCTACGGCAGAATCCAGCTAATAAGCGTATTCAGGGCCTCCGACAGTTGGCTGAAAGAAGAGGAAGCCTATACGATAAAAATTGTCTATAAGGGTCCTTCTGTCGACGTGCCTGATTATACTTCGAAGGACTGGAAAGATATTGGGGCTACGGCGGATTTGCCGGGGGCGATTTAATGGCGGCGGGAGTGCCGTTCACACAATAAAATCTAGGTGGGTTTTCCATGAGTCTGTTGACATCCGCCCGCGAGGGCATAGCAAAAATCAAAAGCGAATGGCACACCCCCGCAAAGGGTAACTACGTCAGTAATAAAGAAATCCTTGCGCTGAGCGTTGGCGGCATGGGGCCGCAGTTCGGCGGCGAGCTGTTTGGGCGAATGGGCTTGGGCGCGGACAGCCAATTGATGGGCATGGCGTTGGGGCTGCGCCCGATGGATATGACTTATGTGGGCAACATCCAAGGCATCTTAAGTCTGCTTTGGACGATAATCCGCGCAAAGATTGTGGATAACACACGCACCAAATGGGGGCGCTTCCGCCCTTATATTGCAACAATGGGCTTCTTCCTTGTGGCGGTCAGCGCAGTTTTTGTCTTCCTGCCGTTCCACAACATGACCTATAGCCAAACTTTCATTGCGGCAATCCTCGTTTCCACAATTTGCAGCATGACAAGCGCGCTTTACACCGACACCCACAGCGAGCTTGTGACGGTCATAACGCCAAACTCCGAGGAACGGACGAAGATTATCGCGTTCTATCAGTTCCTCATGTCCATTGCGCCAACGATAGTTTACTCCGCCGTGCCTTATCTGATGGACAGCTACGGGCGCTACACCGATATCGAGGGCTACCGCAAGGTAAGCGTGCCCTTTGCCGTGGTTGGCGTGTGCCTTAGCCTGATTACCGCTGCGTTTTGCCGCGAACGCATAGTCACGCCGAAATCATATGTGCAAAAAGTGGGCATCTTCAAGGGCGCGTTGGAAATTTACACAAACAAATATTGGCTTTGCCGCCAAATTTCCACCTGGATTGGCTTTATGGAGGGCTTTTTCGGCACGGTCCTTGGCTGGTACTTTGTCTACTCCGTTCAAAACACCAAGCTTATGGGCTTGGCAAACCTCATACTCCCTGTAGCTTATAACATAGGATTTCTCATTACCCCTTACCTTTTGCGCACAATCGGTCCCCGCGCCACAATGCTTCTGCACAACGGAGCCAACATCTTCTTTATGGTTGGTATGTTCTTCAGCTTTAAGAACCCGCTGCTGCTGATGTTCTTCATGTTCCTGAACAATGCCGCCAACAGCTTGCAAATCGTCTACGATCCATCAATCCATTCCGACGTAAAGGACTATCAACAGTACCTTTCCGGGCGGCGCATGGACTTTACCTTTGGCGTGGCGGGCGCTTTCGGCTTTCCGTTAACGTTCCTGACAAACCTGCTCAGACCTTATATCTTTGAACGCGCGGGCATTACAAGCAACTTCGATATCCTCTATGACGACTCCGTGCGCAATAGCCTTGTCTCTATCCTTTGCATGTGCGCAATTATCGGCGCTATCCTCAACTGGGCGCCGCTGTTTTTCTACACGCTCTCCCGCCAGCGTCACCGCAACATACGCCGCGTGTTGAACTACCGCGCGTTGTTTGACGACTACGCAGAGGACGCCCTTGACCCGGAGCTGATTGTTGAGGCAGTGGACAATCACCGCCGTGTGCTGGAGATTCAGTCCGCGCCGGATCCGGACTTTGACGCGCTCAAGGCTGCAAAATCCGCTGCCGCAAGAATTCCCGCCCGTTCGCAGCGAAGCGAAGCGCTCAAGGCGGCCCGTGCCGCGCTGCTTGACGCAAAGGACTTGGCGGAGGAGAAAAAGGAGATCCATTACTACCTTGACGAGGTGGATAAGTTTGCTTTGCCGGAAACGCAGCGCCGCATTGCGGACGCAAAACGTCTGGCGGCTATTGGTCTGCAAGGGCTTAAGGACATAGACGACGGAGCGCTCCGGGCGGCACAGGCTCTGCCCGGCGGCACAAGGGAGGAGCGCGAAATTCGCAGCCGGGAGCTGCAATACGCCCAAAAGCTGCTGAAAATGGCGCACGCAATTCCCAAAGCGTACCCGAACGGAATTGAGATACCCCAAAAGGACGACTGGGATAATGCGACCAAGCTCCCGGAGGACACAAAAGAGCAGCGCAAGGCCAAGGACGCGGCGGTCAAGGCGGCGGAGTAGCGCCTGCAGGTTTGGCACGCAACGTGCCGGCCATGGATTGACGCGCAAAAGCTGCTTGAGCAAGCGGAGATAAGCGTTACGCTTTTTGCCAAGGTAGAGGAGCTGTACCCCGCAGCAGCGGCGGAGCTTGCAGCCCGCGAAAAGGCAGACGCCGCAAAGCACGAACAGGAGTTGGAGGCAAAAAAAGCGCGCGGACGCATTGACAAAAAATGATTACCGGAAACAAGGGGCAAGAAGCGCTTATATGAAGCTTCTTGCTTCTTTTCCTGTCAGATTTGAATATCTGCTTGGGGGAAAAGCATTGTAATTACTATGTTTTTGGGGATTAACATAGTATGTATACATACTATCAGCTCTGAGCTGATGATATGTTAACTCCCCCTCTCCCT
>JAITOD010000041.1 GCA_031290105.1 Oscillospiraceae bacterium
GCGAAACGTCAGTTTGCGGCAGGCGTGAAAAACCGCGTTGCCTTGCTTTCAATAGTGCGCAGAAATTGGCAGCCAAAAAAATCTAAAATCTGCCGTATCTAAGAAGCTGTTCTCATAGAGCGAAATCGTTATGCGCCAAAACCGCGCGTATGCATACGCGGTACCATACGCTCAACCGTGCGGTAAGAAAAATACGGAAAGTCAATAAAATCAAAGCGAAAAATCAAGCCTTGAGCTGATGAAAATAATCACACAAGTTCTAAGATTTAACAGCCAGCAGCTCCTCAAACATTAGCCCGTGCAGAGGATCGCCGCCGCGCTCGTGCGTGATTTTCGCCGCCGCAGCAGTAAAATCCACCGCGCGTGCCATGGCATCCGGCAAGGCGGAACCTTGGGTCAGCGCACCTGTCAATACGGACGCAAACACGTCGCCGCCGCCGGAATATGCCCCGGGGATTTTCTCCGCAAACGCAAAATGCGCGTCTTCTGCGGAATCAATGCACGCTGCGCCGAATCCCCCTTGCCCGTTGTCCGCGCCGGTGAGCACTGCTGCGAGCGCACCGAGTCCCTGCAAAGCGCCCAGCAATTCGCGGGTATTTTCCTCGCTGTGCGCGGCGTTGCTGTAAGTCCTGCCAAGCAACAGCGCAGCTTCCGTTTGGTTTGGCACAATCACGTCCGCAACGGCGCAAAGTGAGCGCATTTCGCGGACAAAAGCATCATCAAAGAGCGGGTAGAGTTTGCCATTATCTGCCATCGCAGGGTCACAGATAAACAACGCGCCGCCCTTGCGGAAGCTATCGACAAAATCGCGCACCTGCTCAATCTGGCGTATGCTGCCCAAAAAGCCGGAATAGATTGCGTCAAACTGCAGCCCAAGCGCACGATAATGCGCCAGAACGCCGGGCAGGTCGTCGGTCATGTCGCGGCAGGTATAGCCCTCAACGCCCGTGTGCGCGGAGAGCACCGACGTTGGCACGCAGACGCACTGAATCCCCATGGCGGAGAGAATCGGCAGCGCAACGGTCAGCGAGCAGCGCCCGAAGCCGGAAATATCGTGTATGGCAAGCACGCGGTGTTGTTTGCTCATGATGCGGGCCGAGAGAGATCGCGCACCAACCTTGGGTTCTTTGTCCCGCGTCTTAACTTGCGTGTTTTTCAAACTATACCCCTATGCGTTTTTGAACGCGATTGCGTAGCCGCCGCGGCTTTGCTCCATGCTGCGGCGCACACGGCTGATTGTGGCGGTTGACGCGCCGGTTATGTTGGCAATATCTGCATAAACGCGCTCCTCTGAGAGCAGCTTAGCCACGGCGAGCCGCTGAGCAATCGTGCGGATTTCCTGCGGCGTGCAGATATCCTCAAGCAGCTTTTGCGCGTCATTGGCTGTGTTTAGGGACGCAACGGCGGCATAAAACAGTGCCGGATTGTCTTGGTGCGCGTCAATATTTTGCATGGCTTTCCTCCGCAAACAGATTGCTAAATCAGAACAAATCTGCTACAATTATAGCACACTAAAGCGTGAAAGTAAAGGGGGCGTGAGATATGCGCCTTATCGCGTCCGCAGACGAAAGCTGGGGCATTGGCCTTGACGGCGATTTGCTGTTGAGCACCCGCGCGGACATGGCTCATTTGCGCGAATTGACGATGGGGCACGTGCTCCTCATGGGCGGGCGGACTTTCCGCAGTCTGCCGAACGGGGCATTGCCGGGGCGGGTGAACGTCGTCCTCACACGCACAAAGCTCTATGCAACGCCAGGCGAGGGTTGCATCGGACGCCTGCGCATTGCGCACTCACCGGAGGAAGCCCTTGCAATCCTCGCCGAGCACCCAAGCAAGGAGCACTTTCTGTTCGGCGGCGGGGAGATTTACCGGCTGTTCCTGCAATATTGTACCCGTGCGGACATAACCCGCTATGCGCCGCGCCCCGGTGACAGCTCACGCCGGGCAGATACATTCATGCCGCGCCTGGATTTGCCGGACGGTTGGGCATTGACGGGCAAATCGCCGATGATGGAGGAGGACGGGCTGCAATTTTGCTTTGAATCATGGGAATACAATAAAAGCTAAAGGGTTCGCTTGCAATTCTCAGTTCAATGTGCTATAATCACTGAATCTGTCCGCGCACTGCGGAACATTCTTACCGAACGGGGTCTTGAGAAAATGGATAAGCATAAAGATACCACAAAATCGCGGGAGTCGGAATTGGAGAAAATCACAAAAGCCAAACCCAAAAAACGCAAGGTCAGCCGCAAAAAGGGCGGCAGCGAACGCATTATCCCAATCATCGAAAAGGTTATTGCCGTGGTGCTGGCGCTGGCGCTGATAAGCGGCATTGGCTATACGATCATTTCGCAGACGGGGATTGTTCAGAAGATTTCCAAGGTTGCAACCGTTGGCGACGAGCGCCTTACCGTGCTGCTTTATAACTATGCGTACCGCCAAAACTTTGGCAACCTGTTCAGCCAGTATGCCCAGTATTATCAGTACCTTGGTGCTTCCGCCGGGTATGATATCACCAAGCTCCCCTCCGAGCAGGAATACACCGCCGGCGAAGACCAGATTGCGGAGTTCCCGGAAGCCGCTACTTGGGAAACTTGGGCGGATGTGCTTGAGTTCCAAACCATTAAGAGTATGCAGCGCTCCCTTGCGCTCTACCTTACCGCGCTTGAAACTGAGGGCAACCAAGAAGCCACAAGCATTGTTACAGCGCCCGTAAGCACCGTTGCACCCACCACTAATGAATACGGCGCAACCAGCCCCTCCGTTGCAACGCCAAGCTCTGTGCAAACAATCGTTTCGCCGTACAGCTCCCTTACAGACGAAGAGCGGGCGGAGATTGACAGCCAGATTGAGGAATCCCGCACAAGCAACGCGGCGCAAAACACCGCGCTCAACGCAGCATTAGCGCAGCAATACGGTCACGGCTTTACCGAGAAGGTTTTGCGTAATCAACTGGCGCTGGAGATACTGGCAACACGCCTTTCGCAGGGCAAGCTTGAGGAATTCAAAAAAATCTATACCGATGCAAAGTGCACGGAGCTTTATAACGCGGACCTCGTAAAATACGGTATGCTGGATTACCGCGTGTTCACCAAAACAGCGGACGTTCCGGTGCAGAAGGAAGGCGAGAAGGACGAGGATTACGCTGCACGCAAGCTGGCTGCAATAGAGAAAAACAAGAAGGCTGCAAAGGCTATCGTGAAAAAAATCAATGACGAAGATACCTACCTTGCGCAGGCAAAAATTCAGGGTAAGGCACAGGCTGCCGATGCAAGCACTTATGAATTCAGCGCGGCGGACACACTCAACGCGCGCAGTGCCGGCACCGACCTCAACAAGGTAACTGAGAAAACCGACGAAGAAGTTGCGGCAGATACAAACTTCCAGTCCGCCGCAGCAAAGTGGGCGTTCAGCAAGGACCGCAAGGCGGGCAATGTTGGGCTTTATTTCGGCGCGGACGGCACGGCAACGTTCATCTATATCGTGCGGCCAAGCTATGCGTTTGTCCCGGTGTCAGTGCGTGAAATCGTGCTTGCGCCGGTGAGCACTTCCGAATCAGACACCGCGGCGGTATACACTGATACGGAAATCGCCGCCGCTAAAAAGAAGGCACAGGATGTGTTGGCGGCGTATAAAAAGGGTAAGAAGACCGCTGAGAGCTTTGGCGAGCTTGCCGTGGGCAACTCGAGCGGCGAAACCGCGGCGGACGGCGGCGTCGTGGCAATCGATTCCGCCTCAACGCAGGACGCCGCTTATCTCAGCTGGGCGTTCAATCCCGCACGCAAGGCGGGCGACACCACGATACTGACGATTGACAACACAAGCTACGTTTTGTATTTTGAGGCGAAAGAGAAGGCGACCTACTTCGAAACAATTGCCTCCGAAAAGAGCCAAGAGGACTACACCAAATACGAAGACGAGCTGCTTGCCCAAGACCGCTTTAAGCTCAACATCAAATACAGCGCGGCACGCAAGGCGACCAAGGTGAACGAAAATTGGATCCGCAAAATCCTGCCGAATTATCTGGAGCAGGTGCTGGGCACCAGCTGACCGTTAAAAAGTTGACGCTTTAGGGGTGCGGAGCTATTCGCGCCCCTAATCTATAGCGGAGGAGGAGCATTATGCTGCTGCAAAACGTGCGCGTAGTCCCGGTTTCCCGCGAGCCGATAGACAATGGCTGGATTCTTTTCAGCGAAAAAATCGAGTCCCTCGGCAGCATGGAATCGTGCCCGCCCGGCGATGGCATTGACTGCGCCGGGCTGACCGCTTATCCCGGTTTTGTTGACGCGCACACGCACCTTGGTCTTTTCGGCGACGCACAGGATAGCATGGGCGACGACGGCAACGAGGACACCAACCCCTCCACACCGCAAGTGCGCGCGCTTGACGGGCTGAATCCCTTTGACCCCTGCTGGCAGGAGGCGCTCCGTGCCGGAGTGACCGCAGTTTGCACAGCTCCGGGGAGCGCGAACCCAATCGGCGGCATGGCGTGTATTCTCAAGACCTATGGGCATGGTCTGCCCGAAAATCGAGTGCTGCGCCGTGCTGATATACTCAAGCTTGCCCTTGGAGAAAACCCAAAACGCACCTATGGCTCGCGGCAAGCACTGCCAATCACGCGCATGGGCATTGCCGCGCTCATACGGGAGAAATTTACGGCGGCGCGGGAATATTCGGATAAGCGCGGGGGCGAGGATAAGCCCGATTTTGAGCCTGAGTTGGACGCGCTTGCGCTTGTTTTTGCGCACAGGCTCACCCTGCACATACATGCCCACAGAGCGGACGATATCCTCACGGGCGTGCGCCTTGCGGAGGAATTTTCTCTGCCGTACGTGATTGTCCACGGCACTCAAGGGCACATTATTGCGGATATTCTTGCTGAGAAAGACGCGGCAGTGCTCTGCGGGCCATTGCTTGGCGACCGCTGTAAGCCGGAGCTTGCCGGGGCAATGCCGGGCAATCCGGGGATTCTTTGCACAGCCGGGGTGAGAACCGCCATCATCACGGACCACCCGGAAACGCCCGCGCAGTATCTGCCGCTGACCGCAGGGCTGGCTGTACGTGAGGGTATGGCGTGGGCGGACGCGCTGCGGGCAATCACGCTGACGCCCGCCGAGATTTTGGGAATTGCAGACAGGGTTGGCTCGCTGGAGCCGGGCAAGGATGCGGATATTGTGCTCTTTGCTTGCGACCCGCTGACAGTCGCTGCCAAGCCTGTGCAGGTCTATGCGGGCGGCAAGCCCCGGATAATCAGCGGGGAGAGTCAAGCATGAAAGAAATCCACGTTACACAAATTGAGCGAACAATCGCCGAGCTGTGCATTCGGGCAAACCGTATCCTCCCGGCAGATTTGGCGGCGTGTATCCGCAATTGCGCCCAAACGGAGCCGAACGCGCGCGCGGCGGAAACTCTGCGCTTGCTGGAAGAAAACCGCCGCGCCGCCGAGGAAATGAGCATTCCCATCTGCCAGGACACGGGCATGGCGGTTGTTTTTGCGGAACTTGGGCAGGATGCGCACATTGTCGGCGGCGGATTTGCCGAGGCGGTCAACCGCGGTGTGGCGCGGGGTTACAGCGAAGGCTGCCTGCGCAGGTCCGTGGTCGCCGACCCGCTGCGCCGGGAGAATACGGGCGACAACACTCCCGCCGTGCTTTATACTGAGCTGACGCATGGCGATTCTCTGCGCCTGACGGTATGTCCAAAGGGCTTTGGCAGCGAAAACATGAGCGCTCTGAGAATGTTCACGCCTGCCGCCGGGCGGGATGATATTGTGCGTTTTTCGGTCGATACAGTGACAAAAGCGGGAGGGAATCCATGCCCGCCGCTGGTGTTGGGCGTCGGCATCGGCAGCACTTTCGAGGGCTGTGCGCTGCTGGCTAAGAGGGCGCTCTGCCGCCCGCTTGGCGAGAGAAATCCTGACCCATACTACTGTGCGCTGGAGGAGGAAATCCTGGCGCGGGTGAACGAAACCGGCGTTGGACCGCAGGGTCTTGGCGGCTCAACGACTGCGCTTGCGGTGAACGTCCTTGCCGCACCGACGCACATTGCGGGTTTGCCGGTGGCAATAAACGTTGGCTGTCACGTCACGCGGCACGCGGCGGCGATTTTGTGAGCTTAGCTGCTGAAACAAAACAGCCCCTCCCGTTTTTGGGAGAGGCTGTTGCTGATTAATGCCTTACGCGCCGGGGTCAAGGGGTGCCGGACGACGGCTCGGGCACAGCCGTACCGGCATAGACGACGATGCACTGCGCCTGATTGATATAGGGTTTGGTTTGATAGAAAACTTCTTGGCGCGCCTCGGTGATGGAATAGCTGGAAATAATGCAGTCATACTGCTTATTGCGCAAGCCGGCTTCAATGCCGGTCCATGCAGTGTCAACGAACTCGACCTCAAGCCCAAGCACCTCTGCGATTGCCTTAGCAAGGTCAATGTCGAAACCCATTGGGGTTTTGCCATCGTCCTGTTTGTATTCCATGGGCGGGTAGGCAATTTCGCAGCCCACTGTGAGCTTGCCCGCTTTTTTGAGGTCAGAATCCGGAACATTCGGGATTTCGGGGGCGGTGGTGGCAGTGCGTGTGCCTGCGGTGAAGTCGTCGCCGAAAACTTTCAGGGCAATTTCCTTGAGCTTGCCGTTGACGTAGAGCGTGTCAAGGGCGGCCTCGATAGCGGCGGCAAGCTCTGTTGAGCTTTTACGCAGACCGATTCCGAGAGGCTCGCCGGTTTTGTCCAGCCACACGCGATTGTAATCTGCACTGTCCGTGCCCTGGGTGTAATAAGCCGCAACAACGGAGTCCACATAGACGGCGTCTACGCGTCCGGCGCTCAGCTCTTTGAAGCAGTCTTTAACATCCTCATACGCGGAAACTGTAATTTTGTCTTTGTCGCCGCGGTTCTCGTTTTGCGCGGTGATGAGTTCAAAAGAGGTTGTGCCGTTCTGCACGGCGATTGTGTGCCCGTAAAAATCGTCCGGGCTCTTGATGTTGACGGTTCCTGTTGTTTGGGGTGTGCAAGCGGCAAACACGGTTATGATAATCGCGAGCGCTGCCAGAATTGCGAGGGCTTTTTGTGTGGTCTTCATGTTTTCCTCCTATATTTTGGGATATCCGGGTGACTATATTCTACCTCAAATGCTATGCGTTGTCAAGCGGTAGTTTTCCGATAGAGAAAAAGCAGGGGATTTTCGCCCCTGCTTTTTTGTTTATTATGTTTATTCCGCTGCGGTCAGGCGCACGGGGTTGACCTTAACGCCGGGACCCATTGTGCACGCCAGCACGCAGGAGCGGACGTACTGCCCCTTGGACGCGGAGGGCTTTGCCTTGATGATGGCGTCCAACAGAGTGCTGAAGTTTTCTTGGAGCTTTTCGGTGCCGAAGCTAGCTTTGCCGATCGGGCAGTGGATGATGTTGGTTTTGTCTAGCCTGTATTCAATCTTACCGGCCTTTGCTTCGGTGACTGCGCGCCCAACGTCCGGCGTGACTGTGCCCGCCTTTGGTGATGGCATGAGTCCGCGTGGACCGAGCACCTTGCCCAAGCGTCCAACCAGCCCCATCATGTTCGGCGCGGCAATGCACACGTCAAAATCCATGAATCCGCCTTGAATCTGCGCAAGCAAATCTTCCGCGCCAACGATTTCCGCGCCGGCGTCCTTTGCGGCTTTTTCGTCGTCGCCCTTGGCAAACACGCACACGCGCACGCTGCGTCCTGTGCCGTTTGGCAGAACCACCGCACCGCGGACCTGTTGGTCTGCGTGGCGGCTGTCCACGCCCAAGCGGACGTGCACTTCAACGGTTTCGTCGAATTTTGCGGTTTTGGTCTTCACAACCAAATCAAGCGCATCAGTTGGGTCATACAGCGTTGCTTTGTCAACAAGCTTTGCAACGTCGGTATATTTTTTGCCGAATTTCATATCACTTTACCCCCTCAATCGTCTGCCACAACGACGCCCATACTGCGCGCCGTTCCGGCAATCATGCTCATTGCGGCTTCCAAAGACGCGGCGTTCAAGTCGGGCATTTTCTGCTCGGCAATCTGCTGAATCTGCGCTTTGGTGATTGTGCCGACCTTTGTTGTGTTCGGCACACCGGAGCCGCGCTCAATGCCCAGCGCTTTTTTGATCAGCACAGGGGCAGGGGGGGTTTTGGTGATGAACGTGAACGAGCGGTCCGCATAAACCGTGATGACCACAGGAATGATGAGACCTACGTCGTTCTTGGTGCGCTCGTTGAAGTCCTTTGTGAACGCCATGATGTTCACGCCGTGCTGACCGAGCGCCGGGCCCACAGGCGGCGCCGGGGTAGCCTTGCCCGCAGGAATCTGCAGTTTGATGAAGCCGGTGACTTTCTGTGCCATTTTGGATTCCCTCCGTGAATTGTGGTGATTGGCGGGGCGTGCGAAACGACCCTCCCACTATGCAAAACGGGCAGAAACTGCCGCGCTGTGCGCAAATGATACACTGCCTTGGCTGACCGAGCCAACAGATTTACGCGCGGTCAAGATTCAGAACGTCTTCCCGCGGGCGTTGCCTGCTAATAGCCCAAGGGTTCAACCTGATTGATTGCCAAGGTGAATTTGCTGGCCTTGCCGAATGCTCCTGTGACTGCTACGTCAACAATTTTGTTCTCCAAATCAATGGATTCAACAGTGCCGATGACACCCTCAAAGGTTGGGTCGGTGATGCTGACCATGTCGCCCACCGCGTATGTTAATTCAACGGAGCGGCGCTCAATGCCCATGGCGGCAACGTCCTCTTCTGTGAGGGGGGCGGCCTTGCTGTCAGGACCCACAAAGCCCGTCACGCCGCGCGTGTTGCGGATGACATACCAAGCGGAGTCGCTCATTTTCAGGCGTCCGCCCGTGTCCGTGCGCACCGCGCATTTGACGAGCACATAGCTTGGGTATACCTTGCGCTCAACCAGGCGCTCTTTGCCGTCTTTAACCTCTGTGACCCACTCCGTTGGAACGCGCACTTCCTGAATCTGGTCCTGCATTTCGCGGTTCTCAACCATCTTTTCAATGTTGACAGCCACTTTGTTCTCATATCCGGAGTAAGTATGGATGACGTACCATCTTGTATCCTGTGCCATTTTCCCTCCAATTAAGCTGTCAGCCAAAGAACCACGGCAGCAGCAGCCCGGCAAGCGGTTCAGTGGTGGGGGCGGCGGTCACTTCCGGGTTGACTTTTTCAGCCAAGGTGTGCAGGCTTTTGAGTGCTTCCACCATGCCAAGGTCAATCAGATAGACCGCCGCGCCGACGATTGCAACCATCAGCAGGACTATACCGGTGTTCTTGAGCACGGTTTTGGAGTCCGGCCAAATGATTTTCTTTATGTCCGCGCGAAAATCTTTGACGAACTTGCCGAGGACGAAAGGCTTTTTGCCCTTCACCTTTTGCGCCTGCCGCTGCTGCAGCTGACGCTCCGCTTCTTTGAGCCGCTGAGAGGCGGCTGATTCTTCTTTTTTAGCCATGGTGCCGTCCTCCCTTATTTTGTTTCTTTGTGGGCGGTGTGTTTACGGCAAAAGCGGCAATACTTGTTCAGCTCAAGCCGGTCCGGTGTGTTCTTCTTGTTTTTCATGGTGTTGTAGTTGCGTTGCTTGCACTCCTGGCAGGCAAGGGTGATTTTGACGCGCATGACTGTGCACCTCCAAAGATTTCGGCGGGACTGCGTGCTTAACCTGTCAGCGGAAAAACGCGCGTCTCAGCTGCCTCCCTCGCGGCTTTTGATGACAACAAAAAAGAACCCTGCCGTGAGGTACTGGTAATTGTAACACAAGCGGCAAGCTTTGTCAAGGGCTTCGGCAAAAGTTTCGGGAACGGGCATCCGTTTTCTACGCCGTGCCAACGCGCAGCGCCCTGTGCGCAATCGCCCGCACGTAACTGCCAAGCGGGCGGAAATCATTGTCATTGCTGTGGGCGGCGATAAGCACGTTAGATTCGTCGGGCGAGTCTCCGGCACGCACAACCAGCAAGCTGTGCCCCCACTCGCCCTGGCGGAATGAGAGCTGGATAACATCGCCAATCTGTATTTCCGCCGGCGGGATTTCCGTCAGAGTCATGCCATTGGATTTTTTGCGCGTGCCGTATTCATAAAGCTTGCTGACGCTTGACCATGCGGGTGCGCGGTCGTCCGGGCTGCGGTAATACCAGCCGTCGGGCTTTTTGTCCATGGGAATTCCGCCGGCAAACAGCGCCTGAGAGATAAAATTGGTGCAGTCCCCGCCGATTTGGCTGAAGTCGTAATACTTTGGGTTGCGCCGGTAAACCCACTCGTGGGCATAGCGTACCGCCGCCTCTCGGTTGTATGGCATGTGCATCCCCTCCGTTTACAGCATATGCTGAATGGGGGACAGGAGTTTTTGGAATGCAATAAAAATTATATCGCAGCTTATCGGAATGCGCAGCGCAGTTTTTGCCGCAATTAGCAGAGATAAATGACAAAAACTACATAAAATCGACATAAGTTGTTGACTTTCAAATTCAAAAGTAGTATACTTTCAGGGTATTCTATGTTATTCTAGGAGGAAAGTATGGTAGACACACGCACACAGGCGTACATTAACCTGTTCGCCGTCTTGGGTACCCTGGAAAACCTCTGCGAGCTGGTACCGGAGGCAGCCGAGCTGGCACAAACGCCCAAACCCATCGCCATTGGCTTTGATGTGAAGGACGGCCCGGCCGCAACCCTCACCTTCAAGGACGGCAAATGCCGCATGGAGCCGGGAATCGGCAAGGTCAGCGTCCATATGTCGTTCAGCTCACCTGCACAGTTTAACGCAATGATTGACGGCGCGAATCCGCCCATCAGCTTGGGCGTTATCCTGAACATGAATTTCCTGCTCAAGCAATTCACCCCGCTCAGCAAGCTCCTTGAGAGCTATATGCGCCCAACCCCGGAACAGCTGGAGGACGAGAAATTCTTCGAGGTATCCACCACGCTCATGTTCTGCACAATCTCCGTTGCGCTCAGCCAAATTGCAAATAACGACGAAATCGGCAAATTCTCCGCCGCACATACCCCGGACGGCGATATCGCTTTCAACATTGCGGACGGCCCCGGCGCAACACTGCGCGTCAAGGACGGACGCTTCCTCACGCTCAAGAAAAAGGGCGACAATCCCCGCGCAATTATGGAATTCGAATCAATCAAGCTTGCGCGTCAGCTGTTTGATAACGAAGTTAACGCCCTTGGCTGCATTGGCACGGGCAGAATCTCCATGCGCGGCATGATTAATATGCTTGACAACCTCAACCGGCTGCTCGACAGAGTAGCCCTCTATCTTGCTTAAGGGAGGGAAACGCCATGTCTTTTGAACTCAACACCTACGCCAAGAACAACGAGGCGTTCACCCGCGCACAGCAGCTCATTCCGGGCGGCATTTACGGTCACCAGGGACCCGCGGAGGGCTGCTATATCCCCGCATCCGCGTTCCCGCGCTTTTCCGCAAAGGCACAGGGCAGCTACTTCTGGGATTTGGACGGCAACCGCTTTGTGGATTACATGTGCGGCTACGGACCCAACGTTCTGGGCTACGGCGACCCCGATGTTGACGCGGCTGCTTTAGAGCAGTTGAAGATTGAAAACTGCGTCACCATCCCGTCTTACAAAATGGTGGAATTCGCGGAGCTGCTCGTTGATACCGTCAAAACAGCGGACTGGGCTTTCTTTGCCAAAAACGGCGGCGACACCACCACCTTGGCCATCATGACAGCCCGCGCCCATACGCACAAAAAGAAGATCATCTTTGTCAACGGCTTCTACCACGGCGTGGCGCCCTGGACGCAGAAGATCGATTACCCCGGCGTCATCCCGGAGGACGTATCCAACAATCTCTATGTTGATTGGAACGATGTCCCCGCGCTTGAGAAGCTGATTGCCGAAAACGAGGGCGAGATTGCCGCGTTCATCTCCACTCCTTACATGCACGGCAACTTCATCGATAACGTCCTGCCGGAGGACGGCTACTGGCAGAAGGTGCGCGAAATCTGTACGCAAAAGGGCATTGTGCTGATTGTGGACGACGTGCGCTGCGGCTTCCGCCTTAACCTTGCCGGTTCGGACGCGCATTATGGTTTTGAGGCAGACCTCATCTGCTTCTGCAAGGCATTGGCAAACGGCTGGAACGTCTCCGCACTGTGCGGCAAGGAATTCCTCAAGTCCACAGTCAGCGGCATGAGCTATACGGGCTCCTACTGGATGAGCGCGGTGCCGTTTGCGGCAGGTATTGCCTGTATCAACAAGCTCAAGGCAATTGACGCGTGTACGGAATTCCGCGACAAGGGCACCAAGATTAAGGAAGGGCTGATTGCGGCGGCGCAGAACAACGGCTTCCATTTGGTCGTCAGCGGCGAACCCGCGCTGTTCTATCTCCGTTTGGCGGACGACGACAGCCTGATGCTGCACCAGGAGTGGATTGCCGAATGCGTCAAGCGCGGCATCTTCGTGACAAATCACCACAACCACTTCATCAACCACGCGCTTAGCTACGAAGACATTCAGTTCACTATAGACGTGGCGGAAGACGCTTTCCGCACCGTCAAAAAGAACCACCCCGAACGGGCATAACGTGTTGTGTCCCCGCCGTGCCAATGCGCGCGGCGGGGACGCATTGCGCATAATACTAAACATCATCATTGGAGGGAGCAGAAAACATGGCACTTAGCAAGCAGGAATGGCTCGCCTTGGAGGCCAAGGCACACAAGCTGCGTTTGGATTTGCTGGAAACCACCCACATGGCGGGCAGCGGTCACATTGGCGGCGGAAGCAGCGTATTGGACATCCTCACCATCATTTATCACAAGTACATGAACATCCGCATTGAAGACCCCAAGTGGGAGGACCGCGACCGCTGCATCGTCAGCAAGGGGCACGCGGGCATCGCCTATGCGCCGCTGCTTGTTGATTTGGGCTGGAACGACCCCGAGCAGCTCAAAACCTTTAACCTCACCGGCTCCAAAATGGGTATCCACCTGGATAGCAACAAGGTTATCGGCGTGGATGCGTCCACGGGATCTTTGGGGCACGGGCTTTCCATTGGCGTGGGCACGGCGCTTGCCGCCCGCGTGCTTGGCAAAGACTACAAAACCTATGTTATTCTTGGTGATGGGGAGCTGGATGAGGGATCCAATTGGGAGGCGGCAATGAGCGCCGCACACTTTAACACCTCATCGGTTATCACCTTTGTTGACCGCAACGGAGCAATGATTGACGGTCCCACGGAAAGCATTATGGCGCTTGAGCCTCTGGCGGATAAGTTCACCGCATTCGGCTTCAATACCCTGCGCATTGACGGCCACAGCTTTCCGCAGCTGGCGGAAGCGATTGAAACCGCGCTTGCCGCAACAGATAAGCCTACCTGCATTATCTGTGACACCATAAAGGCAGTGGGCTTTGGCTCCAAGGCGGGCGATTACCGCTGGCACTACGGCGCAATGGACGACGACGGATACGAGCAGGCTAAGAAAGATTTGGAAGCCTACTACGCCGGGCGCAAGGCTAAAGCAGAACAGGAGGGCAACTGATATGGCAGGCGGATTGACTTACACAGCCGTGGAATCCACCAAGCTTGCAACCACAGAGCTTTATGGGCAAGCTATGGTTGAGCTTGGCGAGGCACACCCCGAGGTCGTCGCACTGACGGCTGACCTTGCCGGTTCCACCAAAATCGGCGACTTCATGGAAAAATTCCCCGACCGCTTCTTTAACGTTGGCATTGCGGAACAGAACATGTTCGGCATTGCGGCAGGTATGGCAAAGGCCGGGCTTGTTCCGTTCCTTTCATCGTTCGCGCAGTTCGCGTCCATGCGCGTCGCAGACCAGCTCAGCACCGACCTTTGCTATCAGAACGTTAACGCCAAAGTCATCGCGACGCACGGCGGCACATCCTTTGGGCAGGCGGGCTCCACTCACCACGCCATCACGGATATCGCGCTGGTGCGCGCCCTGCCGAACCTTACCGTCATTGTCCCTGCGGACGGCTATGAGACGGTCAACGCGGTCAAGGCGGCATACGCGACTCCCGGTCCGTTCTATATCCGCATTAACCGCGGGTTTGACCATGTGCTCTACGAAAACACGGACTACGGCTTTGAGATCGGCAAGGCAGTCACCCTGCACGAGGGCACTGACATAACCGTGATCGCTTGCGGCTCCTGCGCTTACCAAGCCCTGACCGCCGCGCAGTTCCTCAAAAATGCCGACGGATTAGCCGTGCGCGTGCTGAATATGCACACAATCAAACCGCTCGATAAGGAAGCGATCCTCAAGGCGGTCACAGAAACGCGGCGCATTATCACCGTGGAAGACCATACCGTTGTCGGCGGACTTGGCGGTGCCGTGGCAGAGGTTCTGGCAGAGGCCGGTAAGGGCTGCGCGTTCACGCGGCTTGGGATTCAGGACCACTTCAGCACAATCGGCCTGCATGAGGACCTGATGAGCCTGGAGGGCATTGACTCCAACGGCATTATAGAGGCTGTCCGCGCCACAATGGGCAAGGACTTTGAAGCTGACGATAACTGGGACGACGAAGTCTGAGAGATGTTAGATTATAGATATTAGACGCTGTCACCGCAGGTCTAACATCTGATATCTGTCATCTGAAAAGAAAGGGGCAAGAGATGATTCCTAAGAAGGAAAGAATAACAAACAAGCTGTTCCTGAACGCCGTCCTGCCGCTGCTTAAGGTGATTGCGACCGACGTACCCGCGCTTGCAAAGGGCTTTGCGAACGCGCAGACAGTCGTGCAAATCTCCGCGCTGGACGACGAGAACCCCGCCGGCAAGAGCGCAACCCACTTCATCATAGAAAACGGCGCGTGGACGGTCAAAAATGACAAACCGGCGGAAGCCCCGGCGGTGGAGCTGGAGTTCAAGAGCGTGCCCTCCATGAACGGTTTCTTTAAGGGCGACATGAAGCAGCTGCCCAAAATGAAAGGCATCGTTAAGAATTTTGGGTTGTTTCTGAGCTTCATGAAAGTGCTGCTCAAAATGTCCGCGCTGCTAACGGCAAAAGAAGCCCCCGAGGACGAGGAAACCCAAAAGCTGCTTGTCAAAAGCTTCTTCTATCTGCTTACCGCAGGCATTAGTCAGCTCAACAAGCTTGGGTTTGAGGAAGTGCGCCGCTGGACGGAGGTCAGCCCCGACCGCGTGTATGCACTTGCCGTCAACGGGCAGTCGGACGTTTCGGCGTATATCCGCATAAAGGCGGGCAAGAGCCGCAGCGGTCACGGCGAATACACCCGCGCAATGCCGTTCTTCACGCTGCGCTTCGACAGCTTCAAGTCGGCGCTGGGCATACTGCTTTCTACGGACGACATGATGGACGCCACCAAAGCAGGGCGGCTCATCATGGACGGCGCGCCGGAATTCGGCGCAACCTTCGGCAATTTGCTGTTGGCTGTGGGCGGGTTTGTGCAATAACCGGATATTGGATGTTGGGCTTTAGATGTTAGACCGCAAAATCTTTGGGTTTAGCGCCTTTAGTCCGGCATCCGTTTGTTTAAGGAGTAAACACCATGAAGAAAAAGATATTTGGCGGACTGCTGTTTGTTGTTGGCGCGGCGGGTGTGCTTGCGTTGGTCGTTGCGGGTGTTCTCAGCCCTAACAATTGGTCGATTAACGGCGTTGTAACTTGGTACAGCAACCTTAAAGGATCGGGCGCGGGGTGGGCTTTCTGTCTTTTCTTGTTCATGTGGCTCACCGGCTTGGCGCTTTGCGTTTATGAAGCGTTTAAGCCGAACATCAAGAAGCTTATTGCGCAGGTGAAAGCTTGGGGGAGTTCATTTTGAGGGAGGAACTTGTGATTAAAGCGGGCAGTGATGTTGTATACGGCATTCCCGCCGATTATCCGCAAGCGCTGGTTGACGCGATAACAGAATATCTGAAAATTCAGCAAAGAGTGAAAGCCGCGTGGCTGGTGCGATTCGGCAAACGCGAAAACTCATCCGGCGATTATCAGTTTAGCAATTTGCTTATAGTTGATTGCAGCGGCGGCGTAAAAGCCATATTTGATGGCATTGGCGGCGTTGTAAGCGCTCAACTGGACGAAGATGAGTACCTTGATATAATGCCGCGCGAAAAAGGATTAAGCAAGGAAATCTCCAAAGAATTCCCGCCTTTTTACAGGCGAAAGAAATTCGGACTGTTTTAGGCTCGCAAGCACACACAACAAAACATAAATAACAAAAGGAGCCGCCAATGCCCGACTTCCGTGAATCCCCCTTCCTCTACGCAATCAGCGGACTGATGGCGCTGTTCGTCATTGCGCAATCCGTGTTTTTTGCGCGGAAAGCGTGGCGGCGCGCACACGAAATCGGCATATCGTCCGCACAGCTGAAAAAGACGGTGCTCTCCTCCGTGCTGTTTACGCTCGCGCCCGCGCTGGCAATTCTTGCCACAGTGCTTGTGCTGGGCAATTCGCTGGGACTGCCGCTCCCATGGCTCCGGCTGACGGTCGTCGGCAACATCAACTACGAGGTTACCGCGGCGCAAAGCGCGCTGGAGTCCTTTGGCCAAGCCGCGGGTATAAACGAGGCGGTGAGCGACAAGGCGATGTTTTCCGCCGTCGCGTGGGTCATGACAATCGGCAGCGTGTTTCCGCTTGTGCTTATGCCGTTTCTGGTCAAGCGGGTGCAGAAAAAAATCGGCAAGACCGTTGAGAAAAACGGCAGGTGGGCGGATATCATAGCGGCTGCGGCGTTTATCGGCATAATCAGCGCGTTTTTGGCGCGGGCGATTGCCGGGCTGGGCGATGAAAAAGTCCCCGGCGACGGCGCGGGTCTGATGAGTGTGGCGACGCTCATCTCGTCTGTGATTCTGACACTGATACTGCAAAAAGTGAGCACTATCAAGGGGCTGAGCCGGCTTGAGCCATTCGCTTTGCCGATTGCCCTATTTGGCGCTTTGGGTGTTGCGATGGTGCTGGGGCAAGTGCTCCCGGCGGAGTACATAAATCTGGAATGGAGGTACTGAAAATGGGAAACCTCCCCGCAAACGCGCCGGAAACCACGCCCGGCGGCAAGGCATATATTGACCGTGTACACACCTGGGGCACAATTTGGAGCATAAGCGCGCTATGCGCCATGCTTGCGGTGCCGCTTGCCGTTAGTTTATATTGGAACGTATGGCCGAATTTCTCTGCGCTGTTCAAGGGCTTGCTCTCGGTATTGGCGCTCTATTGGACGACCGCCGTGATTGAGGTTGTTACCTACTCTCCCATGCTAGGCGCGGGCGGAACCTACCTTAGCTTTGTGAGCGGCAACATCAGCAACCTCAAGCTGCCATGCGGTCTTGCGGCAATGGAGAGCGCGAAAGTACGTGCCAACAGCGACGAGGGCGAGGTACTCAGCACAATTGCAATCGCCGCCAGTGCAATTACAACAACGCTTGTTTTGGCGGTGGGTATTTTGCTGTTCCGCCCGGTTTTGCCATATCTCACGGCGGCTTCTTCCCCGATTGCCCCGGCGTTTAAGCAAGTATTGCCGGCACTTTTCGGTGCACTTGGCGCAAGCTATCTTGCTAAGCACTGGCGTATTTCCATATTCCCGTTGATTATCGGCGTGGTGATTTTGCTTTTCAGCGGCTCCATGCCGGTCGGTACCTTACTTGTGTTTACCGTCGTCGCGTCGATTCTTGGGGCGCACGGCATGTTTAAGCTCGGGTTTGTGAAGTGATCTGCTAGACTTTAGATGGCAAATGCGGGATTTTAGTGTTCAAATCTAACGTCTAAGGTCTAGCATCTAAGATCTAGCAGCGCGGTTTCAAAAAATCCCCGGCAGCGTTCGGATATTGGGCGATGAAGGCGTCGCCCAGTGCACTCAGGCAATCGTAAAGCGACAGTAACTTTGCGTAATCATTGCAAAGAGACTGTGGAAAATCGTCCCGGGAAACAGCGGCAAAATCATCGCTGGTGCGCAAAAAATACAGCTCTTTTTTCTGCATAAACGGCAGTAGTTCCGGCGGACAATCCGTTCGCCGTGGCTTTTTGTATTCATCACCGGTGAGCAGAAATCCGCTGCGCTCAGCCTTTTTTACCGCTGAAAGGAAGAGCGCCGAGTTGTCGATAATCCACTGCCGAACGTGCTCCATGAACGCCGGCGGCTGGAACCAATAGCCTACGCCCGCCCCCACGCGCCCGGGGTAGATCTCGAACCAAAACAGCGGATGGAAGGGCCAATCATTTTTGCCGCGCCCAACGGTCAGCCAGACGTGGTCGCGGTAGAGGGATTTATCCTTGGTGAAGCGGGTGTCGCGCCGCACTCGGGAGACCATGCGCGTGGGTATGACGCTCACCAGTCTGTCGTGTTTTTGGACGAATTCGCCCGCCGCTTGGGCAATAAATCGCATTGGTTCGATTGCCAGCGCGTTGATTTGCGGCTTGTGTTCCTCATAATATTCGCGGCTGTCGCGCAGACGGTTTTCGCTCAGCAGAAGCAGCGCGTCCGTGGTTATTCCTTGATATGGCATGTGCTTACCCTCCCGTGTTTTGCCTGTTAATTATTAATTGTGCCGCTGCCGTGAGTATTGCTGCCTTTGCGCTGTGGAAATTCAGCCCGCCTTGCAGCCAGACGGCAAACGGCTCACGCAGCGGTGCATCGGCAGAGAGCTCAATGCTGGAACCGCCTGTGAAGGTCCCCGCCGCCATGATTACCTTGCAGTCGTAGCCCGGCATATCCCACGGCTCAGGGCTAAGGTGCGCGTCCACAGGCGAGGCGGATTGAATCGCGCGGCAAAATGCAATCAGCTTTTCCGGTGTGCCAAGCTTCAGGCACTGCACAATGTCGCTGCGCGATTCCTTTGACGCGGGCGATACCTCGTATCCGAGCTCCTCAAACAACGCCGCCGCAAAAACCGCCGCCTTGAGCGCCTCTCCCGTGACGTGCGGCGCGTGGAACAGCCCCATGAACAGCTCGCGGTTGTTGCCCAAGCTTGCGCCGACTTCACGTCCAAGCCCCGGGCAGTTCATGCGCGCGGCGCAGCGCTCAATCAAATCCCGCCGCCCTGCAAGATATCCGCCGCATCTGGCGATCCCTCCGCCCGCGTTTTTTATCAGCGAACCGGCGATTAAATCCGCCCCCGCAGAGCACGGCTCCTCGGTCTCCACAAACTCGCCGTAGCAGTTATCAACGAAAACAATCGCGCCGCTGTTTGCGTGCACAAATTTTGCCAGCGCGCCTATCTCTGCTGTGCTGATTGCCCTGCGCAGCGTGTAGCCCCTTGAGCGCTGCACATACACCATTTTGGGGCGGTATTCCTCCAGCGCGGCGGCAATTGCCGGGTAATCAAATCCGCCGTTTGGGAGCAAATCAACCTGCGCGTATTGTACACCGAAATCGCGCAGACTGCCCGTGTCGGGTTCTTTGTGTGTATTATCAACATGCGGCGCGTTATCAGAATTATCGTTCTGCCTGCGCAGACCCAACACAGGCAGCAGTGTGTCATATGGCTGACCGCTGACGCTGAGCATGGTGTAGCCCGGGCGCAGCACGCCGAAGAGTCCCGCCGAGATTGTTGCCGTGCCGCAGGCAAACGAGTGGCGAATCAGCGCGTCCTGAGCGCCGAAAATCTGCGCGCAAAGGCGGTCGAGGGTTTCGCGTCCGGCATCGCCATAGCCGTAACCTGTGGTCTCGGCAAAGTGACGTGTTTCCACGCGGTTTTCGATAAACGCCGCCAGAACCCTCCGCTGATTGTGTTCGGTTAGGCGGTCAATATCGGCAAAACAGTCGGCGGTGCGCAAAATTGCTTGCGCTTCGGCGGCGGCAAGCTCTGCGGAAAAATTAAACAACGGCATATCAGTGATCCTTTGTGCTGCGGATTTGCTGAACAATTTTACACCATTTGCCGCTGAAAGTAAAGAGCTGACATTTGGCACCCCTTTACTTTCCGCGCAAATTGGTGTAAAATATTAACTATAAGATGTTAGCTTCCTGTGGCTTTGTTATGGAGGATTTATGATTATCAAAAGTGTCGGCGGCAAAACGCCTAAGCTTGCCGAAAACGCCCGAGCGGCCGAAAACGCCTGCCTTATCGGCGATGTGATGCTGGAGGACGGCGCGAACGTGTGGTATGGTGCGGTGCTGCGCGGCGATATCGGGCGCATTGTCATCGGCAAAAACAGCAACGTGCAGGAGAATGCGTCAATACACACGGAATCGGGCGGCGCGGTCATTTTGGGCGAGAACGTCACGGTGGGGCACTGCGCGGTGCTGCACGGCTGCACGGTTGGCGCGGGCGCGTTAATCGGCATGGGCGCGATTGTGCTTGACGGCGCGGAAATCGGCGCGGGGGCGCTGGTTGGCGCGGGCGCACTGGTCACGGGAGGGACGGTTGTGCCGCCGGGGACGCTTTGTTTGGGCAGTCCTGCCAAGGTTCGGCGCGAACTCAGCGCGGACGAGATTGCCGCAAATCTTGCCAACGCAAGCGAATATGTTCAACATGCGCGGGAGCAATTATAGCAATTGACAAGGTGGACACCTCTAAAATAAAAGGAGAAAAACATGGACACAACAGCATTATTCACCCTTTCGCACGGCGTATATATTGCCGGAACACAGAGCGGCGGCCGCATAATCGATGCAGTTTCGCAGGTTGAGGACGGCACATCCCCGGTGCTGTCGGTGAGCTTTATGGCGCACGGCGAAACAGCGAGCGTCGTGGGCGAAAACGCTCGCTTCACGCTGAGCGTGCTGGCAAAGGACGCTGACCCATGGCTGATTGCGGCGTTCGGATTTCAAACAAGCGCAAAAGCGGATAAGTGGGCGGCGATTCCGCATGAGGAGTGGCTGGGCTTCCCCGTTCCGCTCGATTGCCTTGCGCGAATGGTGCTGCAGGTTGAGGAGATCCGCGAATACCCCAACCACCGTTTGGCGCTCTGCCGCGTTGTTGACGCTGAGAAGGTCCGCGCCGGCGCGCCTATGACCTACGGCTACTACCAAAGCGACGTGAAAATGGCGGCACAGGCGGCGTTCAAGGCGCATTTATGAGGCGCGAGGAACTGAGCGAGCTGCCAAAGCCCGCGCAGAATTATTGCAACTATCTGCTGGCAGTGCGCAACCGTTCGCCGCTGACTGTGCTTGAATACGCAAGCGATTTGCGGACGTTTTTTCGCTGGATGTGCCAAAAACGCAGTTTGCTTGAGGACAAAAGCACAGCATGGGAGAAAATCCCAATGGACGCTTTGACGGTGGAGATTCTTGGCTCCGTGGAGCTTTGTGAGGTCTACGAATTCCTGGCATATTGCGCGGATATACGGCAAAACGCGCCCAAAGCACGCGCCCGAAAAGTGGTAGCTCTGCGGCGATTTTACCGCTATATGCTCACGCAAAAACTGCTGCCGGTCAATCCGCTGGAGCACCTTGAGGCTCCGGACAGCAAGCCCGCTCTGCCGCACTACCTCACGCTGGACGAGAGCCGCGAGCTCCTGGCCGCTGTTGACGGTCGTCACAAGGAGCGCGACACGGCAATCCTCACGCTGTTTTTGCACTGTGGTTTGCGCCTGGCGGAGCTTGTGGGGATAAATCTGCACGACATACACGACAGCAAGCTGACCGTGACGGGCAAAGGCAGCAAGCAGCGGATAGTTTACCTCAACGCGGCGTGCGAGGCGGCGATTGCGGCGTATTTGCCCGTGCGGAACAAAATCCCCGGGGCATTGGAGCTGGACGCGCTGTTCATTAGCGGGCAGCGTAACCGCGTGAACCGAGGCACCGTTCAGCACGTGGTCTATGCAACGCTGGAGAAAGCCGGCTTGAATCAGCCGGGGATGAGCGTGCACAAACTGCGGCACACTGCGGCGACGCTGCTCTATCAGCACGGCGGAGTTGACGTGCGCATTTTGCAGGAGCTGCTGGGGCACGAGAATCTTGGCACAACGGAAATCTATACGCACGTTTCCAATGAGCAGCTGCGGGACGCGCAGGGCAAAAATCCGCTGCTGTGACGGGATAACAGGCGCACATAACACACATTTTGCACTTGTGAATATCTTCAGCGCGCGGCGAATAAACATTCAACACAAACGCGTGGTTTGCGTTATTTTGTGTTGAAACGGGGATTTGTGTTGAAATCCGCAAACATAATTTGGCAGTCGCTCAAAAGCTTTGCGCTGCGTTTGCCGCGGCAGGGCGTCGCCCTGTTACTTATTACCCTGACGAGTGTGCCAATGCTTGCTCTGCGCAAGGCGCCGGAGGACACAAGCGCAGCGAATGAGCTGCGTTTGCCCATACTGATGTATCACCAACTGACAAAGGACCCGCGGTTGGTGAGCGAATTTTGCATAAGCGCGGAGCAGTTTGCGGCTGATTTGGATGCACTGGAAAAAATGGGTTACGAAACTGTCAGCATGGCGCAGGTGATTGCTTTTTGCGAGAGCGGGGGGTCGATACCCGCCGCAAAGCCTGTTGTCATCAGCTTTGACGACGGCTTCGAGAGCTTTTATGCCTACGCGTTCCCGCTACTGAAGGAACATGGAATGCGGGCGGTGCTGGGCGTTATCGGCGAGGAGGCAGAGCGCTTCAGCGCCACAGAGGACCACCGCCTCAAATACTCAAGCTGCACATGGACCGAGCTGGCGGAGATAGCGGCGAGCGGATTGGTGGAAATTGAGAGCCACACCTGGAATCTGCACAACAAGAAAAACGGGCGCAAGGGCGCGGCAAAAAAGTTCGGCGAGAGCACGGAGGACTACCGCACATTGCTGACTAACGACGTTGAAGCGACGCAGGCGGCTTACAAAACACACGGTTTGCCGGAGTTCTCGGTCTATGTTTATCCTTACGGTACGTTCAGTGCGGACAGTGCGGAGATTTTGCGTTCACTTGGGGTGCGTGCGGCGTTTGTGTGCGACGCGCGGGTGAATATCCTGCACGCCGGCGAAACAGAGCCGCTTATGGAGCTCAAACGCTTCAAGCGCAAGCCCGGCACCTTCTGCATTCGCGAATGAGGTGCGCACTATTTACGGACATAACGCTGTTTGCCGTTGTTGATGACTTCAACAATCTCCAGTATGCTGCGTCCTTCTTTGCTCATGGCCAGGTCCAGGAAAAAACGCCCGAGAAGTTTTCTGTCTTTCGCCGGAATGCGCAGCCATTCATACCCAACAAAAAGGTCAGAGAGCACAAACGACTCGCCCGAGCAGAGCTTGGGCAGTTCGCCTTTTGCATACTCCAGCAGCGCCGGAACTGCTATGCGGCTGTTACTTAGGTCAATGTTGGTGATGGTGTTCATGGGCGGCTCCTTTTTGTTTGCGGTATTTATTCATGTGTTTATACGCGAATTTATTTTCGGCTAAGGGGGCCGCTCATGATTTTAAGATGCCAACTAAGTTAGTCGGGTTATGAAATATCCAATGATAGCATTATGGAGTCGGGTAAGATTTGACAATTTCAAGTTTAAGGTTCAAGTTAAGGGCGCAAGTTTAGGGGGGGTACTTAGATTTAGGCTTAAATCATGAGTCGATTAATGTATCGACTCATGACAGGTCTAGTGATGTAGTATATGAGATATTATATCACAATAATGCTCTAAATGTCAAATACTGTTCTATGAATCACATAAGCGGCGCATTAGTTATATAGGCAAACGTCTTTCGAACCAGTGATATACAGCGGCAACCTGCAACCTGCGCTGCGAACATTTTCGCAAATTGCCGCCATCACTGTCATCTGGAGTCGCTATACAAATTGATAATGGCGTTCCATGTCAGCGGACCCACGGAGCCGGTTTGTTCCAGCCCGCTGATGCTCTGTACGGCCTTCACCGCCGCCTGTGTGCGTGCTCCGAAACTGCCGTCAATTGATACGGCAGGAACGCTTTTGTATACATTTGCGATTGCCGTAAGGTAAGTTTGAATCTGCTCCACAACCTTGCCGCTTGCGCCCAAGGTGATGAAGTAACCCGGATAATACAGCGACGAATAGGTTAGATATTCAGCCGGTAAACTGTTGAGTATGACCGAGTATGCCGTCTGCATACGGTTCCATGTGCCGTGCCCAACAATACCGTCCTGTGCCAGCCCGTATTGCGCTTGGAACGCCAGCACCGCCGCCCGCGTCCGCGGACCGTAAATTCCGTCCACGTTCACCGGCGGTATGTTTAGGTTGAACTCGGAGATGAAATCCAAGTAATATTGTATCACTTGGACTTCCTGCCCGGTGTCGCCCTCGCGGAGGACTTCTTTGTAGACACGCTCCACTTCGCTGAGCGTTAATCCTTCGGAATACAGTTCTGCAAGCTTTTTAATGGCATTGTAGATGCGCTCAATTTTGTACCATGTGGCTTTGCCCACAACTCCGTCCGCTTCCAAATCAAATACTTGCTGAAATTTTTTTACCGCCGCTTCCGTGGGCCCATCAAAAATACCGCTAACAACCGGGATTTTGGGTATGGCGGGATAATTTGAGGAAATGCGGTTCAGCTGCCGCTGTATGACGGCTACACCCTCCCGGGCGGAACCCATGCGCATAACTCCCGGGTAGGATTCGGTAATGCGGCGCACAGGCGCATTCAGATTCAGCTTGATGTCGTTGCCAAAGTAGTTTTGCAGAATCTGAAAGGCCGTTTTGCCCTGATTCGCCAAATCAACCGTACCCCACTGGCTCAGCCCGTCACAGGTAACGCTGCGCCCGCTGCAATACTGCGTAAAATATGGCTGGACTTGGTTGTCCTTGGTGATGTAATCATTGAATAACTCATCAACCAACTGGCTGATGTTGGTGAATATATTGCGGTTCGCCACAAAATATTGGTCGTATGCTGTGGAGCCGGTGATATCGAAGTCATACCCGCGGCTGCGGTAATGCTCCGTATACACGCGGTTGAGGGCAAACGTCACCTGAGCAAGGATATTTGCCCTGAGTGCTTGTTCCGGCCAGGTTGGATAAATTTCACTGGAAGCGACGTTCTTTATGTAATCAACAAACGGCAGCGTGATGTTCCGCGCACTTTCGTTCGGCTTGCCAAGGTGAACGGTAATGGTTTCCGGGATTACAGGTGTGTGTGATGTATCCGCCATAGTCTGCTCCTTTACTGCGCTGTTATCTCCGCAAATCAAAACGTAGCCGTTAGGTGGCTGCTTTGTTATAAAAATTGATTGCGGGAATATTTGCCATACCCATGGTTTTGGGCGTGAGAATAACCGGTTTGATGGAGTCTACACCATCAAAAACAGAAATTTCCGGGTAGCTTTTGCGCAGGAAGCCGGGATGGTCCACGTAAAGGTTATATGTTGAATAGGGAATGGAGTGTTTGCCCGAAACGCCGTTTGGCGAGAGCGAGTACTCCTTGCGCGGCGCAGGGAGCACCATATCCTCCACCACGCCGTTGGAGTCCGTAAGCTTATCATAAATAACATAGTTTTTGCCGTTCATCGTCTGGAATACAACCACTCTGGCATTGCTGAGCGGGAACCTTGCCTCTGACGCAAAAACGTGCACCTTCAGCCAGCCGCGCCCGTCTGCGGCGGCAATAAGACTGCTGACGTCAATGTTTTGCACGCGGTCGGCGTTCATGTTCTGCAGTTGGAGCAAATCTCCGGAGCTGAACCCCAGCACTTCGCCTGTGTCCGTGTTCAAATCAGGCAGGTTTTGTCCTGCCGACATAGCTGCGGTGTAGCCCTGCCCAAGGGAGTCGTCGTCCGGGCGCAGGGGGACAATTTCGTCCTCAAGCCGCGCGAAAATGCGGCTTTGCGAGGTCTTCAGCGGGTCGCCATGAGCGGGGGGGAGCGAGGCCCCGGCAGCTGCACCGTTAAGGGCGCGCTGTTGGGTTTGGCGTGCCGTGCGCCGGTTATTAACCGCCATGCCGGTGTTCTGCGCCGCTGCGGTGCCGGTTGCTGCGGAGAGCGTTTGCCGCTGAGTGCCCGTTTCCGCAGGCTCGGCGGGAGCTGCAGGGCGCGTCTGTTTTGGCGGGGTCGATTCCGCCGCCGCCCTTGTGGGAGTCCACTGTTCTTGTGCGGGGCGCGGCGGGGCGGCTGTGCTGCGGCTCCCGGTGCCGAAAATAATACGCCCGGACGCATTGTTTTCAGCGTTCCCGGCGGACTGCAAATCCTCATAAAGAACAGGCGTTTCCTGCACAGCTGCTTGCGCAGGCGTTTCCTGCTGTGGCGCTTGCCCGGCATATGCAGCTTCGCTTACTTCCTCCGCAGCGGCAGATTGTCGGGCTGTTTGCGCCGTTTGCGTGCCCTGCGCGGCAGCTTGCGGAGCTCCACTCGGCCTGCTGCCGTGCTGCCGCCCGTAATCCAAAAGCTCACGCGAATAACGAGCAATCATATCTTGCATAGAATTATCCATAGCAACTGCCCCCTGAATGTGTTTTCAGGGACAGTGTATGCAGAAAAGGCGCAATGAATGACTGCCCGGTGTGCTTCTACACAATAAATTTGCCGTTAACAAAACCTGCCGCCCGCCCGGTTGCGAACGCAATCTGCAGATTGTAGCCGCCGGTGTAAGCGTCCACATCAAGCACCTCGCCCGCAAAATACAGCCCGCCAACCAAGCGCGACGCGAGTGTTTTCGGGTCGATTTCGCGCACATCAACGCCGCCGGAGGTGACGACAGCCTCGGCGATTGGACGAAAGCCCGTCACCGTCAGCGGCACGGACTTGAGCAGCTCCGCCAGCGTACGCCGCTGTTCGCGCGTCAGTTGAGAAGCACGCAAATCCAGCGGAAAACCCGCCAGCCGCATAATAACCGGCACGAGTGACTTTGGCAATATTGAGTTGAGCACATTGATGAAATTCTTACGGCCGCCGTGTGACGGTGTTTGGTTTGGTGCGTCTTCCTGCGGGCAGAAGCTGTCTCCAAGGCGTTGCCCGCTGATCTCCCGCTGTATGCGCTCCTCCAGCTGCTCCGCTGAGCGCGCGGGCTTGAGGTCAATCTGCAATCGATAGCGGCTTGGAGCAGAACCCATATCCCTCATGTGGGCGGACGCGCTGAGTGCAAGCGGACCTGAAACGCCAAAATGAGTGAAGAGCATTTCGCCAAGCTCCTCAAAGACCACGCGATTGGTTTGTGTGTCGATTGCCCGCAGCGTCACGTTGCGCAGCGACAGCCCCTGCAGACTGCTCACAAAGCCCTCGTGACAATCCAGCGCAACAAGCGACGGGCGCAGCGCGGTGACGGTGTGTCCCGCTTGCTTGGCCAGTGCATATCCGTCGCCGGTGCTGCCCGTTTGCGGATAAGACAGCCCGCCGGTTGCAACAATCACTGCCGCCGCACGGTATTCGCCGCCCTCTTCGGTTATCGCACCAAGGCATTGCCCGTCTTTGATGATGAGCTGTGCGGCACGCCCGTGTTCAACGCGCACACCCGTACGGCGGCAAGCACGCACAAGCGCGTCCGTAATGTCGGTGGATTTATCTGAGACGGGAAAAACCCTGCGTCCGCGCTCCGTTTTGAGCGGCACGCCGTTTTCCTCAAAAAACGAAATTGCGTCCTGCGGCATATAACGCGAGAGCGCGCTATAGAGGAACTGCCCGTTGCCGGGTATGTTTGCGATGATTTCGCGCAGGTCGGAGCAAGCATTGGTGACGTTGCAGCGCCCCTTGCCGGTGAGCAGGATTTTGCGCGCGGGGCGTTCGTTCCGTTCAAGCAGCAGTACGTCTGCGCCGTTTTCCGCTGCGGTGTAAGCGGCTGTTAAGCCCGCCGCGCCGCCGCCGATTACCAATATGTCCGCACTGTCCACTCTTATAAACCCTCCCGAGATTTTGCAGCTTGATAAATTGTATAAGATATGCTATACTTTGCGCATACTGAAAGCGGAGGCGAAACGTATGGCAGTGTTGCATATTACGGATGAAAACTACGAAGAGTTGGTTCAAAGCTCAGCGGAACCGATTATTTTGGACTTTTGGGCAGACTGGTGTATGCCCTGCAAAATGCTGGCGCCTGTGCTGGAGGAGCTTGCCGAGGACGAAAACTTCATCCGCGTGGGCAAGGTCAATGTGGACGAGTCCCCGCAACTGACGGAAGCGTTTGAGGTGCAGACTATCCCGCTGCTGGCGGTGCTGCGTAAGGGCGAGGTGCTGGAAAGCTCCGTTGGGGTCAAGTCGGGGGAGGCAGTCCGCGCAATGGTCCGCGCCGCGCTGGAATCTTAAGACCGGGTGCTGTTAGAGTATAGCACAATTGAGACGAGTTTCGCAAGCAAAATATAAACAAACCGGCAAATTTTATTAAAAATGCCTGCTAAGTCTTGCAAAACGCGCGCAAATAAGCTATTATTATAGTAGCCGGATTCGAATGCTTGGGAATATGCAAGGGAGAACGCCATGTCCACAGGATATGTACCAAACGAAAAACGCCTTAAAATGTTCGGCGCACAGCCGCAGGGCTACTCAATGGACCGTGTTGATATGTACCTCGATAAGCTTGAGGGCGCATACACACAGCTCCGCACGGCTTACGAGCAGGTAAAGTCCGCGGCTGAGCAGCCTGCGCCGCCGGCAGCTCCGGCAGCGAACCCCGCACAGGTGCAGGAGCTTCTTGCAATCAACGCGCGTTTGCAGCAAGACTCCGGGGCATTGCAGCAGGAGAATGAAATCCTGAGGGCAAAGGTTTCCGAGGTTGAAGCGCGTGTTGCCCAGCAGCTGAGCGCAGCAAACCAACAGCTGCAGCAGCCGAGGAATGAGGGCGCGATTGCCCGGGCACTGCTCTCCGCGCAGGAGAAGGCAGAGGAAATTCTGCGCGGCGCGCAGCTTGAAGCGCAGGGAATAGTTGCGAACGCGCACAACCAAGTTGAGCACCTGCAGGTTGAGAAAGCCCGCGCACGCAAGCAGCTTGAGGGCATTCGCTTTGCCCTGGAGGGACTTCTCCGTGAGCCCGCACAGGACACAAATTACGGCTCTGTGCTGTAAACACAGCTTTTTAACGGCGAACGGCGCGGAAGGAATTCTGCGTTGTTTGCCGGCGGCGTACTCCAAAGGCGCATATGCCTGCAGCAAGTACGGCGGCTTGACAAAATGCATACCGTGATCTATAATTAACCGGTGTTGTGCGCGATGGTATCGTGCGCCATTTTTCAGTAAATAGTGGGGGATCTTTTGGAGTTTAAGTTTTCTGTTATTATGTCCGTCTATAACGTCGAAAAATACATCCGCGAGGCCGTTGACAGCATAATCAGCCAAACCATTGCTTTTGAAGAGAACGTAGAAATCGTTTTTGTTGACGATGGTTCCGTTGATTCTTCCGGGGCAATATGCGATGAATATGCAGGGCTTTACCCCGGCAATATTCAGGTTATCCATAAAGAAAACGGCGGGCTTTCAGATGCCAGAAACGCAGGCTTAGACGTTGCCCGCGGCAGGTATATCAACTTTTTTGACCCGGATGATATCCTAAGCCCCAATACCCTTAAACGTGTATTCTCTTTTTTTGAGGAATACCGTGAAGCGATTGATTTTGTTACAATCCCGCTGGTGTATTTCGAGGCAAAGACGGGCTTGCATCCCAAATACAGGCTAATGGGCAAAAAAGACAGAATCATTAAATTGCAAGCCGAACCCTACAATTTTGTATTCTCTTCCGCTGCTTCATTCTATAAAGCAGAGGTCTTTGAAGAGAATCGCTTTGATGTGAACATGTTTGGTGCCGAGGACGCAAAGCTCAACGCGATACTCCACCGCAAAAACACTATGTTTGGCTATGTCTGCCAGCGCGGTGTGAAGTATTATTACCGCCAGCGGGCAGACAAAAGTTCTACAGTTGACGCATATTTCTCAGACGAAAAAATCATGGCGGCCTATCGCTCGTCAATTGATTTTCTTGAAACGCTCATTGAGGGCAAAGACCCAAGCAATCTCCCGGATTATGTGAAGGAAATAATCATATATGAAACCCGCGGACGGGTTATGCGTCTGAACCCAAAAGACGAAAAGCTCCGCGATGTATTAGCGGCTTATCGTCGGTTCATTTCCATGGTGGATAAGGATTTCATTGCGTACAGAACAAGATGGGCCCGCCAAAAAGCACACTTCTACGCCTTGCTCTCAGAGTTTTTTGCGAAAGAAAGCCCATTTCAGCTGCAACGCAACGGTTGCCTGGCGTGTGACGGGCGGTCCGTCTTAGATGTGCGGCGCTTATCGCTTAAAATTGCGGATGTGAAATTTTGTGACGACGGCGTAGAGTTTGACGCACTCTTCTGGGACTTTGGAATACAGGACTATGAGCTGTGGCTGGAAAGCAAAAGCTCACGCACGCGTTTGGATGTTTCTGCGCTTGGAATGCCATCTCCCCTCGACCTCGAATTCGGTGTGCACCACGTTTCCCGCGCGCTTTCTGTGCATGGCAAAGTGCCCGCAAAATCCGGCACATATCGCTTCATATTGCACTCCGTTAAGTATAATACGGACTACACAATAAAGGAAATTCAACTGTTCCCAACTTCGCCGTTTGTGCTTAATGACCGCAGCATTCGCGTATTCCGCCATGGTTACAGCGTTTCGTTGGCTAACGCCTGTTTCCGTGTTAACGCTGCGCCGCCGCCGGAGTGGAAATATAAGCTTTGGAGCTTTTTGTATATCATGAAAACTTACAAGCCGAAGGGTAAAAAAGTCAATCCAAATGTGCAGCTTGCTTCCCTGTGGCTTCGCTTATTCAGCAAGGCGAAAAAGAAGTACTTGCTTTTCTGCGACCGCCCAATGCAGGCGGGCGATAACGCAGAGGCTTTTTTCCGCTACTACAATAAAAATCACCGAAAGCAAGCAAAAAATTGCTATTACATTCTGGACAAGCACTCCCCTGACCTTAAGCGGATTCGCAAAATAGGCAAAGTTGCAAAATACGGCAGTCTGAAACACAAATTCCTTTACCTCAACTGCAAAACATTGTTTTCCTCTCATGTGCATCCGCTGTTTACCAACGCTTTCGATCACAAAACCGAGCGTAAATTTTATGCCGACCTGCTAAACTTTAAGCTGATTTGGCTGCAGCACGGCGTTTTGGAAAAGGACGTTCCAAAACAAGCAAATCGCTATAACCAAAAAGTCAGCGCCGTTGTGATTTCCTCCCGTCACGAAAAACTGATTTGGGGGCAAAGCAGCTACTACTACGGTGAGGAAAGATTATTGCAAAGCGGGTTGCCGCGCTTTGATTTGCTGAAAAACGCGGCGCAAAACATAATCACCGTCATCCCCACATGGCGCAATTACCTAACCGGTGCTGTGCAAAGCACGGGTCTGCACGGCACAAAAGACGGCTTTGAGGACAGCGACTATTTCAAAAACTATTCCGCCTTTCTCACAGATACACGCTTAGAGGCGATGCTGCGGCAACACGGCTATAAGCTGCGCTTTGTTCTGCACCCGGGTATGGCGGAGTATTTTGACCAATTTTCCGCATTGGGAACAGACGTTGTTGAGATTTGCGAAACCACCAAAATCTCATTCAATCACATTATAGATACGTCCAAGCTGATGATTACGGACTATTCAAGCGTTGCGTTCGACTTTGCCTATTTGGGCAAGCCATTGCTCTATTTTCAGTTTGACAAAGAGCAGTTTTTCTCCTTGCACTATTCTCCTTCAGAGTTCTTTTCGTATGAAAAAAACGGATTCGGCGCAGTAGTAAAAACTGTTGACGAATTGATTGCCGGGCTGGGTCACTTCTTTGGTGTTGATTTCAAAAACGATGAAGAATATTTAGCGCGCATTAACAATACCTTCCTGTTCCGCGACCAAAACTGCTGCAAACGACTTTACGAGGCAGTTTCGGCAATGCCGGAAGATTGACGCCGTAGCTGACTTTGCGCAGAAGGATAAGCCGGCTTTTCCGTGTGCATTTTGCAGAAAGATATTCCAAAACGAAATTTATAATTTAAACAAACGGAGGTTATAATCAAGATGCTAAGCCGGATAAAACTGAAAGTTAGGCGAACAAAGCGAAAAATCTTGAGGAAAATCGGGTGCGGTCCGGGGCGAATGTCCGACTTTCTGTTTCAGGTATTCTGCAAAAAAAAGTTTTTGTCGGATTGCCTTTCGATTTCGGGCTATCTGATTAAGTTTGGCAACTATAATCAAACCCCGTTTTGCGACTATAAAATAGCCTTGTCACAAAGCCGATACACTCCCGTTTTTGGCACGGAACGCAGCTTTTTTGGCCTTTTGTTCTGCCATTACCGCGTGTCAATACCATATGACGAGGTTCTGGAAATGGAAGTTCAAAACCGCGTTGAGGCTGTGTGCGTCAACGCGGTTGGCGATGAAATCCGCCGCCCGCTGAACTACGCTTTTCGCCACTTTCGCCGCGGTCGTTTTCTCAGTTCAAAAGTCAAGGTTTTTTCTGCCGAAAACATCGCCGTTTATTTTCGTCAAAGCATTAAAAATGCGCTGTATATCACAGTGCGCGGCGTGAATGTTACGGACAGCCGCAAAGAGGACTTGAAGCTCAACCTTGCACGGCTTTTGTCAATATTTTTTAAGCAAAAAAAAGTGATTTATTTATTTGAAAAAGAAAACGCAAAATACGAGGAAGGCGCGTCAATAGTATTCGAGAGATTGCTCGCGGAAGGTCATAAAAACGTCTATTTCTCAATAAAAAAAGACAGTCCGCAGCTGAGAAATATCCCGGCGCAATACCAAAATAACGTGCTTGAGTGCTATTCATTCAAGCAATACCTTTACTTCTTTGCCGCGTATTCGTTCATCTCCACCGAGGCAATGGGGCACGCGCTGGAGCTGCGATGCCGCAACAAGCATGTGATGCGGCATTTAAGCAGCAATTTGCGGTATGTTTTTTTGCAGCATGGCGTTATGTATATGCTGTCGCTGCGGGGAAAATACCGCTCGTCATTCCAAAAGGCATCTTTTCCCGGGCGGGGCAAGGTTGTGGTAAATTCACAGGCAGAGGCAGAGCATTTTGTTGAACTGGGCGGGTTTTATAACAGCGACCTCTATCTTTCGGGGCTGCCAAAATTTGACTATGCCGTCCGCAATGCCGAACACCCGCGCATACTTATCATGCCCACCTGGCGTCCGTGGGATTACAACTTAATTCGCTTTGACCCGCTGCGCACGTCATATTTCAAGTTTGTGTTCAATATTATTGACCGCGTTCCGGACGAATTGAAGCAATATATTACGCTGCTGCCGCATCCGCTGCTTGCTAACGGTCTGCAGGAAAACCCGCTGAAGCGTTATATTCCCGATGAATTTTCATATGATGAAATGCTGCGTGAAACGGACCTGCTTATCACCGACTATTCGTCAATTTCTTACGATGCATTTTATCGCGGCAGCAACGTGATTTTTTGCTGGGAAGAAAAGGATTGGTGCCTTGAGCAATACCAAAATACGCTTATGCTCAACGAACAAAACGCTTTTGGCGACGTAAGCATACGCTGGAGCGACCTTGCCGCGCTGATAAAAAAGAACTATGCCACGCCCCAAAGCCAAGGTCACATCAAGCGGTATAGGAAAATCGTATTTTTCAACGATGGCAAAAACACCGACAGGCTAATCAAATTGATGAAGCGTGACGGATACATTTGATTACGGGCGGTGAATCAAGCCGTAACAGCATAGGATCTTCAGCTCATTCCGCGATATATAATCGCCTTGAAGTGGCGGAAAGCAAATTTATTGCTGCGTTTCGCACCTGAAAATTACACAATTAGGGTCGTCAATAACCTTTTGCAGTTCGTCACCGGAAAGATAGGCAACCATGCCGAGGTATTGGAAGCCAAAGCAATGAATTCCCGCTTATTGATGCTTTTTCCCCATCAACCGTTATCGCACCAACGGCAAAAACGGCGATGCGTATTTTTCCAATCGCCATAATCGGGCGATAATCATCGGAAGGCCCGCCATGAATTTGGCACAGCGGGTTTTATGGCGGACAGCGAGCATGGTCAGCAGCATAGTGCCGCCGATGATAAGCTGTTTTATGTTTGATTCAATTCCTTTACCATGATGTAGTCCTCGTCATTTTCGTCGATGATTTTGTATCCCATGCGTTCGTACAAACGGAACGCCGGATTTTCCTTTTGCACCGACAGCGAAATTCGGGCATATTCCCGTGCTTTCAACGCATCATGCAACGCTGTGAGCAACTTGCCGCCGATGCCTTTGCTGCGATATTCAGGCAACACAGAAATGGCAAGCTCCGGCGTATGGTCGTCGATGTTGCCATAGCCTTTTTTATTGGGGTCAGAAAGAATCCGCGACCACGCAGCACCGATAATCTTTTCTCCTTTTACTGCGACAAAGCAAACGTCGTCCGGCTGACCGAAATCTTTAATGTATATGGATATTCTCGGTTCCCAAATAACCTCTGCCGAAGGTGCTTCTGCGCCTTCGGGGACAAATATGGCGAGAACCAAAAAATCTTCGAGCCATGGCGTTTCCGCAGGTGTAATCGGGCGGATTTTCACCTTGTTTTTCGCCTGAATCACTATTCCCGCTACCACACCGCCGCACAAGCCAACGCCGATTCCGAATGCCAGCCAAAGCCCGACTTCGCCGGTCAGCAAGCCGGCAATACTCCCCAATACCGTTCCAAAGCACAAAACCAGAAAAAAGCCCATCGCCGTATTGCTGCCGTCATCTTTGCTCTTGATGTTCGTTGGAATAATGGGCTGCGGTGCATCGTCATAGGGTTCATCCAGCACCCACGGCAATGTAAAACTCACTTCCATTTGCAGTCCGGGCTCAGGAAAAACCCCCGGCACAACAGATACCTCGCGTGTGAAACCAATCTCGAAATTTTCTGTCACTTTGTGCATCGGCGTTATATTTTGATGAGAAACGTTCTTGGTTACCGGCTGCCACGCGTCATCGCCGGAGATATAGTTGCCGACGAGATGATAAAACCCGCCATAATGAACGATTCCGCCTTCAAAATAGTTTTCATATATTTCAGACGGCTTGAGCGGGTCAACGCCCAAGTACGCAAAAAATCGAAATACGTCGTCAGGCAAAGAGGGCGCGGCCTTCATAAAATTTCGACAAGTGTGGCAAGTGCAGCCGATTTCAAGCGGCAGCGCAGCATAAGCGGCTTTTGTTGCCGCCTCGTCCAATTCGATTGTCCAGCTGCCGATTTGTTTCTTTTGCATAGTATGCCTCTCCGTGTTATCTAAAATCGCACCACGCCATGTGGTCGTTGATGATCCCCACAGACTGCAGATAGCTGTAAACAATGGTACTGCCCACAAATTTGAACCCCAGCTTTTTCATGTCCTTGCTGATTTCATCCGACAACGGCGAAGTGGCGGACATCTCCTCTTGCCGTTCCCAGCGGTTGATGATCGGTTTGCCGCCTGTGCCCGGAGGGGTATCTACATAGTCCCACAGAAATTTGTCCAGCCCGTTTGGCAGCTGCAGAACCGCCTGCGCATTCGTGACGGCGGCGCCCACTTTCAGCCGGTTGCGGACGATGCCGGGGTTTTGCAGAAGCTCCGCAATTTTATTTTCATCGTAAGAGGCAATTTTTTCAACATCCCAGTTATCGAATGCGGCACGGTAATTTTCACGCTTGTGCAGAATACACGACCACGAAAGCCCTGCTTGTGCGCCCTCCAAAATCAGCATCTCAAAGAGCTCGCGCTCGCCGTGGCAGGGCTTGCCCCACTGGGTGTCGTGGTAGTCACGCATAAGGGTGTCGGTGGTGTCGCCTGCCAGCGAGGCTCCCGCCCATGGGCAGCGGCGAATATCACTCATGTTACTTTTCTCCTCGCTTTCGGTTTAATCAAATCATAGCTCGCCTGAATTTGCCGGAACAGTTCATCCTCCGGCACATCCGAGCCAATGATAACAGTGTTCCAATGAGTTTTGTTCATGTGCCAGCCGGGCAGCACGCCCTCGAACGCTTGCCGCAAAAAATCAGATTCAAATGGGTCGCACTTGAGATTCACAAAGAGCTTGCCTTTGCGCTCGGCAATAAAGGCAAACGACTTTTTGTTGACCTTGTGCCGCATGACCGCCATATCGCTGTTCCGCTCGCTTGCGGCAAAAGGATAATCTTCGTAGGCGAACGGCAGGGTCAGGCAGCGGTCGATGAGTTCTTGTCGGGTCATGATGTAATTTTCGCCGCAAACTCGTTGATAGCCGCGATTTGATTATCGTTCAGTTTTGCCTTGCCCGCTTGACCAAAAAAGGCATGTCCTTTCAGCAAGAATTTTACTGCAAGCGTCTCCTCGCAGACGGGGATCCCTTTTGCTTTTGCGGCTTCCAGAATGTCCTTTGTTTTATCCATGCCGCCGGCGGTGGTGAATGCGGCGATGCGTTTTATTTTGGCAGTGTCAAGGTTTTTAAGCCAGGTTTTCAGCGCAGTGTCAAGCCCCCACGCATATACGCCGCCGCCAACGATCAGCAGGTCGATGGGTTCGTTTACAGGCGTATCAATCGGCTCGGCAATTACGCCGACTGCTTTTGCAATAGCGTCCGCCACCGTCTTTGTGTTTCCTCCACGGGATTGATATCTTACTGAAATGTTCATGCTGTTCATCCCTTCTTGTTGAAAAATTCTACTATTTTTTGTTTCCATCGCGGGCTGTTACAGTAGGTCTTGCCTTTGTGATTTTCCTTGCAAGCCACACAGTCGCCATGACGTTTGCACCCCACATTGGGGCATTTACAGTTCGCGTTTATCATAATGGTTTCCTCCCCACCGCTTCAATGTCGGCAGTTTTTCAGCCAGCATTGCGCGGGCTTTATCCGCACCCATCTGGTGTGCCAAAAACGGGACGCACCGCTCTATCATTTGCTCAATCATAAGGTCGTCAGTAAACTGCCCGTTCTGATAGCAGTGGTGGCAATAGTCGGGGCTTGGACTCCCGTCCGCATTGGTGCCGTGGGCTTTTTCGCTTGTCAGCGGCATGGTGCAGCTTTGGCAGATTGTACTCATAATGTCCTCCTCAAAACACAAACGGAATCAACCGCTTGGATGTCTTTTTGTATTCCACATACTGTTCTCCAAATATCCTCACGCATTCTTTCCTCTGTCTGAATACGATAGGTATTTTCCGGGTTCAATCATCGTGCTTCCCCCTTGCATCCTCAGCCCATGTAAAATCAACAATATATGTCACGCCGACTTTTTCAAATCCGTTTTTCTCATATAGACGGTGTGCGGCGTATCTTTCGGCACCGGTCGTGAGAACAACGCTTTGGCATTCACGGCTTTTGGCAAACTTCATACAAGCGTCGAGGAGCAATTGCCCGATCCCTTTTCGGCGTTCATTTTCGTCAACAACCAATTCCTCAATGAACGCAAAGTTACCCGCTTCAACAAGGGACTGATTTATGGTCACGCCCGCCACACCGACAATGTCCTCGCCGTTTTTTGCCACAAAATACTTTTTATTCTTTTCGTTCAAAAAGAGTTTAAAAGTTCTTGCGTAGTTGTTGAAGTCCGGTCTGTATTCGCCGCCCGAACCGGACCAGCCGCCGCCGGCCAGCTGGCATATTAAGGGGTAGATTCCTTCACAGTCCCCGCTGCCCGCTTCGTGAATTGTAATGTTCATGGCTTCACCTTCATCTCGTCCAATATCATCCACGCCGCTTCAGCGGCTGAAATACCGCTTACATCAATCTTAACGGTGTCCAGTGCGTTATACAGAGGCAGCCGCGCCAGGCTTCGTTCCAACACATCACTTTCGCGCAGCCCGGCGGCAATGTCCAGACGCAGGCGCTGCGTAAGTGCTTTTTCGCTGCACACAAGCGAAAAACAGTGCACCGCGCAGCCGTTCAAATCGAGCGTTGAGAGCAAATCGTCCAAAATCGTCGACTCATGCAGCACCCAGCAGAAGATGATGTTTTCAAACGCGGAGCAGGCAAGAAAGCTGTTCAGCAGATGCGCGATGTTGCCTCGTACCATTGCCGTGGTTTCATCAGTCACCAAAAAGGGGCGCATATCCCAGCACCAGTCGCCGTCGAGAAACACGTTGTTCGGCAGCAGTTTTTGCAGTTCGCGGCTGGTGACGGTTTTGCCCACGCCCATTGTGCCGCCAACGATGATAAGCTGTTTTCTGCTCATCCTAAATTCCCTCAATTGTCCGCATAACCAGTATCGTCTTTTCAATCAGCTCGTCCAGCTCCCAGCCCAGCATTGCCGCACCCTGTTCAATCACCTCGCGGGAACACTCGGCGGCGAATTTCTTGTCCTTATACTTTTTCTTGACGCTCTTCACTTCCAAATCCTGCACACTTTTGGAGGGGCGCATAATGGCGGCCGCGCCGATTAAGCCTGTAAGCTCGTCGGCGGCAAACAGGATTTTCTCCATGATATGCGTCGGCTCGTGAGGCGTGGGAACAAGTCCCCAGCCGTGGCTCATGGCGGCGTGGATAATGCTTTCGTCCACAGCGTTTTCCCGCAGAAGCTCCACGCCCTTGATGCAGTGTTCTGCCGGGTACTCCTCAAAATCGATGTCGTGCAGCAGCCCCGCGACCGCCCAAAAATCCACTTGTGATGGGTCGTATTCCTTGGCAAAATGCCGACACACTAGTGACACCACTTTGGCGTGGTGCAGATGGAACGGTTCTTTGTTGTACTTTTCAAGAATTGCCTGTGCCTGTTCCGGTGTGGGTATCATAGCGATATCTTCT
>JAITOD010000045.1 GCA_031290105.1 Oscillospiraceae bacterium
CCATCGAAAAATCGGAGCTGCTTGGGCGTATGCTCAAAAAGCGCGGCGTCCGCCACGAGGTGCTGAACGCGAAGTTCCACGAGAAAGAAGCGGAGATAGTCGCGCAGGCGGGCAAAGAGGGCGCGGTAACAATTGCCACAAACATGGCCGGGCGCGGCACCGATATCGTGCTTGGCGGCAACGCCGAATTCATGGCTAAGAATGAAATGCGCCGCTTGGGCTTCACGGAAGAGCTTATCGGCGAGGCGACCTCTTTCGGCGAGACCGATGACGAGGAAATTCTGCACTCGCGCAAAACCTTTGCGGAGCTTGAACGCAAATACAAGGAAACCATCCGCGAGGAAGCGGACCGGGTGTGCGAGGCCGGCGGGCTGTTTATAATCGGCACCGAGCGCCACGAGAGCCGACGCATAGACAACCAGCTGCGCGGACGCTCCGGACGGCAGGGCGACCCCGGCGAGAGCCGCTTTTACCTCTCCGCGCAGGACGACATGCTGCGCCGCTTTGCAGGCGACAGGTTCCACTCAATCCTCACCGCGTTTAAGCAGCCGGACGATGTTCCGCTGACTGCGAGAACCCTCTCCAAGCTGGTTGAGGGCGCGCAGAAAAAGCTGGAATCACAAAACTTTGCCAGCCGCAAGCACGTTGTGCAATACGATGACGTCATGAACCGCCAGCGCGAGATTATCTATGCTCAGCGAGATAAGGTTTTGGCGGGCGAAACCCTTAAGCCAATCCTCCTGAAAATGATGGAGGACAGCTTCCGCGATGCCGTGGAGTTCTACTGCCCGCCGTCAATCCCGCGCGAGGAATGGAACCTTGCCGGGCTGCGCGATAAATATAGCGGCTGGCTGCTGCAAAAATCCGACGATGTGGACGCGCTTGAAGCAAAGGAAATCCTTGCGCTGATGACCGAACGCGGCACGGAAAAATATAACGCACGCGAAAAAGACATGGGCGAGGATATCTTCCGCGGTCTTGAGCGCATGATTCTGCTGAGCAACGTGGACTCGCAGTGGATGGACTACATCGACGCAATGGACGAACTGAAGCAGGGCATTGGTCTGCGGGCATACGGGCAGACGGATCCGGTTATCGTCTTCCGCCGTGAGAGCTTCGATATGTTCGACGAGATGACAAACTCCATCCGCGAGGAAACGGTATTCCAGATTCTCACGGTATTAGTCAAATCCCGCGAGGAAACGGAGCGCAAGCAGAAAGTGCAAATTACCGCGGCGGGCACTGCGGGTTCCGGCGACGGCACAGAAAAAAAACGCCCGGTGCGCAAAAACAAAAAGCCCGGTCCCAACGACCTGTGCTATTGCGGCAGCGGCAAAAAATACAAAAAATGCCATATGCTTGAAGACGAAGCTTGAACAATTAACAATTAGTGGCGCAACTCGGCTGTAAATTGTTAATTAACGACGAAGGAGTTACCATGCCCTACATTGAAACCGTGACCAACCAGACAATTGACGACGAAACAGCGGAGTCGCTCAAAACCGCGCTTGGCGAGGCAGTCACGCTGATTGGCAAAACGGAAAGCTGGCTTCAGCTCTCCTTCCGCAGCGATGCGACCATGTATTTCAGAGGTCAGGCGGTGCCGCAGGTCTACGCACGCGTGGCGCTGCTGGGTGCGGCGGGCGCGGGAGCGTACGAGAAAATGTCCGCGCGCCTGTGCGAGATTTACGGCGAACAGCTGGGCGTGCCGCCGGAAAGTGTGTATATCCAATATGAAGAAGCGCGTGTTTGGGGCTGGAACGGCGGGAATTTCTAAGGCTCTGCGCCGACGCAAGCCGGAGCTGCTGTTGGCTGCGGCGGCTTTGGTGATTTTCGCGCTCATTTGGGGAGCGGATGCTTTGCGCAGCGATCCGGTGGAGATATATGTTCCGGCTGGCACAAGCACAAAGGAGAACGCTTCACCCACTGCCGCAGAGCAGGACTCTTTACACACCGTTTTGCCTTTGGAGCCGAGCGGTACAGACGCTCTGCCGCTCAGCACAGGTTCAACTCCGCAAAGCGCAGCGCAGTCGAAACAAAGCACAACTCCCGCGCCGACTGCCAAACCGCAGTCCGCCAAGGTGAACATAAACACGGCGAACGTTCAGGAATTACAAGCGCTGCCGTATATCGGTCAGGTTAAGGCGCAGGCGATTGCGGATTACCGCGCACAGCATGGGGCGTTCCTGACGGCGGAGGATTTGCTGAATGTCAAGGGGATTGGTACCGCAACGCTTGAACGCATTCGGGCGTATTTGGTTTTTTAGATTGTAGATTGTTTATGGGAGAGCTGCAGCAAATATATCATCAGCTCCCCAGCTTGCCAAAAAAGTCCTCGCTTCCGGCAAATTTGGCAATCAATGCCGCCAGCTGCCTGTCGTTGGCAGATTTATTACTGTCCCACAGCCGCTCATTCTGCGTATTCGGCAGGTAGCGCAGCTGCTCCGGTTTCGCCGCAATCAGCGACTTTGTTCCGCGGATAACTGACATAAATTTCAGCCAGATGTCGTCCGCGGTTGGGCAAAGCTTTTTCGCCGCCGCCCAATCCGTCGCCTGCGGTGCCAGCACGCCCGGAGGAAACAGCGTTCCCGCGCCGGACGTGAGAAAAATGTCCATGCGCGGCTCCAAAATGTGCGCCGCGTCCTCAATCCGCCACTGCGCATATGGCAGCAGCGCGCCGTCCCCGCCAAAACGCATGGTGTGTCCGCGCATTCCCGCAATCGCCCCGGGGAAGCGGCGGTGTGCCTCCCACAGCTTCTCAAGCATATCACGGCGGTATGCCAAATCGTCGTCCACAGTCACCAAGCAGTCTTTCGGGTATCGTTCCAGTGCCGGGAGGATTTTTTTGTAAGAGCGCATATTTTCCGCTGTCCACGCAATCTCAAAGCGATTCCCACATAGCTGTGATAAGCGCGGCGGAAGCTCCGCAAGACCCAGTGGGAACTCACTCTCCGCAAGCCAGAGCACAATTTTGTCCGGCAAAAGCGTCTGTTCCAAAATACCCAGCACAACGTCCGCCGCCGCGTGAATCCGCGCAGGGTACGATGTGAAAGTGACGATTAGCCGCAGGGAATTGTCCGCCGCCGGCGGAGTGAACCCAATGCGCAGGACAATGCTCCGCAGTGCGGCGGTTTCCTCACGCAAGGCGGCAGTTTGCTCTGCAAGGGCGCGTGTTTGCGCCGTGCCGCGCGAAGGCGACTGCAATTCGCGCTCCAGGCCGCGGATAATCCGCCAGACGCGGCGCGGCAGGCTTTTAAGCGCGCGCAGCCCCTTCAGAATGCGGCTTACGGATACGCGCTTTTTTACAGTACGGTAAAATCCTTTTGCAAGGTAGCGCCAATATGTGTTATCGCGGACCATGAAATAGCCGGCAAACGCGCGCTGCGTCTGCGGCGGGGCGTTCGCCGGAGCGGCGAAAAGCGGGCTGTGAAAAACGTCCCTCACCTGCTTATAGAATCTGCGCCAGCGTGTGCCCGTTGGCTTCCCTGCGTAATTTTTAAGGGCAAAAATCAGGTTGTTTGCCGCAAAATATTGCAAGGCCTCGCGGTATTCCTCAGCAAAGCCGTGCCGCTCCGCATAGCGCTGCACCGCCTGCACCGCGCTGAGAACGTTGCCCAAATTTTTGCCCTTGCCGGAGCTTATGGAGCCGACTTGGTGAGTCCGATATGTGACAAACGGCTTTGGCAGATAGGCAATCCGCTCTGCCTCAAGCATACTCACAGTGCTGAAAAACACATCGTTTGTGGAGCTGATTTCCTGAAAGCGCAAACCTTTTTGAATCAAAAAAGCGCGGCGGAAGAGCTTATTCCACGGAGTTGGTATTGCAAGCGTGAGTATCCGTCCGCAGATATCGGTTCGGCAAAACGGCGTAACAGCGGGCAAAATGCGGCGGTTAAGCCCGGAGCAGAGCGTTTTTTCGCCGGAGAGCGTGTTTTCGCGGAAGAAATCAAACACAAGGATATCCGCCGCGCGGAGCTCAATTTCGCTGACGGCGCTTTGGAGGAAATCCGGCGAAAGATGGTCGTCCGCATCAAAAAAGAAGACGTAATCGCCCTTGGCGCGGTCAAGCCCGGTGTTGCGTGCCGCACCGGCGCCGCCCTGCTTTCCGCGCGGTATGAGACTGACGCGCGGGTCGTCCTTGGCAAGAGCGGAGATAATTGCGGCGGTGCCGTCCGCAGAAGCGTCGTCAACGCAGAGCAGCTCAATATCCGCCAGCGACTGTGAAAGAACTGAGCGCACTCCATGCCCGATAACGGCGGCGGCATTGTGCGCGGGGATTATTATACTGACCTTGGGCATACAGGCTCCCGAAGCTGGTTTTTGTACTTAATATAGGATAACCGGATTAGGGAAGAATTAACAATGCAAAGCTGCTCAACGCAATAATCGCGCCCGCGCTGAAAAATACGGCGCAACGCCCGCTTACGGCGTGAGCTTTCTCTTCTGCAGGTCATCTCCCACCCCGTGTCCGCTGCCGCTGCGGGGACTAACGGGCAGCAACCCGTTGTCTCACAGTTTTTTCCTAAAATCCTTAACGGCGGGTGAGAGCCCAACAGACAACAACCCGTTGCAGGTCGCCCCGCAACGGGTTTTGTTTGTGTGTTCTTAAGCTAAGCCCTTAGCTGGCGACTTGCGCCGGCAAAAACCCTTCCAGCCATTCGCGAACCTGTGCCAAAAGCTGGGAGAACGTGCCGTTGCCGTCCGTAAGCGCTTGGAACTTATCGAAAATGCTGTAAACCAAATTCTGAACCATGTCTGCCAGTTCCATGTTAAATCTCCTTACATAACAACACAAACACCTTGCTTGGGTGTGTCATGCTGTTGTTACCTTGTGCGCGGCAGGATTATTTTAACCCGTCGCGTAGCGCAGCGATGAGGTTTTGAACCAGTTCTACGAACGGTTTCGCAATCCCGTGCACATCGTACTTACCGAACCAAATCACAATGTAACCCAAGAATGTACTAATTGCTTCATTCATGATGACAGCTCCTTTCTGTTAATGCCAACGGCAGAACTCTTATGAAAGGGTTCAGCCGAAGAGTTTGCTGAAGATTTGCTGAATCAGGTCAATGACACTTTCCCACAGCGCGGCAGTGTCGCCCTTGAATTCCCAATCGTGGAAGAAGAACGCGAGGATTTCCGCAATTTTGGATGCATCCATGTCTTTGCCCCTTTCTGCTGATGTTACAGCTTTATTATAGCGTGTATTGCGCGGTTTTTGTTTCCGTATTAGAAATATGAACAAATTTTTGTGAGAAGTTTGTTCATATTTCAATGCTAACGTTTAGATTTTCTTGCCGCGTCAAACGGAGCCATGCCCTTGGCGTTGAAAATCTCGGCGGCTTCCAGGCAGATATCAAGGCTCAGCGCAATGCATTCGGGGTTCAGGTGCGCGGGGTCGTCGTTGCGCGTGTGGTAGAAATACTTGGGCGGCGGGTCGTGGCGCAGGGCACAGAAGCCGCATGAGCGCAGACCGTACATGCTGAACGCTTCAGCGTCCACCGCCCCGGGATACCAGCCGGCAATCGGCAACTCTTTGCCGCAGTTTTTGCCCGCTTCCTGCAGCAAATCGCCCACCGCGTCGTCGTCCTTGACGGTGCCGGTGCAGCCGCGCGTGTAGGTCATCATTTGGTCAACATCGGTCATTGTGTCCAGGCTGATGAAGACTGTCTCCACGCCATCGGCGGTCAAATCGTCCTTGTGCTTTTTGGCGAACGCCTTTGCGCCGCGCAGACCCGCTTCCTCGGAGCCGGAAAGCAGGCAGCCGATCTCCGTGTGCTCATAGCGTACGCCGCTATCGTGCAGTTTTTTGATAACCGCCATGGAGATGAAATCTGCGGAAAGGTTATCGCTTGCGCCGTCAACAATGATTTTGTAGTTGACAAAAAGCATGATTGCGATGATAAACGGGGTTGTGCAAATAGCAATCCAGCCAAGGACTTTCCACGCGCCTTCAATCGCAAGGTTGCCGCTGATAAGGCGCGCGGCGTTGATTCCCAGAATATAGAAAATTGTCAGCACGCCGCCGAAAATCACCGGGCTGAGCGCAAACACGCCGCCGAGCCATTGGTAGCGCCACTCGTGCACTGCGTCCGTGTGTCCTCCGAAAATGATGCGCTGTTTCACCTCGCCGGAGGGCTTGTAGGTGGCGTAGACGTTGCGCGAAACCCTCTTGGGAAAGAGGAAATCCACAAAATCGCGGTACATCAGGAACTCGAACAGGAACATCAGCGCGGCAAACAGCGGCAGAGCAACCCCCGCAATGCCGGCGATCCAGCTGAATGTGCCGCCATCGCCCGGGTTGAGCCAATAGAGCGTGATGCCCGCCGCCGCCAGCAGTGCCGCCACCGGAATGAAGCCCATGAACGCCGCCGGGTGCTCATCGAAATCCTCCATGATGACTTCGTCCGCGTAGCCTTCCAGCTCCGCCTTGAGGTGTGCCTGTGCGTCGCGCTCGCTTTGGGTGCCGGCGGCGCGGTTCTTGAAGCGGTTACACACTTCGGTGATCCCGCCGATCATGTACTGCACAAGCTCCTCGGAAATGTTGTGTTTCATTGCCTTTCAATCCTTTCTTTATGAGGTTGCTATATCGCTGCGGCAGGGGTTCCTCCAAAGAAATTCCCGCCGGCAACTCGCTATAAATGGGCTCGGTCAAGTGTCAGCGCCATTGCGGCGTTGAACGCCGAATGCACCGCCGTGCCGATATTACCGGTCTGCTCTGCGTCGCCGATTGGGATTACCGGCACGCCAAGCCCTGCCAATTCTGCCGCAAGGGCGTTTTGTGAGCGAACGCCAAGGCTCAGCACAACCGCATCTGCGGGCAGCGTACTTTGCGCGCCTGTGCGGACGTTCTGCAGAAGCACGCCGTACGCGCGTATTTCTGTGAGCTTTTCGCCGCAGTGAATCGCCGCGCCCGCCGCTGATAATTTTTGCAGTGCGTCGTCTTTATGTTGATGATAAGCGCCCGGGGCGGGCTCGTCGGCCATCTCGATTATGTCTGCCTTGCAGCCGTTTGCGCAGAGGAATTCTGCGGTCTCAAGCCCCGTCATTCCGGAGCCGATGATGCACACGCGCTTGCCTGATAAATCCGTTTGCCCCGTGAGTACATCCCGCACGGTATGCACATTCCGCCCCGCCGCGCCGGGTATTTGGGGAACGATCTCACTTGCTCCCGCCGCCAAAAAAATCACAGACGGAGAGAATTCGCGCAGCACATCGGCATTGGCGGCAGTGTTCAGGCGGATTGATACCCTCAACTTTTCGCACTTGAGCAACAGATCGTCAACGCACCAACGGAGCTTCTCTTTGTTAGGCGGAGACGCAGCAAGGTTGACCTGACCGCCCGCCTGCGCGTCCTTCTCAAACACAGTCACCGCAAAGCCGCGCTGTGCCAATGCCCATGCCGCCGTCAAGCCCGCAGCGCCTGCGCCAATGACGGCAACACGCCGCCCGCCGCCGTCCTGCAGCAGCCCCGCGGGTATGCGGTACTCCTGCCCGCAGCGCGGATTGAGCGCGCACTTGCCGGGCATTCCATGGAATGCCCCTACAAGCATGGTTTCAAAGCAATAAAGACAGCTTATGCAGCGCGTAATGTCTTCCTCGTGCCCCGTGCGGATTTTTTCTGCCCAGTCCGGGTCCGCAAGCAGGGGTCTGCCAAGCGATATGAAGTCTTGCGTACCCTCGGCAAGCTGTGCCTCAGCTTGTTCCGCCGAGCGGACGAGGTTTGCCGCCAAAACGGGGACTTTCACCGCGCTCTTTACGGCGGCGGCAAGATTTTTACGCCAACCGCAGGCAAAAGTACTTGGTTCCAGCCAGTAGTTCATAGTCTCGTAGGTGGCGGAGGAAACGTCGATAGCGTCCGCGCCCATTGCCTCCACCGCCTTGGCGATTTCCACGCCGTCCGGGAGCGTCAAGCCTTGATCTTTGCCGATTTTGCGGTAGAACTCGTCTACACCAAGGCGCACGATTATCGGGAAATCCGCGCCGCATTTTGCGCGTATATCATCAATAATCTCGTGCAAAAAGCGCAAGCGATTTTGGCGTGTGCCGCCGTATTCATCCGTGCGGCGGTTTGTGTGCGGACTCAAAAATTGCTGAATCAGATAGCCGTGTGCGCCGTGCAGCTCAACGCCGTCCGCTCCGGCTTTTTTTGCACGCAGCGCCGCATCGCCAAAGCGGGCGGTCAACTTATGTATCTCTTTAATAGTGAGCGCGCGGGTCTTTTGCTTTTGGTGTTCGCAGGGCACGGCAGACGGCGCGGCGACGGGCGGCAAAAGCCCGGTCTTTTCAATCTGCGGCGCAAGTTGTGCCAGCCTGAAGAACAGCTTCCAGTATGGCGGGAAAATCCGCCCGGTAAGCAGACTCAAGCGCATTGTGCCCACTAATATGCCATAGCTTTGCCGCCCCGGGTGGTGTAGCTGACAGAAAACTTTTGTGCCGTGTTTGTGGATCCGATCTATCATGGCGGCGAGGGGCGCGATGTGGCGGTCGTGCGTCAGGGAGATTTGGCAGGGCGCAAGCGGGCCGGTGTGGTCGTCCACGCGGACGCATTCAGTGATGATCAGCCCGGCGCCGCCCTTTGCCCTGGCTTCGTAATACGCGCACATTTGCTCATCGGGAGCGCCGCCGGGCGTGCCTGTTCCCATCACCATGGGCGCCATGACGATGCGGTTTTTCAGTTCGCAGCCGCCGATTTTACCCGGCGAAAACAGCAAAGGATACTCCGCCAAAACCAATCACCCCCATCCGCAAAGGTACAGCACACCCCATGCCCCGCCGTTGGAGCACTTGGCGCGTCTCTGCCCAAAACTAATAACCGGTACAATTATAGCACGGTTTGGGAGAGTTTGCAAGGGCTTTGGCTTTAGAGCAGTGCAAATGCGCGGACACAGACGCTATTTGCGTACATAGCGCAGCTTTTTTTGCCCGGAAAGTTCAATCACTTCAATCTGCCGCATACCTTTTTCGCTTTGAGCAAAGTCCAAAAAATAGCGGCCCAAAAGATTTCGGTCTTTTGTGGGTATTCGCTTCCACTGATAGCCATAAAAAAGCTCCGATACAAGAAAAATTTCGCCATGCATCAGATTCGGCAGCTCAGCGACCGCTGCCTCCAACAGCTGCGGAATTGCTTTGCGGCTTGTGTAGTCAATGTTTTCCGGGACTCTCATGATGTGCTCCTTGATAACTTATAATGTGTTTTTTGGCGGCGCGCGTGATTGGCGGCTAAATTAATATTGTGTTTGGAGCGCTACTAGCCTAACGGTAGAACCAGAGGTTTGCCTAACGGTTTAGGGAGCGGTTACACTAACGGTTTCCCTAAAAGTTACACTCACGGTCTCCCTCACGGTTGAGGGAGCGGTTAAGGGAACGGTCTCCCTTGCGGCAATATCAATGTTCCCATTTTACCACAATCATTGCACATTGTCAAGCGGTTTGCGTCTTAGGCGAGTTGTCTATCTAAGCGCCCTCGAAAAGCCCACACGCGCCTTAAAATCATCACCCTGTCCGGCGCGAAATCCGCTCAGCGCCCCAGCATTTTCGATAGTGCCCCCGCTAAATCTCGTAAGCCTTCGCTAACTCCAGCAAGTCCATCTCCGCCACGACCTCCAGATACAGCCCGTCATCGGTAAAGGATTCCTTGCGGACGCTGCCCTCCTTGCGCAACCGCGCCGCCAATGAGCCGTCCGAATACGGCAGCAACAGCCGCGCCAGCCGCCGTGTTGGCGGTAGCTTTTCGGCGATTCGCTCCAGCAGCTCGTCCAGCCCCTCGCCCAAGAGCGCGGAGATTTGCACAGTGTCCTCTGGCAGGGGCAAATCCCAGTGGAGCACAGCTTTGTCGCGCTTATTGAGTACGCACAGCCGCGGTATCAGCCCCGCGCCCAACGCGTCCAGCAGGTCGTTTGTCACGCGGATGTGCTCGTCAAGCTCCTCGTTTGAGGCATCACACAGGTGCAGTATAAGCGACGCGCCCGCAGCTTCCTCCAGCGTTGATCGGAAAGCGTCCACAAGATGGTGAGGCAATCGACGGATAAGCCCAACGGTGTCTATCAGCAAAACAGACCGCCCGTCCGGCAGTGTTAATGCGCGTGAGGTTGGGTCAAGCGTGGCGAAAAGCTTATCCTCGGCAAGCACGCCCGCGTCGGTCAGGCGGTTGAGCAGCGTGGACTTGCCCGCGTTGGTGTAGCCCACTATAGCAACCGTGGTCACGCCGTCTTTCTTGCGCCGTGCCCGCAGCCGCCCGCGCCGTTCTGTCAGTTCATCAAGTTCCTCCTGTAAGGCGTGTACGCGGCGGTTGATGTGCCGTTTGTCGCTCTCCAGCTTGCTTTCGCCGGGACCGCGTGTGCCGATCCCGCCGCCAAGCCGCGATAACTCCGTGCCCTTACCCGTCAGCCGCGGCATAGAGTAGCGCAGCTGTGCCAGCTCCACCTGAAGCTTGCCCTCCGCGCTCTTTGCCCGACCGGCGAAAATATCCAGAATCAGCATTGTTCTGTCAATGACGCGCACATCTGCCTCTTTTTCCAGATTGCGCAGTTGGGACGGCGAGAGCTCCAAGTCGAACACAATCAGCTCCGCTTCTTCACTTTCGGCAAGAGCCTTCAGTTCGTCCAGCTTGCCGGAGCCGATGCAGGTTGCGCGGTCGGGGGATTCGCGCTTTTGTACCAGCACAGCCACAACTTCGCCGCCGGCGGTTTTAACAAGCTCCGTCAATTCATCAAGTGAAGATTCCACATCATAACGCCCCATATCCAGGGCAACGAGTATTGTCCGTTCCATATAATATCACCACAACCCACACACAGCCACGCAGGCTCAACCGGCCGCGCGGCACTGTGTGTCAGGCACTTTCTTTTTTGATTTTTGCAGACCGTGCGTGGATCGTTAATTATTCATTACTGATTGCATTCGTTTCCCAGCGCCATGAGTCAGCGCACATATCACCAAGCCCCAATTCGGCTTTCCAGCCAAGTTCCTTCGCTGCCAAGGATGGGTCGGAGTAACATTCGGCAATGTCGCCCTCCCGCCGCGCAACTATCTCATAGGGGACTTTTTGCTTTGTCACGCTCACAAAGGTGTGAACAAGCTCCAGCACGCTGTAGCCTTGCCCGGTGCCCAGATTAAATGTCTCGCAGCCGCTGCGCCCAAGCAGACGCTCTAGGGCGCGAAGGTGTCCTTTAGCCAAATCCACCACATGGATGTAGTCGCGCACGCCGGTGCCATCCGGCGTATTGTAGTCGTTGCCGAAGACTTTCAGTTTCTGCAGTTTTTTTGCCGCCACCTGAGTGATGTATGGCATGAGGTTATTTGGCTCACCGTTGGGCAGCTCGCCGATCAAGCCGCTTTTGTGAGCCCCGATTGGGTTAAAGTAGCGCAGCAAACTAACGCCCCACTCCGGGTCGGAGATGCACAGCTCGCGCAGAATGTGTTCGATTGTCAGCTTGGTTGAGCCGTAAGGGTTGGTTGTGCGCCCCTCCGGCATATCCTCGCGCAGCGGGGACGGATTATCGCCGCCATAGACGGTTGCGGAGGAACTGAATACGATGCTTTTGCAGCCCGCCTCGCGCATTGCTTCCAACAGGCAGATTGTGCCGTAAACGTTGTTGTGGTAGTACTCCAGCGGCTTTCTGACGCTCTCGCCAACAGCCTTGCTGCCCGCAAAATGAATTACCGCCTCAATCGGTTCTTCCACCAAAATGCGCCCAACAAGGGCTTTGTCGCGGATATCACCCTCAACAAACTGCGGTCCCCGTCCGGCAATTCTGGCGATGCGCTCAACCACATCGCGCTTGCTGTTCGAGAGATTATCGAGTATAATAACGTCATAGCGTTTCGCCAAAAGCTCCGCCACAGTGTGTGAGCCGATATATCCGGTTCCTCCGGTGACTAAAACAGACATGCAAATCCCCCCAATTCATTTTTCGGTTTATTATACCACACAAGACGGGTATTGTCCAGTGCGCCGGTCGGCATATTATGCGTTTTGTGCGGGAAGAGTTTTGGGGTAGTGCCCTGAAAAATACTTGTCAACCGAGTTCTGTGATATTTATAAACAATCTGAAAACGATTCAGAGTTGCGGCGGCAGCGAAATCATAGGCACTAAGGTTAAGCAGACCTTAGCGGAGAAGGCAGATAGGCAATAATAAGGCAATATGTGATTTCTGTTCAGCGTTTGAGATGTGGACAGATTTCAGCCAATGCAAATACTGAACGCTTAGCGGCGTAGGAGGAAAAAGGATGAACGATCTTAATCCTGCGTCGGAGGGGCGGGGTCCTTCTCAAAGCTGATGAAGTACCTGCCCATCCAACGCCATTTTTCACGTCTAATGTGCTTTTCGATGTTGTTTCGCTCTTTGTAGGTGATGATTCCAATATCGCCCTCATGGAAAGTGTCATAAAATTTTTTATATTCAATTCCCGCGCTCCAAAAAGATTTTGTCAGCGATCCGGGGCTAACGTCAAACTCTTTTTCTGAGCCATCAGGAAATTTAAACGTAATAAGATGAGTGTCAGGACCGCCTTCATAGCCTTCTTCTATTCTTTTACTGACAACTTTCACTCTCTCATGTTCTTCAGCTCGGTCTAAAACTGTTATCTTCTGTTTCATGAAAATGAATACAAAGAAAAGGATAATTATAAAAATGCCTAAAGCGGGATACGGATCCATTAGCTCACCTTCAATAATTAGATTGCCTGCTGATCATACCACAAAATCACAACAAATGCAAGAATTATCTGCTGAAAGGAAAACCCAAAATGAACGATCTTAATCCTGCGTCGGAGGGGCGGGGAACGCCCGCAAACAATTTGCACCAAGCTTCACTTTCGTCTGCAATTGATAGTTTTTCTGTCTGTAGTTTATCGAATGCCGACATGGCGCCTGCCGCTCCGTAAACCATATCAGCACCAGCTAATTTCAATGCTGACGCTATCTTACCTGCTCCTGCGATTACGCTCAAAATGCCGACACACTAGTGACACCACTTTGGCGTGGTGCAGATGGAACGGTTCTTTGTTGTACTTTTCAAGAATTGCCTGTGCCTGTTCCGGTGTGGGTATCATAGCGATATCTTCT
>JAITOD010000077.1 GCA_031290105.1 Oscillospiraceae bacterium
TGCAAACCGCGGCGACTGCGCTCAGCCGTGCCGACTGGCATTTCGCCGCCCGAACGACGTTGGCGAGGTTCACGCGCTCAGCCTGAAGGACCTGTGTTTGCTGGATTCCTTGCCGGAGCTGGCGCGAATGGGCGCGGCAAGTTTCAAAATCGAGGGGCGCATGAAGCGTCCGGAATATGTTGCGGCGGCGGTGACAGCTTGCCGTCAGGCGCTGGACGGCGGCATTGATACGGCGCTGCGCGGAAATTTGGAGGACGTTTTCTCACGCTCAGGCTTTACACGCGGCTATTACGACGCTCAGCGCGGACGCGGTATGGAGGGCTTTCGGCGCAGGGAGGACGTGAGCGCGGCCAAGGGTGCGCTGCCGTCGCTAGCCGCGCTTTATGCGAAGGAATTGCCGCGTTTTGCGGTAGATTTTGCTTTGACTGCGCAAGTTGGCGAACTGCCTGTGCTCTCGGCGGAGCTTGCGGGGTGCGGCGTACGCGTTACTGTGCGGGGCGAGAGTGCTGTTGCACAGTCGCTCTGCGGCGGCACCGACGCCACACGCGTGCGCGAACAGCTGGGCAAGTGCGGCGGCACGCAGTTTTATCTTTCCGTGTGCGAGTTGCAGCTTCAGGAGGGCGCGCAGATGCCGATCTCGGCGCTCAACGCGCTGCGGCGGGAAGCTTTGGCGCGCCTGGAGACTGAGCTGCTGCGGCGAGAGGCGCTCCGCTGCGATGAATATATGCAGCCCAAAATTAGTGCGCATATCGCCAAAGCCGCGACGCTGCATATTCGTGTGGCTGACGCGGAGCAAATACCCGCAGATTTGCGCGGTGTTTCGCGCGTGATATTGCCGCTGACGCAGAGCTTGCCCGCCAATTTGCCATCTTACGTAACGCCGGCAGTGGAGATTCCGCGCGGAATATTCGGCAATGAAGAGTCCGTGCTGCGTGAGCTGCGGCGCGCAAAATCCGCGGGCTTTGCGTCGGCGGTTGCGGGCGGCTTGGACGGCGCGGCGCTGGCAATGAGCGCCCGCTTGCCATTCTCGGCGGGTTTTGGCAGCAATATCTGCAACACGCAGTCGCTGGAGGAGTGGAGCGAACTGGGCGCGGCGGACGCACTGATTTCTCCTGAAATGCAGCCATATCGCGCCGCAAAACTCGGCGGTGAATTGCCGCGCTCATTGTTCGCCTACGGCAGGCTGCCGCTGATGCTGCTGCGCAGATGTCCGCACCGCGGCGCGGAGGGCTGCGCGGATTGTTCCGCCGCAAAAAAGCCGTTTTTGATTGACCGAATGGGCAAAAATTTTCCGCTGCAATGCCGCGGGCGCGAATACAGCGAAGTGCTGGCGTGCAACCCCGTGTATCTTGCGGACAGGCGGCGGGAACTCCGCTTTGCCGACGCGCTGCTGCTCTATTTTACGGACGAATCACCAAAGGAATGCGCGAAAATCCTGACCGCCTTTCGCGAGGGCACGCCGCCTGTTGGCGATTATACGCGAGGGCTGATAGATTTTAGACTATAGACTATAGATTTTAGACCTGCACACCAAAAAGCGTAATGCACGGCAGCACATTACGCTTTATTAAGCACAGTTTAGTTACGCGAACAGCCCTTTAACGCCGTTGAATACCAAATAGAACAGCTCAAAAAAGGCGTTGACAATCTTTGTGAAGAAGCCGTAAATTGTGCTGAGCGCAGACTTCACGAAGGTAGCGTCCTTGGACTTAACGCCATAGACCTCCAACTCCTGCACACGGGCAGTGCCGTCCGCGCCGGGGTCGCCGATGAGCAGGCGCACATAGCGCGCTTTATAGGCGCCCACGCTGCGGTAAGCAATGGCGGAAGAGTTTTCGCTGACGCTGTCAATCGTCGTCCACGCGCTGCCGTCCGTGCTGATTTGCAGCTGCCACGCCTTTGTGTTCAGCGATGCGTCAAGGTAGTTTGTTTCGGCGTTTTTAACCACGTAGCGATCAAGCAGGTAGTTTTCGCCCAGGTCAACCCGGAGGTAGCTGCCCGCGCCGTCGGGAGCCTCCCAGCCGGTGGTGAACGAGCCGTCAACAGCGCCCGATGCAGCGCCCACGTTCACTGACGCCGTGGTGGGTTGCTGAAGCGCGGCGGAATACGGCTTGCCGCTCGACTCGTTGACCAGCATCATAAAGTGGTCGGGACGGACGAACTCAAAGCGCCCGGGGTATTCACGCTCCAAATCGTCACGCAGATTGACAAAATCCGACACGCTTGTGAACCAAACATTGCCCTGCGCCGCGAAGAACTGCGCCTGAAGCTGCGGCAGCTTTGCGGCGGCGGATAGGTGCTGATACATATAGCCAACGCCGCTCTCGTAGCTCATGCCGCCGAGAGAATTGACGGCGTCGGAGCCGAGCCAAACCACGGGCACGTTGGTGCTTGTGTGCCGAATCTTCAAGCCGGAAAAACCCTGTGTCGTCAGTCCCAGAAGCGAGGGCATTGACTGCGTGAACCAATCGGCTTTTTTGCCGCTCAGCTCTTGCCACACGGTGATGACATTGAACGCACTGCGCTCAAAATAATCGTTGGTCAAAGCACCGTATTGCCGCGTGAAGGTCTCGCCCGGCCACTCGGCGGAGGTGGAATAGCCCAAGCCGGACGGACCGCAGATGAGCACGTCATTGGGCGTGGCGGTTTGGTAATAATAGTTCAGAATTTGCGGCCCCGCGTCCAGCATAACGGGGCTTGCGGTCCAGCCGATGGGCACTTTGCCCCTGTCCGGGCTGTTCCAGAGCCGATCAATGAGCATAGCGCCCTGGTCGTATTGAATATTGTCGCCGTCGCTCAGGAGCAGCGACACATAAATCTTGCCGTTATCCAGCGCGGGTTTTGCGGGCACTTGGGGGATTGTCAGCTCCTTGGACATGCCCGAATAGACCGTGTAGTTGAGGTAAAAATCGCTGGCGATGGTCATTACGCCATAAGCCGAGGCAAAGCTGATGCCCTTGGGCTCGTCCGGCCACCAGCCTGTGTAGTAGGTATCCAGCTGCGTTACGTCCGCAAAAAACAGCTTGAGCAGCGCAAGCTCGGCGGGAACTCCCGCGTCCAGCCAAAGCACGGCCGCCTTCACGGCCACGGAAAAATCGCGCAGATTAACGTGCCCGTCCGGCACAAGCCCGCTGATGGTTTTGCGGGTGCAGTCGCTCCAGTAGTTATTATAAAGGTAGCGGTACGCGCTGATTTTATCCGTAATCGGCTCATTGCGCAGGTCGGTTGTGACGGGCAGATTATACGGCGCGGCGGCGAGAAGCTCTGCCAGCTCCGGCGAAACCGCAAGCGAAGCCGTCACTCCGGCAATGGTAGTGGCAACGTTGGCGGTGTCCTGAACCGCCGGGTTCCAGATGACCAGACCGTTCAGCTCGTTCAGGTATTTTGCAACGCCGTCTTTCCAGCTGCCAAGGCGCACATAGTTCAGTCCAAGGGTGTCGCGCCAGGTGTCGCGCGTGTCCTCATTGGCGTTGATGATGAGTATGCGCGGCTGTGTGCGGTTGACGATTCCCTGCAGGCACGCGGCGGCAAGAGCTTCCGCAAAGGGGAGCCCTCGGGTGTCGATTGCGTCAAGCGTTTCGGCGGGGGCGGGGAAGCTTGGCATAGCCTGACCCGGCTGCCAGGAGTAGGCGGCGGCTCCGGCGGCGGTTACATTCGCCGAGAGCAGCGGCAGCAGCAGGGCGGCAATCAGTGCCAGGGCAATAAGCTTTCTTCTCAGTTTCATGGCGGTTCCTTTCTGTTTATATGTTACACCAATAGAAGTCTAGCACTTTTTCACTGTTTATGCAAGAGGTACGACAGATGTGGTATAAATTCCGCCCAATCATCAGAAAAATCATCAATGCCTGCGCATTAATCCTTCCGCAATGCCGCGCCCAAGTCGGCAATCAAGTCCCCGGCGTCCTCCAACCCAACGCTCAGACGGAAGAACCCGCAGCGGAACTCAGCGGGATAAAGGTGTTGCCGCTCGTCGTTCTCGCCAAGGAAGACGATCAGGCTCTCATCGTGCCCCAGCGAAACCGCCGAGGTGATAACGCGCAGACGCTCAACAAAACGGCAGTGCAGGTCGTGGTCGCCATGCAGCCCGAAAGCGATCATGCCGCCAAAACCCGGGGACATCTGGCGCCGCGCAATTTGGTGCTGCGGGTGCGATTCCAACCCCGGATACGCCGCAAAACGCACTTCCGGCTGTTCCTCCAAAAACCGCGCAACCGCAAGGGCGCTCTCGTTGTGTTGGCGCATACGCAGGGGAAGCGTTACCGCGCCGCGCATAATCAGCCAGGCGTTGAACGGGCTGACCGTTCCGCCAAGATTCACCTGCGCCTGTGCGCGGATGCCTTCCAGCAGCTCAGTTTTTCCCAATATTGCGCCGCCCATCGCATCGCCGTGCCCGTTGATATATTTGGTCAGGCTCTCGATGACATAATCAGCACCAAGCTCTGCCGGGCGCTGATTAAACGGGGAGGCGAAGGTGTTATCCACCGAAAGACGCGCTCCGGCAGTGTGAGCAATTTGCGCCAGCGCGGCAATATCGGTCACGCCTGTGGTGGGGTTGCCGGGTGTTTCGATGTGAATCAGCTTTGTGTTTGGGCGAATCGCGGCGCGCACGGCGGCAAGGTCGGTGGTATCCACGAGGGTGCTTTGAACCTGAAACTTGTTTTTGAACAGCTCGCCCAGCAGGCGATAAGCGGCAATATATGTGACGTTGGAGAACACAACATGGTCGCCGCTTTGGAGCAGCGAAAAATACAGCCCTGATAGCGCTGCCACGCCCGACGCCAGCACAACGCAGTCCTGTGTGCCATGGAGCAGCGCGAGTTTTTGCTGCAAATAGCCCTGATTTGCGCCGCCGTTGCGTGTGTATAGGTTGCCGTTGGCGCTGCTCCAGTTCATTTCGCTGGGGTCGTAGGGCAGTGCATAGCTGTTCGCCATGGTGATTGGGCGGCGAATTGCGCCGGTTTCGGCATCGATTTCATTGCCGCCGTGCACCGCGCGCGTTGCAAAGCCAAACGTTCCGTCAATGTGTTTTTCTTGCATATGCGGCTTCCTTAAACATATACTATTCTTATAGGCTTTATGATATCATGTTTGAGTCTTGCTTGTCAAGCAAAAAAACGTTTTCCGGTTGCATTTTGCCGCGCAATCTGATATACTGACAACGACCCCGCGCAAAATTGTGAACAAAGGGAAGTGAGCACATGGACGACAGCTACCGAAGTCGGCGTTACAGCAACGCGCAAAATCTGTTTGAACAGACGGCTAAAGCACCGGGCCGGTCGTTTCTTGTGTGCAATCACAACTAACATAAAGCCTAATACAGTGCATTTACAGCCGTTGGGTTCAGCCTGACGGCTTTTGTGTGTTTTTTGTGCCGATTTCGTCCAACCCGACGCAATTTGTAAGAAGGGACGAAAGCCATGAAATTCAACAACAAAACCAACCGCGCGCGCATTCTGCAAAAGGAGAGTGAAACACGTCTGCGCCGATTTGCGGCATTGGACGAAGCAAGCACTCTTGCGGAACTGGAAACCACACGCGGAGGACTCAGTGCCCAAGCGGCTGAAGAAAAGCTTGATGAGTTTGGCGCCAACGTCATCACCGCCGGCACAAACAATACTACGCTCCACCGCCTGCGCGAAGCCACAATCAACCCGTTCAACATAGTTTTGCTGGTGATTGCCGCCATCTCGTTCTTCACCGACGTGCTTGCCGCCGAAAAAGCGGACTGGCTGACGGTTATCATAATCATTGCGCTGGTGGCGATTTCAAGCGCGGTCGCGTTCTTTCAGAGCCAGAAATCCGGCGCGGCGGCGGCAAAGCTCTCCGAAATGATTGAGAACAGAACCGATATATACAGAAACGGCGCGGTCATCGAAATCCCCATAGACGAGGTTGTGCCCGGCGACATAATCCGCCTTTCTGCGGGTGATATGCTTCCGGCGGATTTGCGCTTCCTCTCCGCCAAGGACGCGTTCATTGCCCAAGCCGCCCTGACCGGTGAATCCGCGCCGGTTGAAAAATTCGCCGCTTTGCGCGGAGATATCAACACCCCCTTGACGGATTTATCCAACATTGGGTTCATGGGCTCCAACATGGTTTCCGGCAGCGCGGTCGCGGTTGCGCTTGCCACGGGCAACAGTACGTATTTTGGAGCAATGGCGCAGTCGCTATCGGGCGATAAGGCCAAAAACGCCTTTGAGCGCGGTGTTGATTCGGTCAGCCGCCTGCTGATACGCATGATGCTGGTGATGGTACCCGTGGTGCTCCTTATCAACGGTCTGGCTAAGGGCGATTGGTCGGCGGCGCTGATGTTTGCAATCAGCGTGGCCGTTGGGCTGACCCCCGAAATGCTTCCGGTTATCATGACCTCTACGCTTGCGCGGGGCGCCGTGGGTATGTCAAAGCACAAGGTCATCGTTAAAACGCTGGGCGCAATCCAGACTTTCGGCGAGATGGACGTCCTGTGCACAGACAAAACGGGCACACTTACCGAGGACAAGATAGTCCTTGAAAAATATCTGAATCTGCTGGGCGAGGACGACAGCCGAATCCTGCGCCACGCATACCGCAACAGCTATTTCCAAACAGGGCTTAAAAACCTGATTGACCTTGCGATTATCAACCGCGCTGCGGCTAACGGTATGACTGACGCTCTGGACGGGCAAACCCGAGCGGACGAGATTCCCTTTGACTTTGCGCGCCGCCGCATGAGCGTTGTGCTGGAGGATAAATACGGCAAACGGCAGCTAATCACCAAGGGCGCGGTTGAGGAAATTATGAGCATTTGCAGCTATGCCGACCTGGACGGCAAGGTGATTGCGCTTGACGGTGAAACCCGCCGCAGGGCGCTTGCTGTTTATGAAAAACACAACGCCGACGGCTTGCGCATGATTGCCGTTGCCCAAAAGAACGACGTACCATCCGAGGGCGCGTTCGGTGTGGCGGACGAGCGCGAGATGGTGCTAATCGGGTTCGTCGGCTTCCTTGACCCGCCGAAAGAAAGCGCCCGTGAGGCAATTGCCGCGCTGCGCGGTCACGGGGTGCGCACAGTGGTTCTGACGGGGGACAGCGAGGGCGTGGCGGCAAAGGTCTGCGCCGCGGTTGGGGTGGACACAAGCCGCCTGCTGACCGGGCGCGAGGTGGAGCAGATGGACGACGGCGCGCTGCAGGAAGCCGTTGGCAGCTGCGACATCTTCGCAAAGCTCTCCCCCGCCCAAAAAGAGCGTGTTGTGCGCGCCTTCCAGACAGCCGGACACACCGTTGGATACATGGGCGACGGAATTAACGACGCGCCGCCGCTGCACCAGGCGGACGTTGGAATATCAGTGGATTCCGCAGTTGATATCGCCAAAGAAACCGCAGACATCATATTGCTGGAAAAAGATCTGATGGTGCTGGAGCAGGGGGTTATCAGAGGGCGCAACACCTTCGGCAATATTGTCAAATACATCAAAATGGCGGCGAGCGGCAACTTCGGCAACATGATTTCGGTCATTGCCGCCAGCATTTTTCTGCCGTTTTTGCCCATGCTGCCCATTCAAATTCTCACCCAAAACCTGTTGTGCGATTTCTCTCAGATGGGGATTCCCTTCGACGCTGTGGACAAGGAATACGTCACCGTCCCCCGCAAATGGGAAACGCACAGCATAGCCGCGTTCATGGCGTTCATGGGACCGCTTAGCTCCGTGTTTGACTTGCTGTGCTTTGCCGTTATGTGGTGGGCAATGAAGGCAAACGGACCGGAGACGAGCCGCCTTTTCCAGTGCGGTTGGTTTGTCTTCGGCACGCTATCGCAGGTGCTGGTTATCCACATGATTCGCACAGCCAAAATGCCGTTTGTCGGCAGCCGACCCAGCGGGGCACTGCTGCTTTCCACCGCGCTGATCGCCATCGTTGCAATTGTGATTGGGTTCACGCCAATCGCCGCCGGGCTGGACATGGTTATGCTCCCGCTGACGTTTGTGCCATGGCTCGCCGCGCTCCTTGCCGGTTACCTGATTTTGGCGCAGCTTGTCAAAAAAATCTATGTCAAAAGGTACAGGGAATGGCTGTAATAAAACAAGCGCTCGGCCCCTTGGAGCTTTGCCGCGCGTCAGCATTGATATTCAGCCGGTTATTGCCGGAGCTTGTCCAAGGTCGTCATCCCGTTGTTTTCTGACTTTCGTTAAGCGCTATGGCAAAAATCCGCCGAAAAAACACCGGCACGATTTAGGGAAACCCGCCCAAAGCGGCAGAAAGCAGGTTGTTTTATCACTGCTCATGGCTATACCGGCGGCAATGGCGTATGCTATTGCCGCCGGTATATTTTATACTAAAAGCCCGGCAAAAACTCTTACACGCCGCCCCTGAAGCCTGCGTTCAGCGGAAAAATGAGCGCCAAAAGCCGTCCTTGCGGTATCGCGGCGGGGGCGGCGCGGCAGGTCCGGGACGCTCTTCCAGGCAGACCAGTATGGTTTCCTCGCCCACAATGTGTACATCCTTCCAGGGTATGTGCAGATCCTCATCGCGCCCAAACAGCCCAAAGCAGTGCGCCCTGCCAAAGAGAATCAGCGACACAACCTGACCGTTTTCGGTGTCCACCGCCACATCGCTCACCATGCCGAGTCTTTCGCCGTTTACCTCGTTGATAACTTCCTTGCAGCGCAGCTCGGTCACTTGCCATTTGCCCATGTTAAGCACCTCCGTGAACAGCTTATGCCGCATAAGCGCAAAAGTTTCCTCTTGTGCCGGCGGACGAGCAATGCTTGCCCCTACGGTTTACTGCGCAAAAACTTTTCCACCCCATTTTCCACCGTAAAAAAATTTTTTGGCACTATATTTTGTGCCGCGGAAACGATTAACCCACAAAATCTTCGGCGCAGATTTCCGAATTTTGTAAATTCGCGGAGTTTTCCGCCGGCTGCTGTTGAAAAGCAAGGCGAAGCCCCGTTTTTTCGTACTTGACAGCGCGGCGAAAATCTGATATACTTGCCGACTGTAAAGCAACTTTACTTTACAGGGGGTGCGCTCCATATGTCCGGGGCGTGAATTTTTTTCTGCGAGGGGGCAGGGGAAATGGCGAAAGACATGGCGGCGGTGCGCCTGATGGACATCTACGGAAGTATGCTCACCGAAAAACAGCTGGACTACCTGATGCTCTATTATGAGGAGGACCTCTCGCTGGCCGAGATTGCCGCCAACGAGGGGATAACCCGCCAAGGCGTGCGGGACGCAATCAAGCGCGCGGAGATGCAGCTTTCGGGATATGAGGAGCACATGAACCTGCTTGCCAAGCAGGAGGAGCGCGAAAACGCCCTGCAGCAAATCCTCGGCAGTGTGCAGGTAATCCGCAAGATGGGCTACACCGGAGAAATCAACAAGGCAAGCGCAAAGATTGAACAGATCGCCCGGTCGTTGCTGGCGACAGCTTAAAAAACTTTTATTTTAACGCAAAAGGTGGTGGGCAAAAATGGCATTCGACGGGCTTTCCGATAGGCTGGAAGCGGCGTTCCGCAAGCTGCGCAGCAAGGGCGCGCTGACGGAAGCGGACGTGAAAAGTGCAATGCGCGAGGTACGTATGGCGCTGCTGGAAGCGGACGTGAACTTCAAGGTCGCCCGCGATTTCACCACCCGCGTTACCGAACGCGCCGTTGGCGAAAAGGTCATGGAGAGCCTTACGCCCTCGCAGATGGTCATCAAAATAGTAAACCAAGAGCTGGTTGCGCTCATGGGCGGGACGCGCTCGCGAATTGCCTGTGCGCCGCACCCGCCAACGGTTATTCTGCTGTGCGGACTGCAGGGATCCGGCAAAACTACGCACTGCGCAAAGCTTGCGTTAATGCTGAAAAAACAGGGGCACCGTCCGCTGCTGACCGCGTGTGATATCTACCGGCCCGCCGCCATTGAGCAGCTGAAAATCCTGGGCAAGCAGGCAGATGTTCCCGTTTATGAGAATGGCACAAACCCGCCCGTGCAGACCGCAAAAGAGGCAATTGCGCTGGCAAAGGACCGCGGATATGACTATGTTTTGCTCGATACCGCGGGGCGTTTGCACATTGACGAAGCGCTGATGAACGAGCTGAAGGAGATTAAAACCGCCGTGCGTCCCACGGAAATTATGCTTGTGGTGGACGCAATGACGGGTCAAGACGCGGTGGCCGTGGCGGAGGGCTTTGACGGTGCGCTGGGCGTTGACGGCGTTATACTCACCAAAACAGACGGCGACACACGCGGCGGTGCGGTGCTCTCCGTGATGGCGGTGACAGGTAAGCCAGTAAAATTCGTAGGCGTGGGCGAAAAGCTCGGCGATTTGGATACCTTCCACCCCGACCGCATGGCAAGCCGAATCCTCGGCATGGGCGATGTTTTGTCGCTCATTGAAAAAGCCGAAGGCTCGCTCGACGAGAAAAAGGCGGCAGAGCTTGAGGATAAGCTCCGCAAAAACAAGTTTGACCTCAACGACTTACTCGACCAGTTCAGTCAGCTGAAAAAAATGGGCAACCTCAAGGAAATGCTGGGCATGATTCCGGGACTGGGCAAGCAAATCCGCGACGTAGATATTGACGAGGGTCAGTTTGACCGAATGCAGGCTATCATCCTCTCAATGACGCCTAAAGAGCGCACAAATCCGGATATCCTTAACGGCTCGCGCAAAAAACGCATTGCCGCCGGCTGTGGGCGCTCCGTGGAGGACGTGAACCGCCTGCTGACTCAATATAAGCAGATGAAGAAAATGTTCGGTCAATTCGGCGGCAGCGGCAAAAAAAGCGGCATGAGGAACATGCGGAGAATGATGGGTTCCGGCTCTATGCCCGGCGGATTCGGCTTCTAGGACGTACACAGCTGAACGGCAAGCTGCGCACTCGGGAGCTAAAGTGGCGGGCAACAACAAGCAACGTCCGCAGGAATACGTCCAAAACGCTTGTATATTCCGGCTGCCGTCACCTTGCGGCAGGGCAAAATTGATTCCAACACGGCGGCGCGTTCAATACGCAAAGCCGTTGGATATACACAAAAACACAAAATCCTTTTGGAGGAAAACAAATGGCAGTCAAAATTCGTCTGCGCCGCATGGGCGCAAAAAAAGCTCCGTACTACCGTATTGTGGTAGCCGATTCCCGCTATCCCCGCGATGGGCGCTTCATCGAGGAGATCGGCAGCTACGACCCGCTGAAGGAGCCCGCAGAGGTCAAGGTGGACGCTGAGAAGTATGCGCAGTGGATCAAAAACGGCGCACAGCCCACCGATACCGTCCGCGCCATCCTTAAGCGCAGCGGCGCGATTGAGTAATTGGAGGTATGTCAGCGTGAAAGAGTTGCTCATAGACATCGCCAAGGGTCTGGTTGAGAACCCCGACGCTGTCACCGTCACCCAAGACGAACCGGATGAAGAGGGCATTGTCGTCCTGCATTTGCATGTGGCGAACGACGATACCGGGCGCGTCATCGGCAAGCAGGGACGCATTGCCAAGGCAATCCGCACCGTTATGCGGGCGGCGGCGGCGCGTCTGGACGGCAAGGTGAACGTAGAGATTGACTAAGCAATACCTGCCGTTGGGCGAAGTCGTCGGCACACACGGTCTGCGCGGCGAGCTGCGCGTTAAGCCGCTGTGTGACGGCACGGAGTTTGCGCAGCAGTTCCGTCAGCTGTTCCGGGATGAATCCGGAACGGACGCGGTGCGTTTGCTGCGCGTACGGGAGCACAAGAATGTGCTCCTTTTCGTGTTGGACGGCGTGGAGAGCGTTGAGCAGGCAGAGGCGCTGCGCGGGGAGACGCTCTGGTTCCGCCGCGAAGATGCTCAGCTTGACACCGGCACCGTGTTTATTGCGGAGCTGCTGGGCTGCAGCGTTCTGGACGCCGACTCCGGCGCAGCCTTGGGCACAATCACCAACGTGACGCCAATGCCCGCGAACGATATTTGGCACATCACGGACGGGCAGGGGCGCGAGCTGCTCTTCCCCGCTGTTTCGCCGATGATTGACAGGATTGACACTGCAGAAGGTGTGGTGTATTTGCGCCCCGTCGCTGGGATTTTTGACTCATGAAGGAATCTACGGGCTCAAGAGCGATGGAACGCTTTATTTTTATGCCGGCAATGCGTACCAAAAGTAAGCGTCAACTGGCTGCGCCCATAGCGGGCATGAGAAAAAGCTGATACAATATTACTCTGTAGAACAGATTGAAAAAGTAATGCAACTTTTTCAAGCGAAATGGGAGTGAGTT
>JAITOD010000025.1 GCA_031290105.1 Oscillospiraceae bacterium
CTCCCGGCGTGACATGCCCGTCAAAGTCGAGGTAAATGGTATAGTTTGAATCCGGTTTGCTGTTGAGTGCAAAAGTGTCGTCCAGCGGAAATGGCACAAACTCATCAGGCGTGACGAACGGACGCGAAAAGACGTCGCTTAATTCGCCGTCTTCGTTTTCAGCGACGAAATACATGACGTAATCCGTGCCGAAAATGAAAGTCAAATTAACAAAAACAGAGTGATAAACATTAGTTCTTGTGGTGATTGACGCCCCGTTAGCGCGCACATCCGCAGCACTTGGCGCGGGTTTATCGGCAGTGAACGCGCGGTAAAAAACCCGTCCGGGCTGACCGGTTTGAACCGTGATTTTGTAGTTATAGCTTGTGTTTTCTGTGAAATCATCCACCGTGTATGTATACAAAAGAGGAGAGGCGGCGCTGGCAAATATTGGCAGCGCAATGAGCATCGAAATCACCATGATGATGGCCAACAGAACACTGATTCGCTTGGAAATTCGCTTTTTCATTGATAAAACCTCCCAGAATTTTACTCTTGAAGCAAATCTAGCACAGTTTCCGGAAAAATGCAAGTGCTTTCTGAATATTTCGACAATTCGTGCTGCGGTGCGAAAATCAACGCTACTTTATAAGGCGGCGCTGATTGCGATTTTGGGAAAAATATGTTATAATGCAAACTACACAATGCTCGCAGGAAGTTTAGCTGCCCGTAACGCTACTTTCCGCTCCTGCGGAGTCAAGAACGTCTGTCAGCCGGCACTGCCCGTAACGGAGGATTAATCAGTATGGAATCACAAAAAAAACAGCGCGTTCTGAGCGCAATCCAGCCCACCAGCGTGCCCACCCTTGGCAACTACATCGGCGCACTGCGTAACTGGAAAAAAATGAGCACGGATTACGACTGCGCATACGCCGTCGCCGACCTGCACGCAATCACCGTGCGGCAGGACCCAAAGGAGCTAAAGCGGCAATCCATGCAGATGTTCGCGATTCTCATGGCCATTGGGCTGGACCCCGAAAAAAGCGTGGTTTTTGTGCAAAGTCACGTGGAGACGCATACCCAGCTTGCCTGGCTGCTAAACTGCTACACGCAGTTCGGCGAGGCGGCACGCATGACGCAGTTCAAGGAGAAAAGCCAAAAACACGCCGACAACATCAACGTCGGCTTGTTCGCCTACCCGGTGCTTATGGCGGCGGATATTCTGCTGTATCAGCCGCACTATGTGCCAATCGGCGCAGACCAAAAACAACACCTGGAGATTGCACGCAACATTGCCGAGCGCTTCAACGGCATTTACGGCAACACGTTCACGCTGCCTGAACCGTTCATCGGCGAGGTTGGCGCACGCGTGATGAGCCTGCAAGACCCCACAAGAAAGATGTCCAAGAGCGACGCGAACCCCAAGGCAAGTGTCTCAATTTTGGACACGCCTGACATGATTGTCAAGAAATTCAAGTCCGCCGTGACGGATAGCGACAGCTTTGTGCGCTATGCCGAGGACAAGGCGGGAATAAATAACCTGATGTCCATCTTCTCTGCGTGCACCGGGCAGAGCTATGAGCAAATTGAGGCAGATTTTTCCGGCAAGGGTTACGGCGATTTTAAGCTTGCCGTCGCCGAAGCGGTAATTGAAGAGCTGCGCCCCCTGCAAGCCGGTTTTGATCACCTGATGAAAGACGGCGCTTATCTGAAGCAGTGTGCACAGTTTGGTGCGCAAAAGGCGCGTAAAATCTCACAGCGCACGTTGGATAAGTGCATGAAAAAAATTGGATTTTGGATTGTTTAGCCGCCGCGCAGTGTAAGCGCGCCCGTTAGTCCCGCCGTTCAGACTGCAGGTGCACGCCTTGATAAACAAACGCCGAAATCCCAAGCAGACCAACGCAGGAACGCATACTCGCCGAAAGCTCCTCCGCAAAAAAGCGCAGTGCCCAATAATCACCAAAACGCCCCGCGCACACTGATATCAGCCAACAAGCCGCAAACGCTGTGTAGCCTATCCAGAACCCAATGCGCAAAAGCATACGGCTGAGCGGCTCCAGCGCAAAAAAGTCTTCACAAAATTTACCAACAAAAATTCGCATCCTCTGCCCCCTGCTATCCATTGTAGCAGGAAACGGGCGTGCTTTGCAATAGCAACTTTCTGGGCAAACTGCATATTATTGGTTTTGCAGACGCTCCAAGAACTCCGCAACTATGCGGCGCGTGTTCTCGCGGTCGGCGGCGGAAATGTATTTTTGGCGGAAGCGCAAAAGCTGTGCCGCATCATATTCACCGCCTTCAATAGCCGCCAAAAGCTCCGAAAAATCTTCAAAAACCGCGCTCGGCATTTCGTCCTCAAGGCGAATGTTCAGCCCGGTGCTTTGGCTGTATTCCTCCAAGTCCGGCACGTAAAAATACAGCGGCTTGCCGACCAGTGACGCTTCAATCGCGGCGGCAGAATAGTCGGTAATAATCACATCGGCGACGGAAAACAAATCATGCGCAGGGATTGCCGTGAGCGCCGCAAAATCAGGCGCGGCGGGCATTGCGTCGTTTGGGTGCGGCTTGATGATGAGCTTATAGCGCTGCCGCAGCTCCGGCGTGAAGAGAGAGAGCAACGGCTGAATATTCAGCGGTTTGTCCTTGCGGAACGTTGGCAGATAGAGGATTTTGGTCATATGCCGCCAGCTTTTGTGCGCGGCGTAGATTCTCTCGCGCACGTCTTCGTCGGCAACAATGCGCAAAATCTCATCCACACGCGGCATTCCAAGCACCGGCACCTGCTCCGGCGGGACGCGAAACGCCTGACAATATATCTCCTGCGTAGCCTTGGACGCGCACGGAATAAACGAATAGTGCCCGTGCATATTCCAGCGCTCAGCGTCCCGCACAGAGCGCCCGTCCGCCGTGCCCACCGCTTGCCAGCCGAACTTTTTCAGCGCCCCCGGCGCATGCCAAATCTGCACCGCAACAAACCCGCGCCGCTGTTTATAGAGGCTCAGCGGAATGCACTGACCGTCCACAAAGCAGCCGCGCGCGCTCAGCAATGCAAGCGTCGGACGGATCAGCCGCAGCAAATCGCCAAGCGTCCCCGCGCCCTCACCGTCCATGCGGCGGCAATATGTTTTTTGGCGCAGATTGGGAGCTTTGCGGCGCAACTCCTCTTGCAGCAAACGGAAATCAATCGCCGGCACATCACTCTGCCGGCTGAGAAAAACAACGGTATTCTGCACCGGCAAAACGTGCCGCAGAAGCCAATAGAGTCCGCGCGTGACAAAAATCAGCACAGAATAGAGCGCGTCCCTCATCACACGTGACCCAGCTGCTCGGTGATAAAATCGGTGACGGCGCGGCGGTAGCTCTCCCCGTCAATATAGTAGCTGAAGGCGTGGATTGCCTCAGGCACAATCAGGAGCTTTTTTGGCGCGGGGCAAGCGTCATAAAGCTCTCGGACAAAGCGCGTTGGCACGAAAGTATCCTTGCCGCCGTGCACAAAAAGGGTTGGGCATTTTGCGTTTGCCATGCCGCCCAGCGGGTCGCTGTCCTTGAGAGAATAGCCCGCAAACAGGCTTTGCAGCATGCCGGCGATTGGGTAAGCAGGCAGGAACAGCGGTTCCAAAGCTCCAAAAATCATGCGCCCCGCACCGCGCATCTCGGCCTTTTCACTGCTGAAGCCGCAGTCCTCAATGACCAGCTTAACCTGCGGCGGCGGGTTGTTCTCGTTGAGAAGCATAACGGTGGCAGCACCCATGGAAATCCCGTGGAGAATAATCTCAATGTCCTCACCGAAACGTTCGGTCAGGTACTTAATCCAGAGGTTTAGGTTGCGCCAATCCAGCGCGCCAAAGCCTATCCACTTGCCGCCGCTGCGCCCGTGCCCGCAGTGGTCGGGCAGGAGTATATTATAGCCCAGCGTTTCGTGATAAAACGGCGTGATGTGAGAAAACTCGTCCGGTCCGTTGCAGTGGTGACCGTGCGAGAGCAGCGCAAAACGCTTGGGCGGCGCTTCGCCCTCGGGTACTTTTGCGGGCAGTAACCAAGCGCGCAGCTCCAGAGAGTCAAAGCTTTGTATTGACACGTCCTCGGGTCCGTATGCCGTGAACATAGCGTTGTTTTTGTCGCGCAGCTCTTGACGCCGGAGGTGCTCGGGCTTTTGGGGCGCCGGCTTGCGCACAGGCACGCAAATCGCGATGAAAACGCCGATTCCCGCCACAACTTCCAGCAAAATCAGCAGACCGAATACTCCGGCTATGATTTTCCAAATGTCCATTCTTAATCCCCCTTGCAGGCAGTGCCTTCGAGGCAGGTTCTGCCTTCGAGGCAGGTTCTGCCCGTTGATAGACGTTCTTGACTCTGCAGGAACGGTAAACTCCAACTCTGGGTAAATAAACTTTCTGCGGGCAAGACGTTGCTCGTATTATAACACACTAAGTGCCGCATAGTCAATGCTGACAACTGTAGGGACGATCATTGGTCGCCCGCTGCCCACGGCAGTCGCCCGCTGAAAAGTTGCTTGTTCGCTGCGGTTGTTTGATATAAAATATACCGTGAGCTGTAGCTGGAGCTCGCGGTAGAGCAATAATTGCAAGCCCACTTACAGGATGGCAGAAATTAGATTTGCAGAGACGTGCAACATCTAACATCTGCCATCTGAAAGCTGCATTCTAGCAGCGCAGGTCCGCCGCGCGGATTTCCGAGCGCCGGATTTTGCCGTTGACCGTCTTCGGCAGCTCCGGCACAAACACAATATGGCGCGGGTATTTATACGGCGCGGTCTCCTTCTTGACGAACTCCTTCAGCTCTTCCTTCAGCTCTTCCGTGCCCTCGTAGCCCGCACACAAAACGATCGTCGCCTTCACCAAATTGCCGCGCATCGGGTCAGGTACACCCGTCACCGCAACCTCCAGCACGGCCGGATGCTCCGTCAAAACGCTCTCAATCTCAAACGGACCAATGCGATAGCCGGAGGACTTGATGATGTCGTCATTGCGCCCAACATACCAATAATAACCATCCTCGTCCTTCCACGCGGTGTCGCCTGTGTGATAGATATCGTCGTGCCAGACCTCCAGAGTTTTGTCCGGCTCGCGGTAATATTCGCGGAAAAGCCCCAGCGGCGCACCTTCGTTCGTTCGGATAACAATTTCGCCTGTCTGTCCGGGGGCGCAGGATTCGCCGTCCTCGTCAACAATGTCTGCTTTATAATGCGGCAGCGGCTTGCCCATTGAGCCGGGTTTGGGCGATGTGCCCACCATGTTGCAGATTGTCAGCGTAGTTTCAGTTTGCCCAAAGCCGTCCATGATGGAAAGCCCGGTTGCCTCGCGCCAGCTGTGGAAGACATCCGGCGGCATTGCCTCACCCGCCGTTGTGCAGTATTTCAGGGCGGAAATTTCGTAGCCGGGCACGTTTTCTGTCAGCAGCAGGCGGTACATTGTGGGCGGACAGCAAAGGCTGGTGATGCTGTATTTTTCCAGCATCTGCATGATTTCCTTTGGCACAAAGCGGTCGAAATCATAAACAAACACGCTGGATTCCAACAGCATTTGACCGTAGAGCTTGCCCCAAACAGCCTTGCCCCAACCGGTGTCTGCAATGGTGAAGTGCAGACCGTTGGGGTCGGCATTGTGCCAATATTTGGCGGTGCTGAGGTGCCCGAGGGCATAGGTATGGTCGTGCAGAACCATTTTGGGGTTGCCGGTTGTTCCGCTGGAGAAATAGATTAACATCGGCTCGTTTGCCTTTGTGGGGACGCGGTCGAATTTCGGCGATGCGGCGGCGCGCAGTGCGTCAAAATCCAGCCAACCCTCGCGGCTGCCGTTGACCATCATGAGTGATTTGAGCGTGGGGCACTCCGGCAGCGCCTCGTCGATTGCGGCGGCAACGTCCCCTTGCCCTGTGCAGATTACCAGGCTGGTGCCGGAAGCGTTCACGCGGTAGACCACATCATGCGGCTTGAGCAGGAAGGTCGCCGGAATGATAACCGCGCCAAGCTTATGCAGCGCAAGGATTGTGAACCAGAACTGATAGTGCCGCTTGAGAACAACCATAACACGCTCGCCCTTTTTCACGCCCTGCTCTTTGAGCACATTGGCGGCTTTGTCACTCTCGCGCTTAAGGTCGCCGTAGGTGAAGACGTGCTCCTCCCCTGCCGGATTGCACCAAACAACGGCGCGGCGGTTTGGTTCGCGCTCCGCAATTTTGTCCACGCAGTCGTATGCAAAGTTGAAGTCCTCATAATCACGGAAGCTGTAATCCGTAACAATTCCGCGCTCATCGAGTGTTTCTTTAACGTATTTTTTGTGCAGCTGCGCCGCATTTGAGGGTTGTGCAACCGCCCGCGGTATTTCCAGAACCTCGGTCGCGCTCTCGCGGTCACCCGGCTTCATCACCGCCGCAAGCAGAAGCACGTCCTCGCCCTCAACGGCAACCATGCCGTGCGGTTTGCCGCTGTCATAGAAGGCGGTATCACCGGGGTGCAGCAGGCGTGTGTGACCGTCCACCTCCAGCTTGAGCGTGCCGGAGAGGACGTAGTCAAGCTCCTGCCCCTCGTGGCTGACGCAGGAGACCGGGAGGTTTTGCTCCTGCGCGCTGTATGGCACGGTGACCAAAAACGGCTCGCAGAGGCGGTTCTTCATACCATAGCCCAAATAGCTGTATTCCATGCCCTCATGCCGCCGCAGCGGGAATCCCTCGCCGCTTTTGACCACCGAAAGCAGCGACAGATGTGAGCTTGTGCCGCCGAGCAAATCCGGCAAATCCACACCGAATTTTTTGGCTACATTGGACAGGAACGCGAAGGTGAAATCCGTTTCGCCGCGCTCTGCCGCAAGATATTCCTCAACATCCACCTGCACCGCCGCCGCAACTTCCACGGGAGAGAGCCCCGCGCTTTCACGCAGCGAAGCAATCCGCTGCGCCACCTCTCTAAGATTGACTTCCACAGACCATTGCCCCTTTCGCCTTTCGGCACATAATTATAGATTCATCTGCCGCCCGTTTGGGAGACGGGAATCACAGGTGTATTCAAGGCTTTAGACACAAAAAGCACCCTATGACCTTGATTGGTCATGGGGCGAGATTTTACACAAATCCGCTGTACCACCCATGTTCAGCACATAACGTGCCCTCATGCAGTCGCCCCGGGCAATGTCTGCCGCAATACTCGCACTTTCACTCGTTGATCGGGCAATATAGCGGCAAGGCTTATTGCGCGGCAACGAGACATCGCTCAGCACGACTCTTTGGGGGAACCGTCAGCCCTTAACGCGGGCTTTACGGGAGCGACTACTCTGCCGTTAACAAGGCTACGGATGGATTTTCACCCGACCCATACACCTGCTTGGCGTTTCGGACTCCTGCTCGAAAGGGATAGCGCATTGGCACCGACGTTTGCTTTCACCGGCCGCAAACTCTCTGGGAGGGTGTTGTTTCCGCCGCGCGGTCTTCGTCTTCGCATTTGTGGATATTCAGTTGTTGAGGGCAGTATAGCACAAACTTTTGCGCTTGTCAAGCCCCCTCGCCAATTTTTTTTGAAAAGTTGTTTGTTGATGACCGCACGCAAGATAAACATACAACAACAGACGTCAGACACTCAAATCTAACGTCTATTATCTAAAATCTAACAGCCCGAAGAGCTTAAGCCTCAAGAGCCTACACGGGATAAACGCTGACCTGCTTGCGGTCTTTGTCGTAGCGCTCGAACTTAACGCGCCCGTCAACCAGCGCAAACAGGGTGTCGTCTTTGCCCTTGCCCACGTTGTTGCCCGGATGAATGTGCGTGCCGCGCTGGCGCACAAGCACGTTGCCCGCCGGGACGAACTGCCCGTCGGCGCGCTTGGTGCCAAGGCGTTGGGCTGCGGAATCGCGTCCGTTGCGGGTGGATCCCATGCCCTTTTTATGGGCGAAAAATTGCAGATTTAACTTCAGCATGAGGGTCATCCTCCTATTATAATTGTGATGTTTTCAGGATATCGTGCCGACATTTCGCGCAAGTGGTCTTCTAAAGCGCATATTGCGGAATGAACGGCACCGGTGGATAAGTCCGCGCGCAGGGAGATTTCGTTCTCACCTTGCTTAGCCGCGCAGCCGCCAACGTATTCCGTGAGCATATTACATGTCAGATACACTGCGGATGAAACCGCCGCGCAAACCATGTCATACTCGCTATCACGCCCGGGCGGCATTGCGTGCCCGCTGATTGTGAAGCCGCTGTAGCCGTCTTTGCGGTTACCGATGAACTCCGCGCGCACCATGACTACGCGTTAACGGCGGTGATTTCCACCTTGGTGTATGGCTGACGGTGACCCATCTTGCGCTTCTCGTTTTTCTTGGCTTTGTAGGTAAAGACGACGATTTTCTTGGCTTTGCCGTGCTTAAGCACCTTTGCGCTGACGTTCGCGCCCGCCACATATGGCGTCCCGACCGTGAAAACCCCGTCGTTGCTCAGCGCAAGCACATTGTCGAACGTGAGCTCCGCGCCGTCTTCCTCGGCAAGCTTTTCAATATACAGCTCGTCGCCCGCCTGTACTTGGTATTGCTTCCCTCCGGTTTCAATGATTGCGTACATTCTGTTGCACCTTTCCGGTTTGAACTCGCTGCATTCAGGCTGAGCACTGCCCATTTTGGTGCGTTCAACGCACCGCCCGGCACACGCGGCTAACGGATTATATCATAACGCGCGTCAAAAGTCAAGCGCGTGTACATTCGCGCTGCGGCGTTACAGTAATAATCCGGCTCCGCCGCCGCGGCGTTCACAAACCGTTCACAAAATTCTGCTATAATACGATGGTGATTTTATATATCGGAGGAAAACAATATGTCCAAAGTACTCACAAGCAACCCGTCCATCCTGGCTTGGCTGGACGAGAAAATCAAGCTCGTGCAACCGGATTCCGTCGTTTGGATTGACGGCAGCGAGGAACAGCTCGCCGAACTGCGCAAGCAAGCCGTCAAGAGCGGTGAACTCCTGCCGCTCAACGCCGAAAAATATCCGGACTGCTACCTCCACCGCACCGCCGTCAACGATGTCGCCCGAGTGGAACACCGCACGTTCATCTGCACGCCCACCAAGGACGAAGCCGGTCCCACCAACAACTGGATGGCTCCCGATGAAGCGTACAGTCTGCTTTATAACATTGCCCGCGGCAGCTATAAAGGGCGCACGGCGTATGTCATTCCGTATTCCATGGGCCCCGTTGGGTCGCCCCTTGCCAAGGCGGGCATTGAGCTGACCGACTCCATCTACGTCGTCCTCAACATGGCAATTATGACGCGCATTGGGCAAAAAGTGCTGGACGTTCTGGGCGACAGCAACGACTGGGTGCGCGGTCTGCACTGCCGCTGCAGCATCGACGAGGAAGAGCGGTATATCTGCCAATTCCCGCATGATAACACGATTATTTCGGTCAACAGCGGCTACGGCGGCAACGTGCTGTTGGGCAAAAAGTGCTTTGCTCTGCGCATTGCGTCATACCAAGGCAAGCAGGAGGGCTGGCAGGCTGAGCATATGCTGATTTTGGGCGTGGAGAACCCCAAGGGCGAGGTGCGCTACATCTGCGCGGCGTTCCCCTCCGCTTGCGGCAAAACGAACCTTGCCATGCTTATTCCGCCGGAGGGCTATCTGAAGGCGGGCTACAAGGTCTGGACGGTTGGCGACGACATTGCGTGGATCCGCAAAGGTCCGGATGGGCGACTTTGGGCCATCAACCCCGAAAACGGCTTCTTTGGCGTGGCTCCGGGGACTAACGCAAAATCCAACTATAACGCGCTGGCATCGGCACAAAGCGGCACGATTTTCACCAACGTTGCCCTCAATCTTGACGACAACACCGTATGGTGGGAGGGTCTTGACAAAAATCCGCCCGCTCACGCAATCGACTGGAAGGGCAACCCATGGGACGGCACCACCTCTGCCGAAAAGGGCGCGCACCCCAACAGCCGCTTCACCGCTCCTGCGAAAAACTGCCCCTGCGTTTCCAGCGAGTTCGAGGCGCAGCAGGGCGTACCCATCAGCGCGTTTGTGTTCGGGGGACGGCGCGCAAAGTTGGCTCCGCTGGTTTATCAATCGCGCAGCTGGAACCACGGAGTGTTTGTGGGCGCGATTATGGCGAGCGAGACCACGGCGGCGGCATCCGGCGCGGTTGGCGTTGTTCGCCGCGATCCAATGGCAATGCTGCCGTTCTGCGGCTACAACATGGCGGATTATTGGCAGCACTGGGTTGATATCGGCGCAGGGCTGGACTCGGACAAAGCGCCCAAGATCTTCAATGTCAACTGGTTCCGCAAAAGTGACGACGGCAAATTCCTGTGGCCGGGCTTTGGCGATAATCTGCGCGTGCTGGACTGGATTCTGGCTCGCTGTGAGGGCGTTGCGGACGCGGATGAGACTGCCATCGGTTATGTTCCCAAGGCTGCGGATATTAACATCGCCGGGCTTGAGGACGAGGTAGGCGCGGCGCAGCTGGAAGAGCTGCTGAGCGCTGAGCCGTCGCTCTGGCAAGACGAGCTTGCAGGTATTGACGAGTTCTTCGGGCGCTTTGGCGACAGACTCCCCGCGGCGCTGAGCGCTGAACTGGAGACTTTGCGCGGCAAATTGGCGTAGATACAATAAAGCAAGGGGCGCGGCGGAAATGCCGTGTCCCTTGCTGTTTGCGCGGCGAGTTATGCTCAACCTCTCGGCGCACCGCTATTTGCGGACAGCGCGGTTAGGTCTTTCGCATGGGGTTTAGTTCCTGTGACCGAGCCAGTCGCAGTACGGGCAGCGCGTGTATCCGTCATCGCCGGGACTCTGGATGTAATACGTTGCTCCGCAGTTTGGGTTCCCGCAAGTCGTGGGGATTTGGTACTGCTGACCGGGTGTGCCGTACTCTTTTTCCCTCTTACCTACATATGCCATGATAGCGTCCTCCTTTCTCAAAGTCTGGGTTTTCAGCTGCTTTATCGCTGAAAACAATCGTTAATAGTCATCCCAGCTGGCACCGCAACTGTTGCAGGTGTAGCTTGTGTAGTGACACTTGTTTTCACGTGTGCAGTTCAGACAGCTCCCCCAAGTTGAAGGGCTGTCGTCATCGCGGCAGAGTTCTTTACTCACATGCTCGCTGACATTGCTGCTTACGCACTTTGGGCAGTTCATATCGGTTCCCCCTCTCATGTTTGTTTTGAGCGTTGCTCACCTGTCTTCTCCCACCACTGTGTGCCAGTGGGCGCCTAATGATCTGTTTTTGAACTTAATCTAAACTTTGCAGTGGGCGCATTTTAATGTAGTTGAAGCGTCAGTGGATGTTCGTTGATGGGCAACACCATTGCCAGACCTTTCGGCACGGAGGATTATAGCACAAAGTTCCCCCCCATAATTCCGTAAGAGAAATTTGAAAAGTTTTTTGCATTTTTTAAGAAAGCATATTAATCGCCCGCAAAAACCACGCCGCCGAACCGGTATACAGCGTCCAGCCGGCACGCCCCTCAATGCCCGCGGCGGCAGAAACATCGCCCGCCAAGGCATACGGCTCACCGGCATAACGCTCGGCATCGACAGGATCGCGGCAAATTTCGGCAGGGTTTATTAAGTTCAGCAACGCCCGCGCTCGCTCCGTCTGGCCGTCCCGCGCAAACGCCATCGCCAGCCACACCGCCGCATGGGTATACTGCCCACCGTTCTCGCGGATTCCCGGCGGGTAGGCGGCGGCATAGCCCGGGTTGCGCCCGCCGCGGTCAAACGGCGGGGCGTAGAGCTTTATCATGTGATGTTTTTCATCAACCAGTGCATTATATGCATTCTCAAGGGCGGTTTGGCGGCGCTGCTTATCGCCGATATCCGCAAACACGGCGAAGGACTGCGTGAGGCTGTCAATCGCGCAAGCAGAGCCGCCGTTTATGCCCAGCGGCGTGCCGTCATCGTACCAGCCGCGCAGATAGTGGTCCCCGTCCCAGCAGCTCTGGTCGATTATTTCGCGCAGGGACGCGGCATATTCGCGGGCATGACGCATGTGCTCGCCATCGCCCATCGTCTCGCAGACGGGCGCGAACATCTCCAGCGTCTGCACAAGGAACATGCCCAGCCAAACACTCTCTCCCCTGCCCTTTGCCCCAATTTCGTTGAAGCTGTCGTTCCAGTCGCCCGCACCGAACAGCGGTAATCCCCGCGCACCCGTGCGGCTCATGCAAAGCTGCGTTGAATGCAACGCGTGGCGGTAGACGCTCTCTTTATTCTGCGACGGCAGCGGCGTGAAATACCGCTCATCTTCGCCGTCACGCAGGGGTTCGCCGTCGAGATATGCCACAGGCAGGCGGAGCAGACTCTCGTCGCCTGTTTCGTGCAGATAGTGCGCTAGGGCATACGGCAGCCATAGCATATCATCCGAACACCGCGTGCGCACTCCGCGCAAACCGCCCGCACTGCGCGGCAGACGGTGCCACCAGTGAAGCACATCTCCCTGAGCAAACTGCACGGCGCAGCAGCGGAGAATTTGCCGCCGCAGCAGCTCGGGCTTATCCCACACCAAGGCGCAAGCGTCCTGCAGCTGGTCGCGGAAGCCGTACGCGCCTGAGGATTGGTGAAAACCCGTGCGCCCCCACAGCCGCGCGCTCAGCACTTGGTGCTTCAGGAATGGTACAATCAGCTCTTTATTTTCGCCACTCCCCTCCCCTGTTAATTGTTCATTGTTAATTGTGAATTGTTTAAGCGCTGCTTGGCGTTTTGCTCCCCAAGAGAGTGAAAAGTTCAGCGTCTGCGGCTCATTCGGCTCTAGAGTGAACGCCCTGCCCACAGCCGCACAGCTATCCGTCTGCGGGAGGAGTTCGCCGGTGTGCCACAGCCCTGACCAAAATGCCGTCCGCGCAAAACACAGGATATTCGCGCCGTCCTCAAGTCGCAGCGCGGCATAGCCCGGGATTGCCCCGGCGGTGTTCCAGAGCAGTGCGCCGTCCTCCAGCGGCTCGCCCAAAAGCTTGCTTGCACCGTCGCGGCTAACGCCAAGGATAGGCTCGGCGTAATAGACCACGCTCATGCGCTTTTCGTCCGCGCAGGAAAGCTCCACACGCACGCGCTTGACCATGCCGCGTTCGGGTATGCCAAGGTGTACGCTATAATCAACGCCGCCCGCCGTGCCCTGCCAAGTTACCTCATTGGGCGCAAAGCGGCACGCAGCACCGTGCAGAAGATCATAGGTTTTGCCGTCGATTTTTGCCAGCAGACGCTCGCCGCGATTATCCGTGCATGGGTCATTATCCCAAGGAGTAAGGCGGTTTTCGCGGCAGTTGATAGCCCAAGTGTAGCCCAATGATTTGTGGCTCACCAGCGTGCCGAACGCAGGATTTGCCAATACCCAAGACCGGACTCGCGCTCTGGACGCTTCAGGCGCGGCCCCGAACTCCGCATTATTCCTTGTGACGCAGAAAGCGTTGCCGTCAAAATATCCGCCATGGACATGAACTGCTCGCGGCGATGGTGTAAAGTTTCTCGGCTTTACACTCGACAGTGCAAACGGGCGCAGCGGCTCGGGCGGCGCGTCATTACCGACCCCTTGCGGCGCAATAAAAACTGCTGCGGATTTCAGCGCGTCCTGTTCGGCTTTAGTCAAGCGGTCAATGTTTACGAGGAAGATGAACGGCGCGTTCTCCAATCCTTCCTGGCGGATCCGCTCACTCAGCGCGGACTGTATCGGTGCGGCATAGTCGCCGCCCTCGCGCCACGCAAGCACCAAATCGCAGTGCACACCGCAGCTGGCCAGCCGCGCAGCAATCCGCAAATACGGCGTAACATTACTAGCCAGCTGTCCTTCACTTTTTTTGTGCTGGTAATCGTTTTTGTCGTCCACGGCGACGTAGAGGATGGGGTTATCGCCCGAAATGCCAAGGCTCCAGAGCACTCCGCGACCGCGCAGTGAGTTATTGCTTATAGCCCCGCGCAGCTCACCGCACTGCGTCCCTTGGCGATAAAACAAGCGCGGCAACAGTCTTTGCGCCAGCACGTCCTCCGCACCGCCGGAGGGAAACGGCGCCGTCCCGCTCCTCCCTACGTGCTCCCGCGCACGCAGGAACACGCGCAGCGCCTCCCCTTTGCCGGATGCGGCACACATAATAAGTGTGACACTCTTGCTCCCCTTGGAGGGAATTACCACAGGCACAGATAGAGCTGCACAGGTATCCGGGTTGCCGCGATGCGGCGGCGCAGACAACGTCTGTTTGAAGACGTACAACTTGTCTTCAGCTGTCGGCTCGCTAAACCCGCCAATCAAGTCCGCAAATCCGCGTGAATCAACAAAGCGTCCGCGCTCAAACGCATGAGTGAAATGTGCTTCATCACTCAACCCAACTGCCAGCGTCAGCGACGGCTCCTTGCCGCGTGGATTACGCGTGAAGAGTAAGGCGCGATGCTCCGCATCAAACTGCTCAGTAACAAATAGCTTGGCAAAAGCAGGGTGTTCGTCCTCCCGTGCTTGCGCAATCAATGACGGCTCAAGGTATATGCGCAGCTCGCCGCGAATTTCGGCATTGGTGGTGTTTTTGATTTTATAGGCACGGATTTCGGCGGGCAGACGCGGGTGAACCGAAGCGCGGCAGATCATGCGCAATGACTGATTTCGCGCAGCATAGCTCACGCTGTCCCGCGCAAACTCCGTGCGGAAACGGCAGCCCTTTGCGTCGCCAAGCATGCGTGCAAACGGCAGGGATTCGCGCTCCTCCCCTCCCCCGTGCTTTTGTGCGGATGAATAAACAAACCGCGCAAAGGTTCCGCAGGGTCTTGCTATCAAGTCCGCGCTGTGCCGCGTGACGTTAACACCGCCGTAAAGCGCCGTGCCGGCTCCGGTATCGGCAAGTATGCTGGTGTATTCGCCGTTGGTGAGGATTTGCGCATGAGGGTCGGCGGGGTTCGGCTCGCGGTAAACACGGAGTTCGCCTTGAGTGCGCTCATGCGGGTGCGGTATCTCGCGCTGAACAGCGTCCCTGAAGATGGGGGCGCCCTCGGGGCTTGCCTCCCGCAAAAGACTTTTGGCGCCGCCCATTGCGGGATTACGCAGAAATCGCTTTTGCAGTATATTGCCCTGCAAAGCGTTCAGGCAGGCAAGGAGGCTCATGCCAACATGGTGCGCCATATAGCTGC
>JAITOD010000027.1 GCA_031290105.1 Oscillospiraceae bacterium
TGCCGCAACAGCCTTAATCGGCATTAGCACTGCCAGCAGCGGCAGCGCAACAACTACGGCAGAAAGCACCATTAGGAACGCCATGGCGCTGCTGAGGGTGCGCTTTGCGGGTACTCGGATTTTGTTAAGGATTCTTGACATGATTGTATCAACTCCTTGTTTTGTTCGCACGGTTTGTGCGGCTGTGTTCGGTTTGTGTGTGTTTGTGCGGATTGTGTGTTGTGCGTATGCAGGCCGTGATTTGGCGCGGCGGCACTTGTTCCTGACCTCAACATTGTTGCAACCGCTGGTGTTTGCCCGGGTTTCTTCATATTTCTCTGCCTTTGCCCTGCAAGATACACTGACAGAAATTAACACAGTTCATTATACGCTTACCCCGCGCCGAAGTCAAGTAGTTTGGACTTAGTGAATGTGTAGAAATTTGGGTCAGTTTTTTGTGCAAAATGACGAAGAAATTAATTTTTGTTGACGATTAGGCAATATTTTGGTATACTTAATGTGTATTTTTTGTGTTTATTTAATTATTTAAGGGGCACGTCATGCGGTATCCATACGGCAAGTCTATTCTGATAACCGGCGCGAGTTCGGGGATTGGCGAAGCTGCGGCGCAGATTTTTGCCGCTGACGGCTGGGTTGTGTTCGCGGCGTCACGCAGCGGCGCGTGCTCGGCCGCGGGCGCAATCTCCCTCGTCATGGACGTTACCGACGAGGAAAGCGTTGCGCGCGCTGTTGCTTATATAAAGGAAAACGGCGCTGCCCTCCCCCGCGTTGTGCTGCACTGCGCGGGTTACGGCATTGCCGGCGCCGCCGAGGACACTCCCGACGCTGACGCCCGCGCCCAGTTTGAGGTGAACTATTTCGGCACGCTGCGGGTCAACCGCCACATTCTGCCGCTTTTCCGCGAGGAGGGCGGCGGCTTGGCTATCATGATGAGCAGCGTCGCCGGGCGGCTCCCCCTCCCCTACCAGAGCCACTACAGCGCCAGCAAATACGCAATCGACAGCTACACGGAGTCGTTGCGCATGGAGGGGCGGCAGTTTGGAATCCGCGCCGCGCTGGTTGAGCCGGGCGACACTGCCACGGGCTTCACAAAGGCTCGCAAAATGGCGACACCCCACGGCTCGCCATACCGCAAGAACTGCGAGAGCGCAGTCGCCCGCATGGCTCACGACGAGGAGCACGGCGCGTCCCCTTTGCTTCCCGCCAAGGCTTGTCTAAGGCTCGCCACAATGAGCAATCCCCCCGTCCGCGTGACCGTGGGCTTACCTTATAAAGCAGTGCTATTGCTGCGGCGCTTGCTGCCCGCGCGGCTGTGTGAAGCGATTATGGGCAAACTTTACGGCTGACTGTAGGGGCGGAATCCTGCCGCTCCTACGCAATTTGTGTGTTCACCGTCGGCTAATCCCTTCCCCGACGGATTCACTATAAAACTTTCCTGAAGGAGAAACATCATGAGAAAACCCACCACAAACTACATCGCCCGGGCCGCCGTAATTGCCGCCGCGTACACCGCGCTGACGCTGATTGCCGCATACGCCGGTTTGGCTTACGGCGAGGTGCAGTTCCGCTTTTCAGAAGCGCTGACGATCCTGCCCGCGCTGACGAGCGCCGCTATCCCCGGCCTGACAATCGGCTGTTTCGTGTCAAACCTGATTGGTCTGGGAATCGGCAGCACAATGCCAATTGACCTTTTGTTCGGCACCGCCGCCACGCTGCTTGCCGCCGTGTTCACGCGAATGACGCGCAAGGTGACATTTAAGGGGATGCCGTGGCTGAGCGCACTGTTCCCGGTTGTGTTCAACGCGCTGATTGTCGGTTGGGAACTGACGTTTTTCCTGCCGGACGAAACTTTTTTGATGTGCGCTCTTTTGGTCGGTTTAGGAGAGCTGGTCTGCTGCGTTGGCGGCGGAATTCCGCTGTTTGCTGCGCTCAAGCGCGTGCCGTCGCTGCGGGAACAGTGGGATTGACGGCACTGTAAAGGTATCAGACTTTACAGCGTGGCGTTTGCTCCTCAATACTGTAAAGGTAAAGCGCTTTACAGATGCTTTGTCCCCATTTCGCCGAATCAGATGGCGGTATCTGCGCGAAAGCTCTTGACGCGGCGCGCTGAAAATAGTACAATATAGTGCATTTTGCAAAAAGGGTGTATCGACTATGAAAACTATCGGCATTCTCACCAGCGGCGGCGACAGCCCCGGAATGAACCCGGCAGTGCGCGCGGCAGTCTTGGCGGCTCACAGCGCGGGGTTAACCGTGTTTGGCGTTAACCGCGGCTACGCCGGCATGATGGAGAACGACTTTGCGGAACTCTCACCCGCATATGTGGCAGATATTGTCAACCGCGGCGGCACAGTGCTGTATTCGGCGCGCAGCAAGGAATTCTGCACGGAGGACGGCATGACGAAAGCTATCGCCAACTGCCGCTCACGCGGGATTGAGGGCGTGGTTGTCATTGGCGGCGACGGCTCATTCCGCGGCGCACGAGACCTGAGCGAACGCGGTCTGCCCTGCGTGGGCGTGCCCGGCACAATCGACAACGACATTGCCTGCACGGACTACACAATCGGCTATGACACCTGCCTGAACACAATCGCCGATATGGTTGACCGAATCCGCGACACCAGCTACTCCCACGACCGCGTCATGTTCGTGGAGGTCATGGGGCGCGGCGCGGGTTGGCTTGCGCTCACATCTGCGGTGGCGTCCGGCGCAACAGCGGTGCTCCTGCCGGAGATAGAATGGGATTTTGACCGCGATGTACTTGCCGCAATCCGCCGTGAGCAAGCACAGGGCAAGCGCTATTTCATCATCATTGCGGCGGAGGGCTGCACGGCAGACGGCAAGGAATCCGTGGACGAGCTTGCCAAACGCACTCAGGCGGCAACCGGCCTTGAGAGCCGCAGCGTGGTTCTCGGTCACGTGCAGCGCGGCGGCATACCCACAGTGCGCGACAGGGTTATTGCGGCGCAAATGGGCACGCGCGCGGTGCAGCTTCTGCAAGATGGAATCGGCAACCGCGTGGTTGCGCTCAAGGCCGAAGCCGTTGTGGATTACGACATCTTCCAGGCGCTCAAAATGAGCAAGTCGATTGACACGAAGCTATACGCACTGGTGAACGGCTAATTTGACGGAAAATATTGGCAATATTGGGCAGCAGATTACTGTTTGTCCAATGTTTTTGTGCAAAATTATTGCCCTCTTCTTGCACAGTATCCGCAAATCTGCTATAATAAAGCTTCACAATATAGCAAGCTATAAAACAAACGTTCGTATAAAATCCAATATCTAATTCCGGAGGAAACTCATGCTCCACCCAAAGCTGCAGCAACTTATTGCCGAGCAAGAGCACTTTCTTGCCCGTCCGAACACTCCCACGGCTTTCTACAACGGGGTCTACACCCGTTGGGCACACCCGGTACTGACCCGCCGGCATGTGCCGCTGATTTGGAAATACGACTTTAACATCCAAACAAACCCCAACGCTCAAGAGCGCCTTGGGGTCAACGCTGTGTTCAACTCCGGCGCACTTTATAAAGACGGGCACTACTGCCTTGTCGCGCGGGTTGAGGGCAACGACCGCAAGTCATTTTTCGCCATCGCCCAAAGCGATTCACCCGTGCAGGGCTTCCGCTTTTGGGATTACCCCATCGCTCTGCCGGACACATACCCCGAGGAAACCAACGTATACGACATGCGTCTGACCGCTCACGAAGACGGCTGGATTTACGGCGTTTTCTGCTCCGAAAGCAAGGACCGCTCCCCTGGCGCGGCACTCTCTGACGCATGTGCAGCAGCGGGCATTGTTCGCACAAAAGATTTACGCGATTGGGAACGTCTGCCCAACCTAAAGACCGTCTCTCCTCAGCAGCGCAACGTGGTTCTGCACCCAGAGCTTGTTGACGGTCAATACGCTTTCTTCACGCGCCCGCAGGACGGCTTTATTGATGCGGGCGGCGCGGGCGGCTTATGCTACGGCACTTGCGCTGACATCACCAAGGCAGAAATTACCGAGGAATGCCTTGTCAGTCCGCGGCGCTACCACACAATCACTGAGGGCAAAAACGGCGCAGGCGCGATTCCAATCAAGACCGATCGCGGCTGGCTCCACATCGCCCACGGCGTACGCAACACGGCGGCAGGTTTGCGCTATGTACTCTACGCTTTTGCAACAGATTTACACGAACCATGGCGTATTATCGCCGAGCCCGGCGGCTTTTTCCTTGCCCCATATGGGCATGAGCGCGTGGGCGATGTTTCCAACGTGGCGTTCTGCAACGGCGCCGCTGTTAACGATAACGGCGAGGTCGCCATATACTACGCCAGCGCGGATACCCGCTTACACGTTGCCACAACTACTCTCGATTTGCTGACGGACTACGTGTGGGGCACACCCCCGGATGCGCTGCGCAGCGCGGATTGCGTAACACAACGAAGCGAATTGATTTCCCGCAATCTGGAGATATTGGCTAGAGGAAATGGCTAGGCCGTAGGGGCACGTCATGACGTGCCCCTACCCAAGCATCAGCGTAACCGAAAGGAATGATAATACAATGAACGATGCACAGCAGCAGTTTGAACGCTGGCTCAACCGGGCGGCGGAGCTTGCGGAAGAGATGAACCGCATCACCTCAAAGGAAGAGTTTGAGGATTGCTTCGGCACGTCGCTGGTCTTTGGGACGGGCGGTCTGCGCGGCAAGATGGGCGCGGGAATAGGGCGCATGAACCGATACACAGTCGCCCAAGCAACGCAAGGTCTTGCCAATTATCTCCTGCGGGAGGAAGCGCAACCAAGCGTTGTGATCGCCCGTGACACCCGTAACGGCTCCTACGAGTTCTCCAAAACGGCGGCGGAGGTGCTTTGCGCAGCGGGCGTTAGGGTCTGGTGGTTCGAGAATCCCCGACCAACGCCAATGCTCTCGTTTGCGGTGCGTTTTTTTTCTGCGAGCGCAGGGATTGTGATCACAGCGTCGCATAACCCCAAGGAATACAATGGATATAAAGTGTATAACGGTGCCGGAAGTCAAATCACCGACATTGCCGCCGGGAATATCTTGGCGGAAATACACAACGTGGATCTTTTTGACGGTTGGAACGGTGCAAATCTTGAGGACGCGGTGCAAAGAGGCTTGCTTACCGTGCTTGGCGACGGCAGCGACTGCGACAAACGCTACTATGAGCTTGTGCGCCAATCGGTTATCCGCAAGGACTTGACCGCGCTGCACGGCACCGAGCTGTCTATACTATATACCCCTCTTTATGGTAGCGGCAACGCACCCGTGCGGCAAGTACTGCAAAGCGCGGGTTTCCCAAACGTGGCGGTGGTTGAGGAACAAACACAGGCAGACGGCAATTTTCCGGGGCTTGTGCGCCCCAACCCGGAGGAGTTCGGCGCATATGCCATGGCGCTTGAGCAGGCAAATGAACTGAACCCCGACCTCATCTTTGCCACGGACCCGGACAGCGACCGAATCGGCGTGCTGACATACGGCGCGGATGGAAAATACAGCGTCCTGACGGGCAACCAAACGGGCTGTCTGCTGTTGGAGTACATTATCCGGAGCCACCTGGAGAAAGGCACACTGCCGCCAAACCCCGCGGCGGTCAAGACTATAGTCACCACAGATTTGGCCGGGTCTATCTGCCGAGAATACGGCGTGACGCTGTTTGATGTGCTGACGGGCTTTAAGTATATCGGCGAGAAAATCGGCGAGTGGGAGGAGAGCGGCGAACACTCTTTCCTGTTCGGCTTTGAAGAAAGCTATGGCTGCCTTTCGCACACCTTTGCCCGCGATAAGGACGCAGTCGCAGCAGCTGTGATTATTGCGCAAATGGCGCTGTGGCACAAAACGCAAGGGCGCACGCTACATCAGGCATTGGAGGCGCAGTGGGCAAAATACGGCTGCAGCCAAGAGCGGCTGATATCCGTTCCCCTTAACGCGGCAAAGCAGCAAGAGCGCATGTCCGCCCTCCGCAGCGACTGGCAGACGGCGTTCGCGGGTGAAAAACCCGTACTGCTGGAGGACTATTTGAGTGCAGAGAAGCGCGATTTACTCTCCGGCGGGGTTACGGCGATTGATTTGCCGCGCTCAAATGTACTCAAGTTCACCTTTGCGGACGGCGCGTGGCTGGTATTGCGCCCCTCCGGCACGGAGCCGCTGATTAAGCTTTACGTCCACGCCATTGCAGCCGACGAGGTCTCCGCCGCAGCGCGGGTTGAGGCTCTGCTGGCAATCGGCAGCGGCATTGCCGGAGTGTAGCATTCACTTGCAAACAAACCGCCTTTGTGCTATAATAACCGCCATTACCTAGGAAATTCATAGGCGAAGGAGCAATTATCATGGCAAAGCAACCGACATTAGAAAACACCCCCGCAAGGAGCAGCGGTGCGTTATTGGTGCAGATGGTTCTGACCGCACTCATGGCGGCGTTGGTGTTTGCCGCCACATACCTCCTGCACATTCCCGTGCCCGGAACACAGGGCGGCTACGCGAACATGGGCGACATGGTAATCTTTTTGGCGGCGGTGCTTTTGGGCAACCCCTGGGCGGCATTTGCGGCGGCGTTGGGCAGCGGCCTGGCAGACTTCCTCTACGGCGCAACGGCGTACATCCTGCCGACTGTAATAATCAAAGGCTTGATGGGCTTCCTCTGCGCCGCGCTCGCAAAGCGGGATAAGCCCTCGCTGTTCAGGCTCGGCAGCTTCCTTGGCGGGATTGTTATGTGCGGCGGCTATTTTCTGTTCGAAATGCTGTATTTCCGCGTCGGCGAAATCACCGGCCTGGCGTATGCACTCAACGCGCTGCCTATGAACATAATCCAGGCGGCGGCAAATATTGCGGCGGCGTGGTTGCTTTATAAGCCAGTGCTGGCGCTCAAAAAAAAGCTGGTTAAACAGCAATAGAGGAGTAAAATATTGGCTTCGATTGTCTACGCTTACGGCGAAAACCTTTACATCAACCTGACCAACGACTGCCCCTGCGCGTGTAAGTTCTGCGTGAGGCAAAAGGGGAAGGGCTTAGGGAGCGCGCAGTCGCTGTGGCTGGAGACCGAGCCGACTCTTGCAAGCGTCAAGCAGGCGTTGCGCGGTTGGAGCCTCGCGGACTTCGCGCAGGTTGTTTTTTGCGGCTACGGTGAGCCGACCTGCGCACTGCCGCTGCTGTTGCAGGTGTGCAAATATCTGCGCACACTGCGCTCCTGCCCGCCGATTCGCCTTAACACAAACGGACTGAGCGACCTGATCAACGGCAAATCCACAGCGCCATTGCTGGCGGGACTGGCTGACAGCGTTTCCATCAGCCTGAACGCGCCAACCGCAGAGGAATACAACAAGCTGTGCCGCCCAAAATTCGGGCTGGAGGCTTTCCCGGCAATATTGCGATTTGCCGCCGAGTGCAAGCGTTTTGTGCCGCGTGTGCGCTTCACCGCGGTGGATGTTATCGGAGAAGAGGAGCTTGCCCGCTGCCGCGCGTTGGCAGAGAAAATCGGCATTGAATTGCGCGTAAGGCAGGAGCAGTGAACAATATGAATAAAAGCCGCTGCCCTTGGGCGACTGCGGATGAGCTCTCGCGGCAATACCACGACACGCGTTGGGGTACACCGTGCCACGATGAGCACGAGCTTTTCAAAATGCTGATTTTAGAGGGCTTTCAGGCGGGGCTTGCATGGATAACCGTGCTGCGCAAATGGGACACCCTCTGCGATGCTTTTGACGATTTTGACCCGCAAAGGCTGGCAAATTACGGCGCGGATGACACGGCGCGCCTGCTGGCAAACCCCGGAATAATCCGCAACCGACTCAAGGTCGCCGCCGCAATCAGCAACGCGCAGGCGTACATTAAGCTGTGCGAAATTCACGGCTCGCTGGAGCAATTTTTGTGGCGCTATGTTGACGGCAAGCCTGTCGTCAACGCATGGACAGAGCAAGGACAGCTTCCCGCCAAAACGGAGCTGTCAGACGACATCAGCAACGATTTGCGCGCGCTCGGCTTCAAGTTTGTCGGCTCTGTGATAGTGTATTCCTACCTGCAGGCAGTCGGCGTGGTGAACGACCACCTTGCGGGCTGCGATTTTAGGTATTAGCTTTTAGACGTAGTAATCAAAACGTTCATACGCATTTCACGGCGAGTGCGTATGAATTTTTTTGCGCATAGCTGTGCCCTGCCCGGCAGCGCAGCATTATCCGAAAAGATTCCCGCCCACCGCGTCCACACCAACAATCAGCGGAAAATCAACGAACATCAAGCGCTTTACGCTCTCACAGCCCAACTCCGGAAACGCAATCTCCTCACACGATGCGATGCACCGTGCCGCCAATGCACCGGCTCCGCCCAATGCGCAAAAATACACCGCATCCGCCTCGGCAATCGCTCGGCGGACTGCCTCGCCGCGGGGACCCTTGCCAACCATGCCGCGCAGTCCCGCGCACAACAGCGCAGGGGTGTAGGGGTCCATGCGGGATGAGGTAGTGGGGCCTGAGGAACCGATTGCCAAGCCCGGCGGGGTTGGAGTTGGACCCGCATAGTAAATCACCGCGTCACGCAGATCAAACGGCAGCGCCTGCCCGGACTCAAGCAATGCGCCGATGCGCTTATGCGCCGCATCACGGGCAGTATAAACAGTGCCGGAGAGCAAAACGCTCTCCCCCGCGCGGAACTCTCGCGCAAGGGTTGGCAACTGTTGTGTATTAATCTTTCGCGGCGCAGCGCTCATTGCTGCGTGCCCGGTTCACCTTTGTCGTCGTCCCACTCGCTCGTCAAATCGAACAGCGGCGGCTCATCTCCCGTTAGAAGCGGCACTTCCGCAAACCAAGCTCCGGCGGCAGGGGCTTGCGGATTTACGGGCGATTCCTGTGCCGGGGCGGATTCCGCCGGCAGTATCGGCGCAGCGGGACCGCCCGCGTCAGGGTACGATGAATAAATATCTTCCATCGGCGCTTTCGCCGCATTTTCAATCGCCGCAGTAAGTAAATCTGCTCCCTGAACAGCTTCATCAGTAAACTCTTCACGCAGCACCGGTCTGCCTTCCGCATCGAATTCATACTGTTCACTGCCATCGGAAAGATCCGGCTCAAGCTTATCGACCATGCCTGAAAGGTCCGCCGAAACGCCCTTTATCCGCCCGACAAGCTGTGTGATTGATTCGCTGAAGTCCTGCGAAATGCGCGTCATATCCTCGCCCAGGCAATCGACCTCATCAACAGAGCCGCGCACGGAGCCCTGCGCACGCCTGGCGATAATTTGGGCTGTTTCCTTTGCGCGGGCGATAATTTTCTCGGAATAGAGCAGCGCGTCCAAAATCAGCGTGCCTACCTGCCCCTCCACGTCCTTCACGCGGTCCTGCCCCACTTTTGCCTGAAGCATTTGAGCGCGAAGCTCGTCACGGTCCTCCTCCAAAACAATAATCCGGCGCTGAAGCTCGTCGGCATTATCAAAAAAGCTGTGTTCACGCGCGCGCGCCTGCTCAAGCTCCGCCGTGAGCGACTGAACCTGCGAACGCAGCGCGGGGGTTTCCCGGTCGCGCTGCTGCTGCTCGCCTTGCATGGCAAGAATCCGGTTCTGCAAGGTTTCAATATAAGCCAGCACGTCCGATTTTTGGAATCCGCCGAAAAGCGCTGCCCGGAAATGTGATTCCTGCGCCATTGTTTCCATCCCCCTGAAATTACCGCCGATTGCCTGCCCCGGGTCTCCGCCCTACCTGATGCCGCGGCGGCGTAAAATATATTTCAGGCAACAATTGCCTGCGTAAATACCGTTTTCAAATTTACCGTATCATTCTGCGTGCTGATTCACCGACTGACCGATATATTGTATCAGATTGCACGTCAAAATACAAGGACTTTTTCCACTTCCGCAGATAAATCTCGGCTTTTTCCTTTTTTCCATAGCCGCAGCGTGCCGCCCGTCTTTCCAACGTGCGGAATAATATATATCATCCCGTTTTTTCCAAAGGAGTGCACGCTCTCAGTCAGCACAACGTTGTCCGGGTCGATTTGCGCAGCCTTGCCCTTTTGCCAGAGGGAGAGCCGTGCCTGCGGCGCTTCGCCGGATTCCAGCGTCACCGGGTGATGGAAAATATACACGCCGTTTTCCTCATCGCCTTTGTAATCAAGGACGTAATCCGCAATCTTCTCTTTTTTGCCGTTTTCGATTCTGTGCAAATCGCCGAGCGCCTTGCCGTCCGCGCCGGGCAAAATGCACCAAACCGCGCCACCCAAAAGCCGCGTCTGCTGAGCGTCAATCTGCACAACCTTGCGCGGCGATAACGTCCTGCCCTCAATCTCCTGAACGTAGATATCCTGACGGACCGCGTCGCCCTGCGCAAGCTTAATCGTGCGCTCCGCTATGCCGTAAAGGCTGACTCCGTCCGGGGAAAAATAAAACGATGTGCTTGCAAGCTTATATTCGGAATCCAGCTCCGAAAACTGCGTGCCCTTGGACGATGGCACAACCAAACACAGCCGCTCCTTGCCCAGCGCCGCGGTGAGCTCCTTGCGCGCCTCCTCAACAAGGTCGGCAATGTCGCCGCCATTTGCCCGGGCGGCGTAATCGGCAACGTCGGTGTTAGTAGTCTGCGGCTCGCGCAAAGCGGCGGCTATGCCGGGAGAACCCGTCAAGCGTTTGGCAAGTATGCCGCCCTGTGCCACGCTGCACAGCTCACTGACATTCTTACCGTCCCATGCGCATAGTGTTTTTCGTGCCGGGAACAGCCCTTTCTCGCCCTGCATATCGTCCAGAGCGTGGCGGATTCTGTCTCGCATCAGCTTCGCTTCATAGTTCTTCATCGCCAAATCGTATGCCGGCGACCAATAGCCAAGCCCAAAGAAATAATTAAAATAATCGCTCTTTTCGGGCATTTTAAGTGCCGCATCCGCAGTCGCATTCGCGTCCTTGAGGATGTCGCTCCAAGTGGTGGGCGACTCCCCCTGCTGCAGGAAAAAATAAAGATTGCCGCCGGGGGTGTATTCCTTAAGGAAGTCGGTGAGCTTATCGCTGTCCACGCCGTGTGCAATTTCCGTCACCGCATCGGAGCCTTGGTTCAACAAGCAAAGCAAGCTGTCTGTGCCGTCTGTTGGCTTGCGCAGATAGAGCAGCTGCGGCGTTGTTTTTTTGCCGCCCTGCGCCAGTGTGACGCATTCCACATTGTTTTCCAGCATCACCGCTTCGCCCTGCAAGGTGCCGCGCCAGAGCGCCTTGAAGCCGTACTGCGTCTTAGTGTACCAAAACTCATCGCCGCGCGCGGGGAGCCAGATATCCTCAGCGTTTTCGGCAATTTTTCGGTTCGTTTTACCGCTATCCGTAAAGCAGTGCAGCTCCTCCGCGCCGCTTTCGCCCTTTTTCTTAAAGAACACCGTGCCGCCGTCCGCGCTGCCTATCAACCAGTTGAGGATGCCATGCTCGCGCAGCTTGGGCGCTTTCCCGCTCTGCATGCTGTAGATGTCGAACGAGTCCTCGCCGCCGTTGCCGCCGGCAGCCGGTGCGGTAAACCACCAAATCTCGCCGTTTGTGCTCACAATGCTCTTGCACTCGGCAGTGAATTGCAGCATTTGCGGCTTCTTTTTCCCCGCCGCTTGGTAGTATGCAATGCCGCCTTTAAGGAAAATCGCGCCCTCCCGCGCGGGGATATCCCGCTTGACGGCTCGCGAGAGTGCAGTCACCGCCGCCGTCCCGCCAGCCAAGACCAGCAGCGCAAAAACTAACGCAAAAATGCGCTGTGCCCTCCCCTTGCCAAGGAAGGTGCGCAGATAACGTGAGATGGCTCGCACGGTTCAGTTTCCTCCGGACTGAAAATCGGGGAATGTGTAGTTTAACGTCAGCTTCTCAGCATTTCCCATAATATAGTACCACAATCTGGGTCAAGTAGTCAAGCATTCCGTACCTTAGCTTTAAGATTACGGACCACAGACCTGCACGCTGAAACGCCAAAACCAGCACCTGCCATCTATCGTCCAAGATCTACAAGCTAACATCGTAGCCCTGTTCCTCAATCTCGAACGCGATTTTCTCAAGCGGACTTTGCGCGGGTTCGTGCTCAACCGTCACAGTGCCGCCGTCCAGGTCAACGGCAACGCCGCCGATTCCCGGCAACGCGCTCACCGCTTTTGTAACCGCCTGCACACAGCGATCGCACATCATGCCGTCCACCTTGATTGTTACCTTTTCCATTATTTTTTACCTCCGCGATTATTTTTCCAGATCAAATGCCTTCAGCAGCTTCCACACCTCCACCATTTTGCCGTCCTCTTCCATAGGGACCTGCGCATATGCCCAGCCGGCCACGTTTTCCGGGTCAACGCCCGCGGCTGTCAATGGCTCGGGATTGAGGGCAAAAACAAGGTCCTTATCGTTTGTGCTCATGTTTTTTGCCCACTCGAACATATTGCCGCCGCCGAGTTTTATGCCAAAGTGATCCATCTGGGCATGGTAGTTGATTTTGTCCCTGTTGTTGCTGAATATTTCACCCAGCAATTCATTCGGCGCGAACAAATACGGTGTGGGAATATCCGCATAGATAATCAAGCGCCCGCCTTCAGTTTCATACGGCGATTTGGCACTATCCAGCCCCGCGTCAACAAACGGCTGCGCGTCCAACGAAAGCCGCAAATTGCCGGAGTACACAGAATCGGGCTTATCAAAGCAAAACTCCGCGCTGCCGTCAGGTGATTTTATTTGCCAGGTATCCGTATAAGCGGTCTGCGGCAAATACTCAAGCAGCTCCCCATAGGAACTGACCGCGCGCTGACCGATCACGTCCAAATCATTGTAAAACCAAGCAATCGCGCCAACGCCCAATACCACAAATGCACACAATGCCGCAATCAACTTTTTCATTTTGCGCCTCCTTTGAAGCTCTTGAGCCGCAGCGCGTTTGTCAGCACGGAAACGGAGCTGAGGCTCATTGCCGCCGCCGCGAACATTGGGTTGAGCAGCGGTCCGCCCAGCAGATACAGCAGCCCTGCCGCAATCGGAATCCCCACCACGTTATAGCCGAACGCCCAAAACAGGTTTTGCTTGATGTTTCGGATAGTTTTTTTGCTCAGATTGATGGCGGTGGGCACGTCCGTCAAGTCGCTGCGCATGAGCACAATGTCCGCGCTCTCCATCGCAACATCGGTGCCCGAGCCTATTGCGATGCCAATATCTGCCTGTGCCAGCGCGGGCGCATCATTAATTCCGTCGCCAACCATCGCGACGACCCTCCCCTCGCCCTGCAGCTTTTTTACCTCGCTCGATTTATCCTGCGGCAACACCTCCGCCAGCACTTTATCTATCCCAACCTGCGCCGCGATTTCCTGCGCAGTCTGCCGGTTATCGCCCGTAATCATCACCACGTAAATGCCCATGGCGCGCAGCTGAGCAATGGCGGCAAAGCTGGATTCTTTGGGCTTATCGCGCACGGTGATTTTGCCTATATACTCGCCGTCCACCGTGATTTCAATCCCGCGCCCAATCTTCACCTTTTTGCCGTCAATAACGCCCTCAACGCCCTCGCCGGGGATAGCTTTGAAGTCCGCTACGTCCAGATAATCGCCCTCATATGCGCCCACAATCGCCCGCGCAATCGGGTGCTCGGAATAGCGCTCCAGCGACGCCGCAACCTGCAGTGTGTCTCCCTCAACGCTCACCACTTCTGGCTTGCCCTCGGTGATCGTTCCAGTTTTATCCAGCACAACGGTGTTGATTTTGTGAGCAGTTTCCAGCGCCGTGCCGCTCTTGATTAATATGCCGTTTTCCGCGCCCTTGCCGGTGCCCACCATAATAGCCGTCGGCGTAGCCAAGCCAAGCGCACACGGGCAGGCGATAACCAGCACGGAGATGAAAATTGTGAGCGCAAAGCCGATATCCCACTCGCCCGCGCCAAAGCCCTTGCCAAGGAACCATGCCGTCCCCGCCAGCAGCGCAATCCCGCAGACAATCGGCACAAACACACCTGAGACCTTGTCCGCCAACGCCGCAATCGGCGCTTTGGAGCCTTGCGCGTCCTCCACCAGCTTGATGATTTGCGCAAGGGCGGTGTCGCTGCCGATTTTCTCAGCACAGAAACGAATTGTGCCCGTGGTGTTTATGCTGGCGGCGTAGACCGCGTCGCCCGCGCTTTTATCCACGGGCATACTCTCGCCGGTCAGCATGGACTCGTCGATTGCCGTGTGACCCTCCAGAACCGCGCCGTCCACCGGGATTTTGCCGCCCGGCTTGACCACAACCACGTCGCCGATTTGCACGTCTTCAATGGGGATTTCCACCTCAACGCCGTCCTGGATTATCGCGGCGGTTTTGGGAGCCAGCCCCATCAGCTTTTTGATGGCCTCGCCGGTTTTGCCCTTAGAGACCGCCTCCAGTGATTTGCCCAGCAGAATCAGCGTGATAATCACGCCCGCCGTCTCGAAATACAGCGACTCTGCGGCGGCGAAGGTTCCGTTCACAATCTGCCATGTATTATATAGGCTATACAGCACGGCGGCGCTTGTGCCAACAGCAATCAGCGAATCCATGTTCGGGCTGCGCTGAAGCAACGCCTTGAACCCGATTGTGTAGAATTTATAGCCCACACAAATAACCGGGACTACCAGCAGCAGCTCCGCCAGCGCGTAAATCAGCGGGAACTCCATGGGCGAGAGCCACGCGGGAAAGGGCAGCTGCACCGCTTTTATCATGGGCGCCATGGCTATATATAGCAGCGGAAGGGAAAACACAGCAGACACGATGAACTTTGTCCACAGCGTGCGGATTGCTTGTTGCTTGCGGATTTTATCCTCGTCAAGCGCGGGTTCTTTTGGCGGCAGTATTGCCTGATAGCCAATTTTTCCCACGGCGGCTATGATGTTCTCCACGTTTATCAGCTCCGGATCAAAGCGCACCTGCGCCTTCTCCGTTGCCAGGTTGACCGATGCGGACAAAACGCCCTCCTGCCGCCCGAGAACCTTCTCAATCCGCGCGGAGCACGCCGCACAGGTCATGCCGCGGATGTCAAATACTTGATTTTGCATTGTGTTTCCTCTCCAACATTATCCACTGTCAATTATCCACTATCAATTAGCTCTTATCTCTTCCAGTTGGCAAAAACCTGCGTGGATTGCGCCAGAAAATCATAGCCGATTGTGATGGAATCCGCCGTCACGGTTTTATTTTCCGCAAAGATTGGCCACGGGTTGCAACCGCTGGATTGCAGCTCAACCTGACTCGTCTGGAATCTATTGCCGCAGTTTTGGCAAACAAGCGCGCTGCCCTGCTGCTTATAATAGCCGCGACCGGAGGAATAGCACACCTCGCAGGTGTTGAACGCCGTGCGGATTGTGCCGTCAGGTGCCGTAACCGCAATGACCTCCATTGCAGTGCCATTCACAACGATTGGGTAGAACTGCGCCGTTTCCGAAACCTCGCTCAGGGGGATAACAAGGCTGCCGCCCTGCTTGATTTCCTGCTGCGGCTGCGTCGGAGCTGCAGCGCCGCCCGTACCGCCTGATGAGGAGCAAGCGGTCAACACCAGCACCAACGCCAGCGCGGCGAGTGCCGGCAGTGCCTTAAAGCGTCTGTTTTTCTGCGTTCGCATAATAAATCACCTGTTTTTGCTGATTTGGCAGCGGCTATTGACTTTGCCGCTTGCGCATGGTATTATTATATCAGCAAATTCCATTATTACAAGTACGCACTTTATTGTGGCATAGTACCCAAAAAGATACTAATGGCTAAGGAGGAACGGAAAAATATGGAAAGAATGCAAATTAATACGCGGGGCGACGACCCCGAACTTTCAACGGATCTTGGTTCGCAAGCTCTCTCAGGCACGGTCTGCTCCTGCGCAGAATACAACTGCCCTGTGGACGCAACAATCAACATGATTGGCGGGAAATACAAGGCACTGATTTTGTGGCACTTGATCGATTCCACGCTGCGTTTTGGCGAATTGCGCAAGCTGATACCCCAGGCCACGCCCAAAATGCTGACCCAACAGCTCCGCGAACTGGAGAGCGACGGCTTGCTGCTGCGCAAGGTGTACCCGGTTGTGCCGCCCAAGGTGGAGTATCGGCTGTCAGATTTTGGGTGCAGCATTCGCCCGATTTTGTCCGCAATGTATGACTGGGGCGCTGATTATCTGGCGGCTAACGGCTTGGTGGCAAACTGCTCAATGCGCTCTGCCGGACTAAGCTGCGGCTGATTGTGCAGAGGCTTATTCTGCGGCGGCGCCGGATTTTCGGCTCAGCGCCGCTATCTCCCGCTGAAGATATTGCGGCAGCTTCGCCGCAACCGTGTCGTAGGCGTGGTCAATCATGAGCAGGATTTCATCGTCCGGCACTGTGCCGTCAAGGTTCACGGTGTTGAAGTGCGGCTGCATAACCGGCGGGCAATGCCAACCGCGCGTCACGCCCCGGCGTCCTCCCGCTTGATGTCCTCCGCAATATCCGACAGCTCCTCCAGCAAGCCAATGAGCTGCCACGCTTTTTCCTCACCCAGGCGGGCAATCGTTTTCTCCAGCATTCCGTCAACCTGCTTTTGCGCTTCCTCAAGAATCCGCTCGCCGGCGGGAGTCAACTCAACAGTGATTTTGCGGCGGTTTGTTTTGTCCGTTTCTCGAACGACATAGCCGCGCTTTTCAAGTGACGTGAACATTTGCGAAATCGCCGCTTTTGTGATGTGGGTATTGCTTTGAATTTGCGCCATATTCACGCTTTTATCGTTGCAGAAAATATTGTTTGAAATTCCCGCCATAACAAATAATTCGGTTATGTTGACATCCAGTATTTTCGGGATATCAAGGCCGTTTTTTCTGAACCGAAACAGTATTTGAATATATGCCTTTTTTAAGCTGATGTCCATTGTTTTTCACCATCCGAATTTTTGGCGGGCGGCGCTCGCATTTTTTCCTGTTTTTGAGCGCCGCCCACTATTGCTTGATTTATAGCGGCAAATCCTTCTTGCAAAAGGCGTTCATTCCAATCGCATAGAGCACAACGCCAACCGCTCCCAGCACCGCAAACTGCACTCCAAAGCTACCGCCGCTCACCACGGCTCCCGCATCAAACAGCGTGATTAACGAAAGATATTTGAATCCCTCAAGGCTGTCGCTGATTTGCGCCATAATTTGGAAGACGAAGAACGCAATCGGAAGCCCCGCTCCCAGCGCCAGCGAGTTTTTGGAGAGATTGAAAATGCACGAGAACATGAACGAAATTCCGCTTATTGCAAACATCAGCAGGAACGCGCCCAGGTTCAGCATAAGGTAGTCCCTAACGCTGAAAACAATGCCGTCGTCATATGCCAGCTCGTCGGCGGCAAGCTGAGAGTTAATCATGCCGAGAATGTTCTCCTCAGGCAAGCCGGACGCAGTCGCGGCAGCTGTCAGCGCTTCCTTGCTTGCCTTGATTTTGCCCATGCTGTTCACAAGGTCGGACGCTTCAACGTCCAGGACCTCAGCCGCCGCGCTGATTCCCGCCGCCATTTTGTTCTGCAGCTCCATCGACTGCGCCGCCATTGCGCCCTGCTGCTCTATTGCGGCTGTGAGCTGTGCGCCATAAGCTTCGGCAGGAACGCCCATCACCTTGGCCGCCGCCGCCAGCGCTTCGGGGCTTTGGAGGAGCAGCGCGGGGTTCTTTGTGATTTCCTCCGCGTCCTTACCCAGCGCCGCCGCAGCCGCGTCATATGCCTTGATTGTCATTTTTTGGTTGAGGTAGACAAGATAAACGTCCGGGTCGATTTGACGCGCGTCCGCACCGGCTTGCAGCGCTTCTTCGTTCTTGAGGATAAGTGAGAGATTGTCGCCAATTTCCGCTTCGTCAAGATCCAGAATCCGGGATACGGCGACCGCGTCCGGCGTGAATTTTTCGCCCCAAAGCCCCTTATGCACAAGCTGTACGCAGGAAAGCCCAACCACCGTAACCACCAGGAACATGCAGAACACGGAGCTGATCAGAAACGCCGCCTGAGTGCGCACAACGGCACCGCGCTTGGTGGGCGTGGAGAGCAGATAAGCCATGGAACCTCTGTCCACCTGGGCGGCGATCAGGCTGTTGGCCGCAATGATGATGAAAATCATCGGCAAAATCACGGCAAGCATGCCATAAAAATTCTGGCTGAGCATGCCCAGCAGCGTCGTCATGCTGTCGAGTTTATCGCCCGCCATCTCCGCCATGGGTGTGTCTTTCAGCATCTCCATCATGGTGGACATCATTTTTGGGTCAAAGACCGATATTGTCATGACGCTCATGACGCAAAGAATGCCAGTAAAGATAAGCCAGAGCTTGTAATTTGCCTTGAGAGTCTGCTTTAAAATTGGTTTGCTGAACATAAAACTGCCTCCTTTAATACAGTGTCTTGAAGTATTTTTCAAGACTATACTTAATTTCGGTGATGAATTTCACGCGGTAGCCGGTCAACAACCGGGTGAACGCGTTGATTTCGCTGTCGTTCACGTTCACAATCACTTGATTTTGCTCGTCGCGCTGCTCTGAGAACTCAAGCGATTGCGCAAGAAAGCGCCGATAATCCTCCTGCGCCGCAAACTCAATCTTGAAGGTTTTGTTTTGGTTGTGGCGGATTTCGTCGGTGGAGATGGAGGAAATTATTTTGCCGTCCTTGATGAACGCAACCCGGTCGCAGGTTTCCTCAACCTCCTCAAACATGTGGCTGGACATGAAAATTGTTTTACCCTTTTTCTTCTCGTCCGTGAGGATATCCACAAACTCCGCCCTCATCAGCGGGTCAAGCCCGGTCGTCGGCTCATCAAGGATGAGGATTTCCGGGTCCGCCATAAACGCAGCCACAATCGCGGTTTTCTGCTTCATGCCCTTGCTCATGCGCTTCAGGTTGGCGGTGGGGTCAAGCTGGAGTTTTTGGATCATGCTCTTGGCATACGACATATCGCTAAGGCCCAGCAAATCTGCCTGCCTCTTGAAGAACGACGTGCCCGTTGCCTCGTCCGGGAACGCAATTTCGCCGGGAATATATCCCACGCGCCGCATGATTTCCGCCGGATTCCGCCAGCAGTCAACGCCGCCGATGCTCGCCGTGCCGCTCTGCGGTTTGATGAACCCCATCAACTGACGGATGGTGGTGGTTTTGCCCGCGCCGTTTGTGCCCACAAAGCCATATACCTCGCCCTGCTCCACGCTTAGATTTAAGTCAAACACACCGCGCCTGTCGCCGTAGTCTTTGGTCAAGCTCTTGATTTCAATTAGCGGCATAGTTCGCGCCCCCTTCCGATCCCGTGCGGTCATAAAATTTCATGAAGTAGTCCTCAAGAGTGAACTTGATTTCGGAGAAAAACTTCAGGTCATAGCCGGATATTATGGCAAACAGGCCGTTCACGTCCGCATCCTCAACCTGCACTTTAGCCTGGTTGCGGTGGCGCTTGACAGACACAACTTCCAGCTTTTGGGTCTCTTCAATCTCCGAGCGGAAACGCTCAAACTCATCCTTAGAGTTGAACTCCAGCTTGAAGGTTTTGCTGCTGCTGTGGCGCAAATCGTCCGCAACAAAGGTGGAGATTAAGCGCCCCTCCTTGATGATTGCAATGCGGTCGCAGGTTGCGTCTACCTCCGAAAAAATGTGGGATGAAAGCAGAATCGTCTTGCCGCGCGCCTTCTCTTCCTTGATGAACTCAATGAACATATCCTGCATGAGCGGGTCAAGTCCGCTGGTGGGTTCGTCAAGCACAAGCACCTGCGGGTCGTGCATAAACGCGGTGACGATTGCAAGCTTGCGCTTCATTCCCAAAGACATGCGCTTCAAGCCGCCGGCGGGTTCAAGCTCAAACTTGGCTATCAGCTCGCCCGTGTGCGTCATGTTCTGCAGACCGCGCAAATCCGCCATCATTTTGATGAACTGCGTGCCCGTCAGTGCTTCGGGCAACGCAATTTCTCCGGGCAGATAGCCCAAATCCCGCTGGATTTTTGCGGGCTCCAGCCAGCTGTTCATCCCCTCCACATATGTAACGCCCTCCTGCGGTTTAGAAAAGCCCATAATATGGCGTATCGTGGTCGTTTTGCCCGCGCCGTTCGGCCCCAAAAATCCGAACACCTCGCCGCGCTCAACGTTGAATGTAACATCAAACACGCCGCGTCCGCTGCCGTAATCTTTCGTCAGATTTTCAACCTGCAATACAGACATCGCGATTCCTCCTTTAAGATAGTAAGCGCTTAACCGTTAAGTCCTTAACAGTATAGCACTTATCATTGATCAATGCAAGGATATATCGTGAATTCATTGTGAACTGTTTATGTGCGTGCGGATTCGTCATTTGCCGCGCCTAAGGCTTTACAATCCCACCGCACTTGTGGTATACTGCAAATGTTTATTTTTGAACGGCGGGGGAGAAAATACGTGGAAAATATCAAGTGGGCAATACTTAAAGTGCTTGACGTACTTGCGGCGCTGCTGTTTATCCTCTACAGCATGGTGGCGGCGTGGTTCGGTCAGTTCGGCGAAATCACACCCGTGATTCCCGACACGCCCGCGTTCGCCTTTGCCGCTGAGCTTGGCGTTGGCTGGAACATGGGCAACGCGCTGGAAGCCACTATACCCGGTTTTGCCGGGGCGGAAACTGAAACCCTTTGGGGCAGCCCCAAAATCACCAAGGCGGTGGTCGATAAGGTCAAGGCGGCGGGCTTCTCAACGGTGCGGATTCCCATCACTTGGGCGCCCCACCTTGGTCCCGCGCCGGATTACACAATCGATGCCGCGTGGCTTGACCGCGTGCAGGAGGTTGTTGATTTTTCCTACGGCAACGGGCTTTATACCATCATCAACATGCACCATGACGACATGACATGGTTTATCCCCGACCCTCAGCACGAAGACGCAACCACGGCGGAATTCACCAAGCTTTGGGAGCAAATTGCCGCGCGCTTTGAGCCATACGGCGATCACCTGATTTTTGAAGCTGCCAACGAACCGCGCGTAGTGGGCAGTCTGCTGGAGTGGGCGGGCGGCACACCCTCGCAGCACAAGGTGGTTAATCGGCTCAACCGGGCGTTTGTGGACGTTGTGCGCCGCTCCGGCGGAAACAACGCTGAGCGCTGGCTGCTGCTGCCTACCTATGCCGCGTCCTGCGAAAGTACCGCTCTGCGCGCCATGGAAGCACCCACCGACCCGCACGCGCTGGTGTCGATTCACGCCTACTACCCCCGAAAATTCACCAGCGACAAATATATGGACCACAGCACCTGGAGCGAGAGGGACAGTAAGGCGCTGCAAAAAAAGCTCCGCGAAATCTACCGCCTGTTTATCGCCAAGGGCGTGCCTGTTTATATGGGCGAGTTCGGCGCAGTCGCCAAGGATAATGACGCAGAACGCGCCGCCTACATCACCGAATTTCGCGGCACTCTGCGGAGCTACGGCATCTCCTGCGGCATTTGGGATAACGGCTACGCCGCCGATGAAGGCGCCCTGCCCGAAGCTTTTGCACTGCTGGACCGCCGCACACTGAAATGGCGTCACCCGGCATTGATTGCCACACTAACTGATAATGAAGAATTGACAATTAACCGCGATATCAACGGGGAGTAAACATGCGCAGGATATTACCGAGCCGGTCTCGGCGTTGCATGTAACGCCGCCGTCTAGTCCGGAACATCCTCATACACAAATTGCTCGCGCGTGTTGACGCTGCGGGGAATGACCTCCACGTTTTTCAGAGTCAAGCCGTCCACGTGACGCGCATATAGCCCGTAAGCGGGCACGTCCTTGAAGCGCCAGTTTTCGGGGTATGTTTTGGCAGATTCCGGCACAACGAAACGCAGCTTGATGTTCTCATTGTTGTCGCGGTATGTCACATCAAAGCCGCGCAAAGTGACGTTTTCAATGCGGTGAGCGGCGGTGAGGAGGGTATCGAAACCGCTGATAATCATTGGCAGCTCGGCGTTTTTTGCGGTCACGTCCTCCACGGTGATGTTGCGGATTTGCCCCGCCGCGTTTTTGCCGTGATAGCGGTTGCGGTTGCCCAAGCGAACAAACAGAGGGCAGGTCACGCCGTCCATTTTGAAGCGCCGCACGGTGATATCCGATACGCACGCGCCGTCCATGGACTCGATGGAAATGCCGCTGACACTCCCGGGATAAATTCCCGGCAATGACGCTTCAATGTCCTCTATAAGGACGTTGTTGATGTCGCCGTAGGTCTCCGAGCCGATCTTGAAGGCATTTGTGCAGCACTGCACCACGCAGTCCCACACGTGGATATTGCTCACATTCTGCGGCGTGTCGTCCTTCGGGTTCTTCAGGACGATCCCATCGTCCGCGGTGGAGATGAACGCGTGGAAAAGATTCACATTTTGCGAGCCGACTATATCCACGCCGTCGGTATTTGCGACGTGGCGGTTATTATCAATCACAAGATTGTTGATTTCCGCGTCCGCGCAGTGATCGATTTTGAGCGTCCAGTGCATGGAATCCCGCAGACAGATGTTGTTGATATCCACTTTTTTGCAGCCGCGCAGCCAGATCATCGCGTCCGGGCGGGAGGAATAGCCGAAGCGAATTCGGGCGTAATATTCCTTCTTCATCTCGCGCACGTCGCTGACGGCGTAGGGCGTGAGCTGCGGGTTTTCGTCCGGCGTTTTGACAAAATATTCGCCCTCGCCGCGAATTTTCCCGCCGCCGGTTATGGTGATATTTTCGGCGTTCACCGCGCGGATAAATGCGCCGTCGTGTGCTGAAAAATCACGCAGAGCAACAAGCTCCGCATCTGCCGCAATGAACAGACTCACGCCGCTTTTGAGGAAAATCGTGCCGGAATGATACTCCCCGCCCGCCAGCAAAACTGTGCCGCCGCCCACCGCCGCGCAAGCGTCAATTGCGTCCTGCAAGCCTTGAGTCACCGCGGTTTCCGCTCCCGCAACCGCGCCGTAATCGCGAACATCGAACACTGCTTGCTCGGGCGCGGGCGGTGCGTCTATGTATTGCTCGTATGGAATATTTTGGTTGTAGTCGCCCTCTTGAACGGGGTAAACATCGGTGTTAGCCCCCCGCGAACAGGCACCGAGAATCAGCGCGAAAAAGAGGATTAACGCAGTCAGCGCGGTCTTTTTTCGCATGCTGAATCCCTCACTCCGCTTCCCGCGTCAATGCCCCCAGTACGCCGTTGACAAAGCTTGCGTCGGAGGGCTCGCCAAAGCGCTTGCACAGCTCCACGCATTCGTTGATAGTGGCGGCGGCAGGGATGTCCTCACAGTAGAGAATCTCCGCAACGCCAAGGCGCAGTGCCGCCAGCGCAACCCGCGAAAGCCTGATGCGGCTCCAGTTTTCGGTCAAGCGCTCAATGGTTTCATCAACAGTGTATAGGTGTTCCCACGCGCACTCCGCAAGGCGCAGGGTGAACGGGTCGTCCTCCAGCGTGCCGTTTATCAGCGATTGCTCCGTCAATACGCCAAGGTCGGCATCGGGGTGAAAGGATTTTTCAAACAGGAGCGCAAACGCTTGCTCCCGCGCTTTTGAACGTGTCATACATCGGCTCCCTTTCCGTGTTTAGTCAAATACATCTCCGCGCTGTGAGTATACCATATCGGCGGGCGAAATGCAAACTTATCTTCACTTGACACAATGTATCCGCCGCGCTATAATACAGACAACGCCGTAGCGCGTTCTCTGTAACAAAACGCTTAAGCTGAATGTTGTAACAAACCAAAAACGGGAGATGCCATGAAAGCACCCGCAGTCAATATCCACCGCGAAAAGCAGCCCGACTGGTTCCGCCAAAGCCGGTTGGGGATTTTCATCCATTGGGGGGTCTACAGCGTCCCCGCCTATGCCCCGGATAAGGGCGAGGATATCGGCACAATTCTAAGCCGCTGCGGCTCCGAGTATTTTTATCGCCGCACGCCATACGCCGAGTGGTACCAAAACAGCATGGCGTTGGAGGGCAGCCCCACCGATATACACCACAGGGAGCACTACGGCAGCAAGCCATACTCCGCATTTGCGGAGGAATTCCGCCAAAGCGCGCGCAGTGCCGACCCCGAAGCCTGGGTGCGTCTGTTCAAGGATGCGGGCGCGTCATATGTAGTTTTGGTGACAAAGCACCACGATGGCTTTACGTTGTTCAACAGCCGCGTGCCGCACCCGCGTTTGGGTAGCTATGGCCTGGATTTTGACTTTACGGGAGCGCTTGCCGCCGCTTGCCGGAGCGCGGGTCTGCGCTTCGGCATTTACTATTCCTCCCTGCTGGACTGGACGTTCACAAGCGAGCCGATACACACCGTTTCGGATATGTTTTTGCGCAGCAACATCAGCTCTGAATACGTTGACTATTGCCGTGATCACTGGCTGGAGCTGATTGACCGCTACTCTCCCGATATCCTTTGGAGCGACATAGGCTACCCGCCTGACGAGCGTTTGCCGGAGCTTTTCCGCCACTACTATGAGCGCGTGCCGGAGGGGCTTGTCAACGATCGCTGGAGCGCCCTGCCGGACCGGCTGCGCAAGCTGAACCGTCGCGGGCTTCTGCGCGGCGACGTCGCTTTCAACACCGCAATGAACCTCTGCAATGCCCGCAGTCCGTCTTATTACGACTACCGCACACAGGAATACAGCAGCGGGAAAAACCCGAGCGGCAGGTGCTTTGAGCTTTGCCGAGGCATTGACCTCTCGTTTGGTTACAACAAACACAGCCGCGCGGAAAACTTTATGTCACCTGAGGAGGTTCGTGCGCTGATTGAGCGTCTTGCGGCAAACAACGGGCGGCTGCTGCTTAACGTGGGTCCGGATATGCACGGCAATATTCCTGAGCCGCAGGCACGGGTTCTAAGGGGGCTTGCATAATGTCCGCAGCACTTGAACTGAACGATAAAATACTCACACCGCTGTTGCCGCAAATCGCCGAGAAACACCTGGGCGAGAGCACAAAAATTCTGCGCTGTCTGGGCGGAGGCTCGTTTGGGCGTGCGTATTTGGCGCTTACGCCGTCAAGGGGCAAAATCGTCCTCAAGGCGTACCGCATTCCCGGCATGAATGAGGACGAAGCTTTTCAGTTGGAAATCCTGCAAAAAAACACCGACGTGCCAATGCCACAGGTGCTCTTCACCCACACGGATGACACAGCCGCTGTGATGGGTATGGGATACATAGAGGGCAAAAACGCCATGAGCGCGGGCTTCCTGCGCCATGGCAGGAGGAAGCGCGAAGCGTTCGCGGCGGCCGTGGTGGACGGGATCTTGGGTTGGCACGCGGTTCGCGGCGAAAAATACGGCTATGTGCGTGAACCTAAATACGCAAGCTGGAGGGAATTTTACCGCGAGGAGATAGTCACACCCGTGATGGAGGGCACAGCGCCGCTTGTTGAGCAGGGCAAATTCAAGCGAAGGTGGTACGACACTCTGCGCTGTGCCACTGAGCAATTCGACGCGATTGTTGATGAGCCGCCGCACCCTGTGCTAATCCACGGCGACCTGAATATCATGAACATTATGGCGGAGCCGGGAAGCTTCCGCCTGACGGGCTTCATTGACCCTTGGGGCTCCATGTGGGCGGACAGGGAGTACGACCTTTTTCAGCTGCAAAATATGTGGGGCAACCGGTTTGGGCTGTATGAGGAATATAAGCGGCGATATCCGCTCACCCCCGCCTGTGACCTTAAGACCGCATACTATGCGGCAATCAACGAGGCGCTGGCGTATCTGCGCTCCGGCGTGATGTTTGCGCCCTTTAACGCGCTGTGGGATAAGCGGCTGCGCAAAATGCTCCGGCGGCAAAACGCATGAGGGCTTCAACATCTAAGCTCCGGCATCAATATCTGCCATCCAAGTCAGCGCCGCCCGGCAAGGAACGCCGCCGCCGGCATTGCCTTTTTCCCGCCGGGCTGAAGTGTCAGTACTTCCAAAGCCGTTCCGCCGCCGCAGACGACAATCAGCCGCTTGCGCGATTCCAAAACCGTGCCCGGGATTGCTGCGGTATCTGTTGGCGGCGCCTCGGCAATGCGCGTCTGCAATATTTTGACCGGTACGCCAAGGATTTCTGCCGTTGCGCAGGGCCATGGGTTCAGTCCGCGCACCTGATTGTGCAGCTCCCATGACGGGCGGGTCCAGTCAATGGGCGAATCCGCGCGTGAGAGCATTGGCGCGAGCGTCGCTTGTGTGTCGTCCTGCGGCGTGCGGAGCAAGGCACCGTTTTTCAGTGCGGAAAGGGTTTCCGCAAGCAGCTGTGCGCCCAAGGTGCTCAAGCGGCCAAAAAGCTCACCGGCGGTTTCGTTTTCGCCAATATCAATCGCCCGTGAGAGCAGAATATCACCTGTATCCATGCCGATATCCATCTGCATGGCGGTTACGCCGGTCTGCTTGCCGCCGTTCAGGATTACGCGCTGAATCGGCGCCGCGCCGCGCAGCTTTGGCAGCAGTGATGCATGGATATTTATGCAGCCCTGCGGCGGCAGCTCCAAGATTTCCCGCGGCAGTATTTTGCCGTAGGCGACGACAACAATCAGCTCCGGGCGCAGCTCTTGCAGAATGCTGAGCGCTTCACCGCCGCGCAATGTGCTCGGCTGATACACAGCCGGCCCGTGTGCAAGCGCGTATTCCTTCACAGGCGGCGGCGCAAGTGTATAGCCACGCCCCTTGGGCTTATCCGGCTGACAAAAAACCCCGCGCACATGGTGCCCGTCCCCCGCCAAACGCGCAAGGCAGGGGACGGCAAAATCCGGGGTTCCCATAAACACAATATTCATGCGGGTATTGTACCACGCGGCGCGGTATTTTGCAAATCCGCCGCAAAATACCGCGCCCGCGGCGTGTTAATGCTGCGCCTTAGAACCACTCGCTGAGCAAATCGGAAATGGCGTTGCGCACGCCGTAGTTTTGCAGCTCACGGATATTTGCAAACAAGTCGAACGGCCCGTAAAGCGTGTATTTCATCCACACAAATCCGCCCAGGAAGATTGTGCACAGCCACTGCACAACAGAGTACTTGACCTCTACCTTAACTTGATAAGCAACGCCGTCCGGGGCTTCGATATAGATTGAGGCAGTGCCGCGGTTTTGAGCATAAAGCTTTTGGTAATCGTGATTGCAATCCCAACCGCTAACCAGTACGGAGCCGTTGTATTGGCCAAGCAATTTATCCAAAAAAATGCCGCTGTTGTAAGTGTTTATACCAATATACAAGTCCTCAAGCGCCCAGGTTGTGCCCTCAAGCAGCCAATTAAGGTCCAGCACGCCGTGGTAGTCGAGCTTAACGCTGGTAGTTCTGACTTTAAGCTGCTGTGACTCGGTTGAGGTAATGGTGAACGTATACGGCGCCAAGGTGCTGCCGTTGCTGTATGCACTTGCCTCGATATAATAGGTTTCGCCGCCCTCAAAGAATCTTATCAAGCGGAAGTTTAAGCTGGAGTAATCATCATCGTTGTAGGCGATTTGGTTCTCGCCCGAATCATAAACGGCAACCCACGGGTCAACGCCGGCAAAGTAAATCCACTCGCCCTCGCGGGTGTAGTAGTTTTCTGAACTCCTTGCGCCATCGGAGGCGATTTTGTAGTATCCGTCCTCCGCTGGGGTGAAAGCGTAGAGCGCGGAGATTGGGTTTTGGAGGCTGTCATAAACAAGCTGAACATCTACCGTGGTGTCTAGAGTAACGGGGACGGCAGTGCTAAAATCCAAATTGCCGCTGTTGGGGAGATTGGAAACGCTGATTTCTGTAGTGGCATAAAAGATTTCTTCACTGTTGTAGTAGCCGTATTCAGTGCCGTCATCTGCAACATACTGCACCACAAAGTGAGTGAATTGGCTTGCGTAGATTTCAAGGTACGCTTCACCACCATACGATTCGGCATAGAATCCCCAGTTGATTTTGTCCGGATAAATTGCGCTCTGATAAGAATCGGACGTGACTTCGTCGTAGCTCACTTCAATGCCGTTGGGGAAAGCCGGCCCCTTGACTGTGAACACAGAGCCTCTCAGGTCTACCCTCCAGCCGTCGCTACTTGGGAAGACGCCGTCTTCCGGTGTGACGACTGTAATGGAATCAGTCAGCTTGTCTCCCGAATCTGCGGAAGCGGCGCCGGCGATGCCAAACAACATGAGCAGTGCGAGCAAGGCTGCCAGAAGCCTTTTGGATGTGTTTTTCATTGATGACCTCCTTAATTTTGCGGTAGAAATCTGCTAAGTAAATAATAACTCCTGAATATGAGCTAGACATGAGCGAAACAGAGGGGGTGAACAAATTGTGAACATTCTGTAAATACCGCGTCTTGCCTTGTTGATCGTTCCTTCTCTTTGTCTGCTGCGGTAATAACAGCCGCCGTCCGCGCATATGAATTCCCGAAACCGAATAACGAAAGGTCGGGATACCGTGGATTTTCATGTTAGCGAACAAACAATCGGCGTCAGCGCCCCGCTGTTTGAGGGCCGGGGCGAGCAAGCCGTTGATGCGGATTTGACTCTGCCCGAATACTGCCCGGACGCACAGCGCGTGCTCAAGTGTATGCTTGTGCCGAACGTCCGTTCTGTGCAGGCGGGCGGCGGGCGCGTCACAGCGGATTGCAGCGCCGTGCTGCGCGTACTCTATTGCGGCGAGGACGGCCGCGTGCATTGCTACGAGCAAAACTATCCGTTCTCACAGGAGGTCAGCGTCCCGGGCGTGCAAGCGGGCGACTGCGCCACCGTTCATGCGGAAACAAGCTACGTCAACTGCCGCATTGTCAGCCCGCGGCGCATGGATATTCACGGCATGGTGCACTGCCTGTTCCGTGTGCGCAGACGGGGGGAACAGCCCGTTATCTCCGGCGCGAGCGGTTGCGGTGTGCAAATGAAGACCGCGCCGTGCCGTGTTGTGAGTGCGGCGGGCGAGGCTGCCAAAAGCTTCCCCGTGGCAGAGGTTGTGGAGCTTGCCGCGGACGCGCCCCCCGTGCGGCAGATTTTGCACACGCAGGGCACGGCCGTCGCGGGCGACATAAAGGCTATCAACAACAAGCTGCTTTTCAAGGGCGAACTGCAGCTAAAGATATTCTACCTTGCCGATAACGATTCCAGCGAGCCCGCAGTTTTGGATTATGCCATACCTCTCAGCCAAATTGTTGAGGTGGACGGCATTGACGAGGACTGCTTGCAGGAGACAATCCTCACCGTGCCGTCGCTTGAGCTGACTCCCCGCGCAGATGCCTCCGGCGAGCGCCGCCTGTTGGACGTGAACGCCAGCGTCCTTGCGGATATCCGCGCCACACGTGAGCTTGACCTGCCCATATCTGTGGACGCATACAGCACACAAAGCGAGTTGGACACAGAATACCGCAACATGGAATTCCTCCAGCCGCTGGATAGTTTTGCCGAAAAACTCCCCGTGACGGGCAGCGTAGCTGTGCCGGGCGGCGCGAATGAAATCCTGGGCGTATGGAGCGGCGAGCCAAGCTCCGAAGCACAAACGCAGGGCAACGAGCTGACCATATCCGGCGCGCTCCCGCTGCATATTCTCTACACAGACGGCGCTGGCGAAACCGCGTTTTGCGAAAAGCCGTTGGAGTTTCGCTTCCGCCGGGCGCTGAGTCAGGCTGTGCAGCGCCTGAAGTGCCGTCCGCAGCTCACGCTGATTAATCTTGATTTTACACCAACAAACAACGGCGAGGTGCAGTTCCGCGCGGAGTTGGATCTATCCGCCAAAGCATATGATCTGCGTGAGCGCCGCGTCATAGTCGCTCTCCAGCCGGACGAGAACCGCCCCAAGGACGACGACGCTTCCGCCCTCACGCTCTACTATGCAGACCCCGGCGAGAACATCTGGGACATCGCCCGCGCTTATAACACTACGATGGAATCAATCACGCAGGAAAACGCTCTCGTTGGCGAAACCCTGTCCGAACAGCAAATGCTGCTGATTCCCAGACTGTGAATACATCTATTATAAGGAGGACCCCATGGAACAACAAGGCAGTGTGCAACGTTCGCAGGAAGACGTTTACGACAGCTCAGGCGCGGAACGTGTTCAGCTCGGCAGCAATACCGGAAAGAAAGACCTGAGCCTACAGGCCGCAGCGCCCGAAGAAGCTTACGAATACCCTGAGCCTGAGAGCTACTACGGCTACGGCGGCGAAGAAGCAATGGAGAGCTATGAGGAAAGCTCCGCTCAGGAGGAGGTACAGGAGTCTCCCGCGGCAGCGCCCGTCACGCCTGTGACTCTGCCCGCCGCCTTGCCCGAGAAAGCGCCCACACCACTCCCTGCTCCCGCGCACAACTTTGCGGACACGGTGCAGGAGATTGTGAAGGGCGCGGAAAGCGTGGTGGATATCGCAAAAAAAGCGGGTGAGGTCGTCAAAGAGGGCTACAGCATATATAAAGACATTGCCAAGCGCACACAGGGGGATGTTTATGTGGGTGTGGTGGGTCCCGTGCGCACGGGCAAATCTACCTTTGTGCGCCGCTTTATGGATACGCTGGTAATCCCCAACATGCGTGAGGAATACCGCGTCCAACGGGCAAACGACGAAATGCCGCAGTCCTCAAGCGGGCGCACAATCATGACGACGGAGCCAAAGTTTGTGCCCGAAAAGGCTGTGCAGATTGACCTGCCCGAGCAATCCAAGCTCAAGGTGCGCCTGATTGACTGCGTGGGCTATATCGTTCCCTCTGCGCTGGGTTATATTGAGGGCAACCAGCCGCGCATGGTGCGCACGCCGTGGTTTGACGAGGAAATCCCGTTCAACATGGCGGCGGAAATCGGCACGCAAAAGGTCATTAGCGAACACAGCACCATCGGCATACTGGTGACGACGGACGGCTCCATCAGCAATATTCCGCGGGACGAATACGCCGAAGCGGAAGAGCGCGTTGTGGCGGAGCTGAAGGCGCTGGATAAACCGTTTGTGGTGCTGCTCAATTGCCGCAACCCGCGGGACGCAGCATCGCAAAAGCTTGCCAAGCAATTGGAGGCAAAATACGGCGTGCCCGTCCTTGCGGTCAACTGCATGGAGGTGACGCAGGAGGAAATCCGGGATATTTTGGGGCAGGTGCTCTTCGAGTTCCCTATTAAGGAGATCGCGCTGGATTTGCCCCGCTGGGTGGCGCGGTTGGATAGATCCCATTGGCTGCGCAGCGCGTGCTTCAAAGCCTTTGCGGATAACGCCCGGGGGCTGCGCCGCGTACGCCAGGTGAGGGACATGGCGGAAAAAACCTGCGCGGTGGAAAACATCAACTGCGCCGCCGTGACAAGCATGGATTTGGCACGGGGCAGCGCGAAAATCACGGTGACAATGGCGCCGGATTTGTTCTATCGCGTTCTTGCGGAAACCACGGGTCTGCCAATCCAAAACGAGCAGGATCTGATGGACTCCATGCGCTCACTAGCCCGGGTTAAAAGCAAGTATGAGCGCGTGGCCAACGCCTTGCAGGAGGTTGAGCAGACGGGATACGGCATAGTTCTGCCGGCGCTGGAGGAACTGAGCCTTGAGGAGCCGGAGATTATGCGTCAAGGCGGCAGGTACGGAGTGCGGCTGCGGGCGAGTGCGCCTAGCATTCACCTTATGAGGGCGGATATCACCACGGAGGTTGCACCTATTGTGGGCAGCGAAAGCCAGAGTGAGGAGCTTGTGCATTATCTCCTCAAGGAGTTTGAGGAGAATCCGTCGGAGATTTGGGAATCGAACATCTTCGGCAAGAGCCTGCATGAGCTGGTCAACGAGGGTTTGCACAACAAACTCTACCGAATGCCGGCGGACGCGCGGATCCGCATACAGGAGACGCTGGAGAAAATCATCAACGAGGGCGCCAGCGGCCTGATTTGCGTAATACTCTAAAGGCATTTGCGGCGCGGATTAAGCGGCGGCAGGCGGGTGCTTGCTTCAAGTCACAGCCACTCTGAATACGGGCAAATGCCTGAGATAATATGGTGCTTTTCTGTTGCGACAGCCAACTATTATACCGCAGAGCTCTATTATAGAGCTCTGCGGTATAAATTTGCCCCTAAATTGCCTTTCACTCTGCGGTAAGATATACTAAATCCTCCGGCGCAAGCCCCGGCTGCAGCGCAAGGTTAACCGCCAAGGCAATCAACCGGGCGGCGCGCTCCGTCAGTAAGTCGATGCCGCGCGGGGTGACGAACATAGATGGCGCGGCGGACAGCGGGCGCACCGTCTCACTCTCCGCCTCCTGATTATAATCGACCACAGTTGGTACGCCAATTGCAATTACCGGCACGCCAAGCGTATCCGCGCTCAGCTCCGGACGCGAATTTTCCACGCCGCTGCCGGGCGAAATCCCCGCGTCCGTCAGCTGCACCGTATTGCCCAAGCGCGCGATATCCCCTGCCGCCAGCGCGTCAATCGCCACAACTGCAGTCGGGTGTATCTGCTCCAGCAGGCCGGAAAGCACCTCACGCGCCTCCAGCCCGGTCTGCGCAAAAACGCCCGGAGCCAGCGCACAGACCTCTCGCAGCTGCACGCCACCAAGCCGCTCCCGTCCGCGCGTTGTGAGAATATGCCGCACCGTGCGCGGACCCAGCGCGTCCGGCGTGATTTGCGCATTGCCAAGACCCAGCACAAGTACCGTGCCGGTTTTTGGTAATATGGCGCTCAGTTCCTCCGCGATGATTTTCGCTTGCTCGGCGTCGGGCGGTTGCTCGGAGAGGAAGCCCGGGAAGCGCACGGTGACATACACCCCCGGCGGTTTGCCGAAGTCGCTCGCGCCTGAGGCAACGCGGATTCGTGTGACGGTGCTCTCGCCGCGCGCAAGCTCCTCCTTTGTCACGCCGGCAGATGAGGGCGCGTTGTATGCGGCGCGTTCGTGCAGCTCCAGCGCAAGGTCGGTTCGGGGATAAGGCATGGCGGCGCCCCCTTGAATTAGTGCTTACAGCATAGCATACCCTGTTTTGTGTGAAAAAACTTTTTATTTTCTTTTGCAGAAATACGGGGGGAATTATGTGCTATAATACAGTCGAATTTTATCATACGGAGGAATAAAAATATGACCTGCCCAAAATGCGGTTCTGAAAACGTCACAGTTACATTGGAGCAAACAGGTGCAAAAACATCAGCAAAAGGGAATGGCTACCTGTGGAAATTCGGGCGCATCATGCTCATCTGTTGCACTTGCGGTCTCTGGCTTTTGGTAGGCAAACACAAAGGAAGCGGCAAGACCAAGTTCAAAAACAAAACTGCCGCAATCTGCCAAAACTGCGGCAATCGCCGGTACATTTAGAGTGTGCGGAATATGCGGCGTGGGTTTCATACCATTTCAAGCCGCCCTCACGCAGCGGGAGCAAGCACCTCAGCCTGCTCCCCCGCCGCCAGCTCGTCCGACGTTTCAAGCATCGTCTCGGCAAAAATCCCGTATCCCTGCAGCGGGTTATTCACAAAAACGTGCGTCACCGCGCCAACCAACATGCCGTCCTGCAAAATCGGGCTGCCGCTCATTCCCTGCACAATGCCGCCCGTTAAGGCGATCAACTCCGGGTCTGTCACCTGGATGATCATGTTTTTTCGGCTGCTGCCGCTGTTTGGGTAGACCTTGCGGATTTCCGCGTCGTATATTCGCGCCGTACCGCCGGAATCATCGTCGCCGTCCACCGTGGCGATAATCTGCGCCTTGCCCGTCTTTACCTCCTGCTTCAGCGCAACGGGCAGCCGCATTGGCTCCTCATCCGGAGATCGGTAAAGCTTACCATATACCCCTGTATCGCCATTGCGCAGCAGACCCGCAAACGACGCTCCGCTGAACACTCCGCAAAGCTCACCCGCCTTGCCGCTCGTGCCCTTATAGCAGCCTTTGACCACAGCCGGCATCGCTTCGCCTGAGCTGATTTGGATTATCGCGCCGCTGTCCACGTCACAAATTGCGTGACCCAAACCCGCCAGCATATTGGTTTGCGGGTCGGTGAACGTGACCGTGCCTATACCCGCAGAGGAATCACGCACCCAAATCCCCGCTTTATATGAACCGTCGCTGCTCTTCGCCGGAATGAAGGTCAGTGTTTTCTGCGCGCCCTCACGTTCAATCAGCAGGGAGAGGGTCTTGCCGCCGCTTGCCACAACCGCGTCCGACACTTGCGCGTTACGCGTCACAGGCGTGCCGTCAATCTCCAGCAGCAAATCGCCCGGGCGCAGATCAGCTTGCGCGGCGGGGTTTTGCTTGCCCTCCGTGCTCGCAACACCGTCCACCGCTACAACAACAACGCCTTTTGCGTATAGCTTCAGCCCAAAAACCTGCCCGCCGGGTATGACATAGCGCCGCTGCTTGACCTGCGCGGAGACGCCCTTAATCGGGAACAGCCCGAACAGGCGCACTTGGGAGATATTGGCAGATTTCGTTGCCGCGCCGACTGTTTCGTCTATGGCGGAATTTGCCAGCACAGAGAACGGCATTTCCTCCATATGAAAATAGATCCCTCCGTCCGGCAGTAGCAGCTGCACGTAGAACATCAGGCAGAAAATCGGCAGCAGCAGCGTTGCGGTAACAAGGCTTGCGCTCCGCAGGAACCTGCGCATAACAACCACACCCTTCCAGCGCAAAAGAGCGCATAAAGGGAGTTTGCCCCGTTTGGTATTCAATTAACAATGGGCAATACGTGCATCCTAAACAGCAGGCTCGGGTGCTGTATGAAATATATCTGCGTATTAACACGCGGTTATACCGTACGCAATAGGCGCCGCTATAGCAACAGACATTTTTAATCAAGTATAAATTAACATAATCTGTGCTCATGCCCTGTATACTACACAAAAGGATGCGGAGGCATTTTGCCGGTTTTTTTACATAACATCAGCTCAGAGCTGATAGTATGTATACATGTTATGTATACATACTATGTACTCATAGCATGTACACGCCGTAAAAAGTTAGTATTTACGCCATTTCTGCGCTGTCGTCCTCCGGAGATTTCGGTACAACCCAGCGATTCACCGCCACGCTCACGGCAATACCAAGCGCCGTGTCAAGCATTCTGTTAACGGCATAAAGATATGGTGTGTCCCTGTCAACAGCCACCAAAATTATCAGAAACGTGACAGCGCAAATGGCGCACGCCTGCGGTTTTTTCATCAGCAAAACCAGCCAGATTGCAAGCACGCTCCCCAGCGCAACCCACAGAATTTGCAGCCTGCCATCCCAAACGTTCAGGTTGATCCAGAAGAAAAACAGCCCCACAACGCCGCCGACAATGGTTCCAATCAGACGGTTAAGTCCATGACTCATTGAGTGCCTGACCGTTTGCTGCATGCAGATAACCGCCGCCACGCAACCGAAAATCGGCTGCTGTTTTGTAAGAAAAACGCCAACATCTGCCAAAAGTCCCCAACCTGTCTGTGCCAGCAAACTGCCGGCATACTCCAGCCCGGTAAACAGCAGCAAACACGCCGTCGCCGCCAATGCAGTCTTGACGGTGCGCATGCCAATTTTGGGGATTTTGTTTTTTATATCACTCATGAGGTATATTATTCACTTTCGCGCAGTTTCGCAATCAGCGGGCGCAGCAAATCCTTGCGCCCATAGCCCGAGAGTATCTGCACTATATCCCAGCCGGGACCGCGGTTGCCCTCAATCAGCAAGGGCCCGGACGGCGTGAAAGCCACGTCCCAGCCGACTACGTTCACTTTGTCGTTGACCAGCGCCGCCTCACGGCACATTGCCAGCGCTTCCTGCCAATACGGGATTGCGAAGCCGTCAAAAACAACACCGGTTACGGGGTGAGCGGCAAAGTGCTCGCGCTCTGCGTTGAATGCGGTACCGGTGAGCAGTCCGCGATCCATATCCACAGCGACAGTCATGCCGCCGGAGTGAAAGTTATCCGCCACGGAGCTGCCGTTGCCAATCCGCGCGGCGGCATAGATTACCTTGCTCTCACTGCGGCAGGCGGTTGTATAGACCCGTACAGTGTTGCAGCTTTTGGGGCAAAGGCGTGCCCAGGCTTCGTCCTGAACAATCAGCTCCTCGGCAAAGGCCTGCTCCCCGCGCATTTTGGCAAGAAACGCGTCAGGATCACCGATATCCTCCGCACGGAGCTTTTGCACATCCGTACCGCCAAGTCCCACAGCGGGTTTATAGATAAACACAGGGTGCGCGGCGAGGAATTCCCGCAGTGAATCAACGCCTGTTTCGGGATCAAAAAACGCGCGTTTGGTGTATTTGGCAAAGTTTTTGTGAAAATTGGGCTTGACGGAAAAAAACGGCACATATTCCAGTTTTGCCGTGGTTTGGTAGAACTTCGCCGCCCAGCCTATGGTGATATATTCACCGCGCTCGCGGAAAGATTTTTCGTAGAAGTGATAGTTCAGGTAGTCCTGCATTCCGCTGCCGAAAAGCACGGTGGAGAGCGCGGTATCGACCAGCAGAATCAGCGCGGGGCGGCGGATAAGGCTTCCCAGCTTTTTCAGCTCGTCCCAAAAGCGGCGGTAATTGCCCACGGCGGCAAATTGTAACAGACCCATAAATCCCTCCGTCCTGCCAAAAGCAGCACACTCCCTTAGTATGCGCTAAAGTATAGCATTTTCCGATATTCCCGTCAAGTGCGCATTGAAATTGAGGTGTGGCAAAGCTCTCATCTGATATAAAGCGTGACGATTTACCCGCTTCCGTTTGGTGTTGCATTTTTTTCGCAGTTGTGATATACTAATAGATAGCAGCACAGCCGTATAAGCGGTTGCGTTCAGTGGATCACAGAAGTGATCGCCCTACTTGCACGAGGGGCGGTCACTTCGTTTTGCGAAGTGCGAGGATATACCCGGTTGCGCATACTAAAAGCACCGCAAGATAAAGTATGTCCATGAGCGTCACCCCCTTTCTCAAGATCGCTCCGAGAAGTGGTGTGAACGCAACCCCTTACCGTTTAGCCTGTGTCGCTAATGATATTATACATAATTCGATGCGTTGTGTCAATGAGTTGGTTGGCTGTGGCAAAGCGCTCATCTGATAAAAGCGTGACAATTTGATGTACCGCTATATTCCGGCACACATTGACGCTTCTTGCGATCAATTTACCCGTCCCACCAAATTACCCGGTATTGCTACCCTCTCAATTGCTGTTAACCTTTTCGGAAACCTCTTCCAGGTATCCCGAATGCAGCTTGTATTTCCGCGAAAACAAAATCAGCGCAATCAACGCCAAAATCGGCGGGATAAGGAACATCATCAAAACAATGCCCGTTTTGCCGGATTCCGGCTGTGGATGCACGTTCTTTTGGTAGCCGAAAATCGCAAGCCCCGCGCCCATAATCAACGCCTGTGCCATCTGCGCAAACTTCATCTGAAAACTCTTCATGGAATACACAATCGATTCCGTGCGCCGCCCCAGCTTGAACTCGCCGTAATCCACCAAATCGGCAAACATGCTCATCTCCGCAGTGAACACGCAACCGATTCCAAGGCACGCAACCAAGTCGAACGCAAAGAACAGCGGCACATTCAGCTCTCCGCGCGTTGAGACGATAAGCAGCGCCAAATAGCCGATAATCGCCGCGATAATCCCGCCCTTGAAGACGCGATGCTTGCCAAAACGACGGCTCAGCGGACTCATGAGGATAAGTCCCGCAGCCTGTGCTACGCCGGAAACCGCCGCAAAGAGCGTGAAGAGCTTGTTGTTTTCCACAACGTAGTCAAAGAAATACGCCGCCAGCGCGTTCATCATGTACCAGCCGAGGTTGAAGAGAATCACAACAACCAAAAATATTAGCAGCTGGTCGTTGCCGCGCAGAGTGCGCATTGTTTCGGCGAATGTGACTTTCTCGCTCTTTTGCGGCGTGATTCTCTCACGGGTTGTGGCGGCGCTGGTGGTGGTTGTGATTATCATCATCACGCCAAGCCCGGCGGCGATTAGCGAGAAGCCCTGCCCTTGCTGTTCCTGCGGAAACGCGGCGAGAATCAGCGGAGTTGCGCCCATCACGGTCAGTTGACCAAGCCCGGAAAAGAAGCGCGGTATTGCCGAGATAACATTGCGCTCCTGCAAATCGCTCGTCAGCGTTGGGATGAATGACCAATAGGGGATGTCAATCATCGTCATGGTCACGCCCCACAGCACGTAAAACACGGTGACATAGGCATACAGCCCAATATTTGTGCCGCTGCCGCCGACGCTGAATCCCGGATTGAAAAACAGGAAAAACAGCACGACGGCGTTCAGAATCCCCCCAATGAAAACCCACGGACGGAAGCGCCCGAAGCGCCCCTTTGTGTTGTTGGCAATGGTTCCCATCATGGGGTCATTGACGCCGTCCCAAACGCGGGCAAACGCCATCATAACGCCCAGGAACACTGAATTGATGAGCAGCACATCGGTACTGTACTTCATGAAGAACGAGAAGCACAGCCCATAGCTCATGTCCAGGCCCATGGCGCCGATTCCATAGGTGATTTTGTTTTTCAGCGTCAGCTGAGTATTGGTGATTTTGTGTTGCCGGCTTTGCAAAATAGCCCTCCTGTGGGTGATTTTTTCCGTTTGGGGCTGAGTAAAACACTTGACAGCCACTGCTTATTTAAGCATACAGGAAAAACGCCTTTTTGCGCAAGAGCTTTGGTGTGAACGAAATATTGCGGATTCGTGAATGACAATTCTGATTTATCGCTAAGCAATGGTCAATGCGCGTGTTTGTGATAAAATTTGGTTTATACCTATAACGTAGACCTTTCCAGAGACCGCTCATGAGACCTTTCAAGTGTCGATGCATAAATCGACACGTTAATCGACTTATGAAGTGTATTTTGATTGCCGCCATGCCATATAAATTCAGAGTCATCAAGAGTGTGCCGTATGCCTTGTGGCTAGATTTGACGCCTAGCCGCGGGCCCGCTCGCTATAGAGACCCCATAAATTGGCTTTGCAATACCCGCGCTTGCCCTTCCCCCCGCTTTGCGATATAATAGACACATCATCCGCAAGAAAGTGAACCCACCATGCAAATCGCCGGAATTGTTGCCGAATACAACCCCTTCCATTACGGACACGCTCACCACGTTGCAGCAACGCGGCGGGCGGGCGCAAGCCATATTGTCTGCGTGATGAGCGGCAGCTTCGTCCAGCGGGGTGAGGCGGCAGTGCTGAATAAATGGGCACGGGCGCGTACTGCAATCGCCTGCGGCGCGGACTTGGTCATGGAGCTTCCGCTGACATGGTCGCTCTCCCCCGCGCATCGCTTTGCGGACGGTGCGGTCTTTTTGCTGGATGCGCTGGGCTGCGCGGACACCATTTCGTTCGGCAGTGAATGCGGGGATATCGCGCAAATCGGCAAGGCGGCGCATGGCTTGGCATCAAATGAAGCTCAAGCGGCTCTGCACGCCTATATAAAGCAGGGCAAGAGCTACGCTGCCGCCGCCGAAGAAGCACTGCGGACTGTTGCGCCGGACTGCGCAGGAGTACTCACTTCCGCAAATGATACACTCGGCGTGGAGTATTTGTCCGCGCTGACACGGCTTGGCAGCAATATGCAACCGCTCGCCATTCCGCGCGTGACGATTAACAGTGCCGTCCCGCGCGTTGCCAGAGCCGAAATATTGCGGGAAGCAATGCGCGCAGGAGAAAATATCGCGCCACTTCTGCCGGAGGAATCCGCCGCAGTTTTGCGGGAGGAAATCGCTGCCGAGCGCGTGCTTTATTCCGTGCGCACAACGGAAAAGCTTCTTCTTGCGCGGCTGTGCACCATGCGAACAGAAGAATTCGCGCTTCTTCCGGAGGTCCGAGAGGGCTTGGAGAATCGCCTGTACCGCGCGGCACGCGGGGCGCAGACGCTCGGCGAGTTTTTGGACAGCGCAAAAACTCGCCGTTTCACACGCGCCAGTCTGCGGCGGATTGCGATGGACGCGCTGCTCGGCATTCGTGCGGAGGATTGGCATGAGCGCCCGCCGTACCTGCACGTTTTGGCAATGGGCAAGGGCGCACCGGAAATCCTGCGTGCAGCAAGAAAAACCGCGCGTTTGCCGATAATCCACACGGCAGCACAAATCCAAAAGCTGGATGCGGCGGCGCAGAATACCTTTGCGCTGGAACGCCGGGCTGAGGAATTGCGGAAGCTGGCTTGCGAAAGCTTTTGAGAAAACTCACGGAAACAATTCCCGTAATCTGAACACCTATCGTCTAATATCACTGCCAAATTGCAAACAATCTGGAAATTTTCCGTAAATGCACTTGAACATCGGCGCGTTTTTCTGTATAATGAATGTGGCGTATTGTGCGCACCACAGAATGAAGGATGTTTTGCAGTGAAAAATATAGCTAAGCTAAAGACAAAATGGCTGCTTGCCGCCGTGCTCTGCCTTGTTGGGCTGCTGACGGCGGGAGCTTTGTTGCTTCCTTATATTTCCAACGATGTTGGGGCTTTTTCGCAGATTCTGCATCTTAGCGGAGATGCAGACACACCCGACGGCGGCGTGCTTGAGGATCCCCCCGTCATGAACAGCAGCTATGCTGTGCGGCTTGTCGGCGAGGCTCTTCCCGGCGGCAACGAGGTGCTCTTCGGCGAATACAGCTTCCCCGCCACGGTTGGCGAAACGCTGACGCAGGCGCAGATTTTGGCGCAAATTGGCGAGCTGCCCAACACCACCGGCTTCACGCTTACCGCCGGTGCGGACTTCACCGTTCCCGCAGACGGTCAAGGCGTTGTGACGATAAACTACACGCGCAACAAATACGCGCTGAAATTTTACGGCTATAACAACGAGGTCTTCAGCAATACTTTAGTGCCGTTCGGCGGCGCGGTGACTGCCCCAATCGGCGAACCCCAACGCACGGGATATCACTTTGCCGCCTGGATTGACTTCCCGCAGGGAGAGGCGCTTATGGGCGCCGAACCGCTCTCGTTCTATGCGCAGTTTAGCCCGAACACCAACACGCCGTTTACACTGGTATTTGTTGGCGAAATGTTTGAGGCGGGGCAGTTTGATTACGCCAATCCCCTTGGCACAAAGGCAATGGCGGGCACAACTGACTTGCTCACCGCCTTCAGCACCG
>JAITOD010000037.1 GCA_031290105.1 Oscillospiraceae bacterium
ATACCGATATGTTTGATGGAATCGTATACGAGGATGTGCGGCATATCTCGCTGGCGCAGCGGGCGGATTTGGTGCTGGTTGCCCCCGCCGGCGCAAATATTCTGGGCAAAATCGCCTGCGGAATCGCTGACGATATGCTCAGCACCGTGCTGGCGGCAGTGCGTGGTGTGCCGGTGCTGCTTTGCCCCGCAATGAACACCGCGATGTATGAAAACCCGATTGTGCAGGGCAACATCCAAAAGCTGCAAAAAAATGGGTATGTGCTGGTGCCGCCGAAGGAATCCCGTCTTGCCTGCGGCGATTTGGGCAAGGGCGCCTTGGCAGATGTAGACGTTATTTTGGAGGCCGTGAAAGGGAATTTATATGCAAGCGGTTGATATACAGGCACTCCGTGCGTTCCGTTTGGGGCAGGAGCAGGACTTGGAGTCCGCCACCGGCTGCACGGTTGTGCTGTGTCCCAAGGGCGCCCTCTGCGGTGCGGACGTGCGCGGCGGTTCCCCCGGCACCCGCGATACGGACGCGCTTAGCCCATTGTGCAACCGCCGGGCGGTACACGCAGTTGTGTTGGCGGGCGGCAGTTCCTTTGGGCTGGACGCGGCGGGCGGCGTAATGCGCTTTTGTGAGGAACAGGGCATTGGCAGAGATGTTGGCGTCGCCAAAGTGCCGAATGTGTGCGCCGCAATCCTGTTTGACCTTAAATGCGGACGCAGCGATGTGCGCCCTGACGCGGAAATGGGCTACCGCGCTTGCCAAAACGCCATGCTCAAACAAAAGTTTCAGCGTGGCAATTTTGGCGCCGGAACAGGTGCGGCAGTGGGAAAAGCCCGCGGCATGGCACACGCGATGAAGGGCGGCATTGGCTGCGTGGCATTGCGGCACGGGGATTTGATTGTCGGCGCGGTTGTTGCGGTGAACTGCGTTGGCGACGTGGTATCAGACGGGAAAATCATCGCGGGGACGCGTGATGGGCAAAACGGCTTTGCGGACAGCGAGGAGGTTTTGCTGAGTGAATATCAGGAAAACAAGGATTTTTTCAGCGGAAACACAGTGCTGGGCTGCCTCATCACAAACGCAGTCTTAGACAAGCCCGGCGCTGTGAAGCTGGCATCGCAGGGGCAAAACGGCATTGCGCGTGTGGTGCGCCCGGCGCATTCTACCTTTGACGGCGACACTGTGTTTGCGCTGTGCTCCGGCGAGGTGTGCAGCTCTCAGGACGCGGTCGGTATTTTGAGCGCTAAGGCGATGGAACTTGCAATTCTTGATGCAGTGCAATGCGCTGACGGATTGCATGGACTTCCCGGTCTGCGCGATTTGCGGCTTAGGGCAAGCGGCGCTTTGTAGTTCGTTTTTCGCTTATGGATATTGTTAAGATGCATAAAACGGTTTGATCTGTTTGCGGCGCGGATTGAGCTTTTTTGCGGTTTTTCATTGATATTTATAGCGCAGAGCTCTATAATAGAGCTCTGCGCTATAAAAAGCCGCTTATCGCAACGCAAAACTCACCTAATTGCATATACTCATGCCGATTCATCATAACATAAGAAAATGAGCCGTTTGCAAAAATACAAAACTCCGTTGGTGTGCGCCGCATGTTTGGCGTATGCCGCGTTGCTGCTCTCGCACCCGGAGCTTGGCACCGCCGCCTTGCGGGACGGGCTGTTTTTATGCGCGGAGCGGCTAATACCATCGCTGCTGCCGTTCCTTTTTTTGGCAGGGTTTTTGCTTCGCTCAGGTGCGGCGGCGTTAATCGGTAAGCTGTTTGCTCCGCTGACACGCCAGCTGTTTCGTCTGCCCGCTATTTGTGCGCCGGTTGTCCTTATGGCGCTGAGCGGTGGATACCCCGTGGGGCTGAGCCTCGCCGCCTCCCTTGTCCGCAGCGGACAAATCCCCGCCGCTGCCGCACGCCGCATGACTCGTTTTTGCCTTGGCGCGGGTCCCGCGTTTGTTGTGCTTGGGGTAGGGCAAAGTCTGCTGGGCTCATCCCGGGCGGGGTGGATACTCTTCACCGCGCTGATTGTGTCCGCGCTGCTGATTGGCTTGCTGCTGCCGCAGGGGATTTCCATGCCATCCCGCACCCATATCCCGCCGCACGGTAACGAATCCGGCGCAACAAGCCTTGGCGGCGCACTGAGCGAATCAATTGAGAGCGCCGCCCGCCAAATGCTGAATATCTGCGTTTGGACGCTGTTATTCGGTACGCTGTGCGCCTATTTGCCGCTGTTTGTGCATAACGAATATGCGTACCCGGCGGCTTGTGCCCTGCTGGAGGTCGCCGCCGGGTCGCAATCCGCCGCTTCGTTGGGTTCTCTGCCGCTGATTGCCGCCGCGCTGGCATGGGGCGGCTTGTGTGTGCACTGCCAAATATTGGGTCCGCTGAAGGTGTGCGGTCAAAGCCTGCCGCGGTTTTGGTTTTGGAGAATGGTACATGCGGGGCTGGCGGCTCTCATCTGCCGCGCATTATTGCTGATTTTCCCCGCAACACTGCCTGATTTGGCGCTCAGCGTGTCTGCAATGCCGTCGGCGCAGCTTTGGCAGTTCTCCACGCCCGCCGCGCTGGGTCTTGCCGCAATGGGCGCGGGAGTGCTGTATTCGGGATTCAGACGGGAGGTTTTCACGAATGAGTGATGAACAACGGAAGCTGCACCCTTAACCTTGTAAGCGGATCTGCCCTAATTTGAATTATTATTCTCCAAAAGTGTTTCTTCTTGTGATTTTAGTGCTATAATAGTAGCAGATGAAAGGCGGGATGAAAAATGGAACCATTATATGTCGTCACCGGAGCGGCCGGGCACTTGGGCAGTGCCGTACTGCGGACACTGAAAGGCGCGGGTCAGCGTGTGCGCGCGCTGGTCTTGCCAAATGAGCGGGAGAAAATCACGGACACGGACGTGGAGGTCATAACCGGCAATGTTTTGCAGAAGGAGAGCCTATCGCCGCTGCTTGCGGGCGAACACGGCGCAGATGTGCGGTTTATCCACACTGCGGGGATTGTGTCAATCGCGTCTAAAACGAACCCGGCCGTGCACGCGGTGAACGTGGAGGGCACACGCAACATCCTGCGCCTTTGTGAAGAAAATAACGTTGGCAAGCTGATTTATGTCAGCTCCGTGCATGCTATCCCCGAGAAGCCCCACGGCGAAACCATTGCCGAAACAGCGGACTTTGACCCGGCGAGCGTGACCGGTGATTATGCCAAGACCAAGGCAGAGGCTACCCGCGCTGTGCTTGACGCGGCAGCGGGCGGCTTGAACGCCAGCATTGTGCACCCCTCCGGCATCATCGGTCCATATGACGAGGGACACAACCACCTGAACACCATGGTGATTGACTACTGCCGGGGCAAACTGACGGCGGGCGTGCGCGGCGGATACGACTTTGTGGACGTGCGTGACGTGGCGGACGGCGTGGTTTCCTGCTGCGAAAACGGACGCGCCGGCGAATGCTATATTCTGGGCAACCGCTATTTCACGGTATCAGAGCTTCTGAACGCGCTGCACGAGGTCACCGGGCTGAAGGAAATCAAGTCAATTCTGCCGCTCTGGTTCGCCAAGCTGACCGCGCCGCTCGCCGAGCTATATTATAAGGTATTGCGCCAGCCGCCGCTGTTCACCGCTTATTCGCTGTACACCTTAAGCAGCAACGCCCAATTCTCCCACAAAAAGGCTGAACGGGAGCTTGGCTTCCACCCGCGTGAGCTTGCAGACACATTGCGCGACACCGTTGCGTGGCTGCGGCAGAAGAAGGTTCTGGTGTAAGGCGTTGCATCAACGCCGCGTCAAGCTGCCCGCAGAATCAACACCAAATGTTACCTAAAACAATACAATTTCGTAACAATTTGTCCATATTTCCGGTACGGAACTAAAAATCACTGCAAACGCACTATAATATGGGTTATTGAAGTGCTCCCATGCATGGAAGCAAAAACAGAGGAGGTTTCAAATAGTGAAACATTCATCAAAACTCCGCGCACTTTGCGTGGCTCTGGCACTGTTAATGGTGCTGCTGAGCCTGCCGTTTGCGGCTGCGGCGGCCGAGCTGCCCGCGCCGATTCCCATTGTCTTTATGACGGGCGGACAGGGGCAACTGACGGACGCCGTTACCGGCGAACTTTATGACTCCGCGTTTGACATAAACATGGAGAATGCCGGCGAGAGCTTTGCAAAGTCGCAAGACGCATTGATTGCGGCTATTCAAAAGCTTGATTGGGCAACAGTTGGGCGCATCTTCGGGCTGTTTGTGTGGGAGTCCTTCGGCGAGCTGCAAATGTGGCCGGACGGCACCAGCAAAAACAGCGTTTTCCGCAGCGAAACAACGTCTGTTGCAGGCTACGACGCGCTGGACTATCTTGCGCCGCTGCACGAGGGTCCCGCAACACCGTATCCGACTCTGCCGGAGCAAACCCCATCAAATCCGATTATTCCGCAGGCTGTTTCGGATTTCTTCAACAAGCTTTTCAAAACGGTTTCCAAAATCCTTGAGCCTCTCACCAATCGCGTCGGGGCGTTTGTCGGCGATATCGGCAGCCTTTTGCAGGACGCATTCTTCAATGTTTATAACGGAACAGAAAAATACCTGGATGACAGCGGGCTGAAGGCGACTCAGCCTGAGCCGGACTCGGCATGGAAAAAGGTGGATACAATCAACGCGGATGTCTATAACTTCTCGTTTGACTGGCGGCTCTCTCCGCTGGATATTGCCGACCAGGTTCAGGATTACATAAAATGCGTAATCGCCGCCACGGGCGCGCCTAAGGTTTGCTTGAGGGGGCAATCTTCGTCCTGTGCGGTGGCGCTTGCGTATGTGGATAAATACGTCAACAAAGCGGCGAATCCCGACGACATTCTCATCGACAGCGTGCTTTTCCAGATCTCCATGGCAGAGGGAATGGCAACATACGGCACTTTCCTTCAGAAAAAGCTGACAATTGACGCCAGCGCGCTTGGTCACTCGGAACTCATGCAGGTGTTCATGAGCGAGGCAAACCCGCAGGTGCACGCCCTCCTCAACACACTCTACCTCAGCGGGCTGCTGGACGCGGTGTGCTCCCTCACTGAGTTTGTGCCGCAGGAGATGCTGGACACGTTCTTCGATGAAGCTTTCATTCCGTTCTACGGCATGTTCCCGGGCATGTGGAGCCTTATTCCGCCGGATATGTATGAAGAAGCGAAGAAGGTCTCTCTCGGTGCACACCTCAACGACCCGGAATATAAGGATTTGTTGGGAAAAATTGACGCCTACGCTGCGCTTACTCTCAACGACCATGAGATACTGCAAAAAGCCGCCGAAAAGGTCAAAATTGCAGTGGTTGCGGGCAGTGGACGCACAGGCTGGCCGGTCGCTTTGGGTCAGGAGCAGGGTCAGCGCGGCGACAGCGCAGTTGAAGTGAAATACGCTTCCTTCGGCGCAACGGTTGCCCTGCTGGGTCAAACGCTTGGCACAAATTACAAGCAAAAAGTCACCGATGTTGCCGGGCACAACCACATTTCGCCGGATAACATAATCGACGCGTCAACCTGCGCCTTGCCGGATAACACCTGGTTTATCGACGATATCACGCACATCACCGACGAGGATATGAGCGGCTTTTTCGCCTGGTGGTACAGCACCGACGACGCAAACGTGTATTCAAGCGCGCGCTGGCCGCAATATCTCTACGCCTATGGTAACATCACCACAGGGCACCAGGATTACATCTTCCCGAAGCAGACGCCTGTGTTCAGTTCCAATAAATTTATGGCTCTTTCAGATTTGTGGTCAAAGGTGCTAACACTGTGGAACCGCGTGCTGTTCTTGTTTACCGGCGGCTCTTCCGGGGTTCTCAACGGAATTAGCGGGCTGTTCAAATAACACGCCGAACGCCCTCAATCCAATATAGCTTTAACAAGGCATAAACAAAATCAGGAGGTTGAAATCATGAAACAAACAGGAAAAATGCGCACTCTTTGCGTGGCTCTGGCACTGCTGATGGTGCTTTTGAGTCTGCCCTTCGCCACGGCGACCGCACTCCAGCTGCCCGCGCCAACACCGGTTGTCCGCACAAGCGGCGGCCAGGCTAAGCTGACTGATGTGGATGATCCCAGCATTCAGTATAACTCTGCCTACGACCTTACGGCGGAAATTATTTCCGAGTCCGTTGATCGGCTTAAGGATCCGCTGCTGGCCGCCATAAGCAAGCTGGACTGGACGGCAGCCGGAAATATTCTGGGCGAGTTCATCTGGGATAACTTCGGCGACCTGCAAATGTGGCCCGACGGCACCAGCAAGCACGCCGTTTACCGCTCAGGAACCGACCCTGTGCCCGGATATGACGAGCTTGGCTATGTTGCGCCCAAGCACAGCAATATCGTTAAATTCAACTCAAACGGCGGCAGCTCCGTGCCCGATCAATCGGTTCTAAACGGCGGCAAGGCAGTGCCGCCGGCAACACCGACCCGCAACTACGATACTTTCGATGGTTGGTACCGCGACGCGGCGCTGACTGCCCTGTGGGATTTTGCCACCGTCGTCACGGGCGATATTACACTTTATGCCAAGTGGATAAACTACGCCGGTTACGTTGTAACGTTTAACTCAAACGGCGGCAGCTCCGTCCCCTCACAGGCGATTGAGATAGGCAATACGGCCGCTGCGCCCCCGGCACCAACCCGCGCCGGCTATACTTTTGTTGCTTGGTACAGCAACGCGGCGCTGACTGCCCTGTGGGATTTTGCCACCGTCGTCACGGGCGACATCACCCTTTATGCCAAGTGGAATGCACTGCCCACTACGCCCCCAACTACGCCAACTGAGCCGACGACGGCAAAGCCCGTTATTCCGCCCGCGCTTGCGGACGCGTTTAGCAAGCTTGTGGCAAAACTTGAAAAGGCTCTTACACATGTCGGCAGTGCGTTCGAAAAATTCTTCGGCGGTCTTGGCAACCAACTGGAGGATGCGTTCTTTGGTATTTACGACGGCACACAGGATTACATCGACAAAAACGGGCTGAAAGCAACCCAGCCTGACCCCGACCCGGCGTGGGACAATTTGGACACAATCGCGCCCGCTGTCTATAACTTTGACTATGATTGGCGCCTTTCCCCCATAGACGTCGCCGATCAGCTGAATGACTACATTAA
>JAITOD010000005.1 GCA_031290105.1 Oscillospiraceae bacterium
GTATACGGTACCCGCGAAAGATACCTGGAAGTACCAGTATATCGGCGGTCAGGCGGCAATCACTACCGATATTGAACGCAACGCGGCAATACTCAGGAATCTGCTCTACACATAGCGGGCAGCGTCTGCAGGAATGTCTGTTATCTTGCGCATACCGTAAAGCTTAGCGCTCGGAAACAATACCTTGCGGAGCACGCCAATTACAAGAGCGACCGGTATTTCTCCTTGGTTGCAAGACCGCCGCGCAGGTGACGTTCCGCCTTGTTGATGGCCAGCACCTCGCGCACCTCGCTGTAAAGCCCGGGGTTCATCAGGCGCAAACGCCGAGCCACGTCCATGTGCACTGTGGATTTGGATACGCCGAAACGCCGTGCCGCCGAACGCACTGTCCCTTGGGTTTCTACTATGTATTCCGCCAGCTCTACGGCGCGTTCTTCCGGAATCGCTTTCATGTCCGCCCCCATTGCTGCTGATTTGCTTATGGGGCAAGGTATGATGTGCAGCCGGATTTTATACCTTATTACTAAGAGGCAGCGAAAGTATGAAGAAAAAACTCTTGACGCATGGCAAGCTGTATCTTTACCCGGCGGCGGTGCTGTTTTGGCTGGGTGTGTGGGCGTTTTTGGCGTGGCGCATTGGGCAGGAGCTGCTTTTGCCGTCGCCCGCGCAGGTGTGGCAGAGCCTTTGTGCTCTGGCAGTCACGGCGGATTTTTGGCAGACACTGGGGCTGACCCTTGGCAGAATTCTTGCAGGCTGCGCAATCGGCATGGGGCTGGGCGTTGTGCTCGGCTTTTTGACGGGGGTGTCGCGCGTGTTGGATATTTTCCTGCGCCCGCTGGTATCGGTTGCGCAGTCAACGCCTGTCGCCTCGCTGATAATCCTTGCGCTGATTTGGCTGCGCAAAGAGAGCGTGCCCGTCTTTGCTGCCGCGCTGATGACAGCGCCCGGGCTGCTGCATAACGCGCGGCAGGGCATTGCCGAAACACCGCGCGAGCTGCGTGAAATGGCACAGGTTTTCCGCGTAAAGCCGGGGCGGCAGTTGCGCCTGCTGTACTTGCCGCAGGTTTTGCCGTATGTCCTCTCCGGCTGCGCGGGCGCGATTGGTTTTGGCTGGAAGGCGGGGGTCGCCGCAGAGGTGCTGAGCCTGCCGCGCCAAGCCGTGGGGACGGAAATCTATCACAGCAAGCTTTATTTGGATTCACCCGCACTGTTTGCCTGGACGGCAGCGGTTGTGCTTTTGAGCGTACTGTTGGAGGGCGCTGTTAAATTTGCCTTAGGGCGAATCCGCAAGGGCAAGGAGGTGCGGCATGATTGAGCTGCGCGGAATCAAAAAATCCTTCGGCGAACAGCAAGTGCTGCGCGGCGTGAGCGCCGTCCTGCCGGAGAAGGGTCCGGTGGCACTGCGCGGCGGCTCGGGCAGCGGAAAAACCACGCTCCTGCGGATTCTTGCGGGATTGGAAAGCGCGGATAGCGGCGAAATCTTGGGACTGGACGGCAAGCGTGTGTCTTATGTTTTTCAGGAGGACAGGCTGCTGCCGCGCGCAACGGCGCTGGAGAACGCAGGTATTGCCTGCGAAAAAAGTACCGCGCGGCAATGGCTGGAGCGCTTTGGTTTGGGCGATTCACTGAACAAAAAGCCTGATACAATGAGCGGAGGAATGCGCCGCCGTGTCGCTCTGGCGCGGGCGTTTGCGTTTGGCGGTGATGTGCTGCTGCTGGACGAGCCGTTCAACGGGCTTGATGCGGACAACATCGCTGTGCTGACAAAGGAAACAGCCCGCTTTGCACAAAACGGGCCGGTAATATTTGTTAACCACGGCAATGATTTGCTTGCGCCCGTGCACGAAATTGTAATTGACGGCAAATAACCGAACCGCAGGCCGTAAAGCCCGCAGCTTTACTATACTGAAAGCTGCTATCTGCCGTCTAGGATTCCAGGTACGTCCATGGGTTAACAGCTATTGTTTCGGCCTCTTTGCCGCCGCTGACCCAAGTGCCGTCGTTTGCGCCTGCGTCGAATTGATAGGTTTTGCCGATTTCGGTGTAGCGCAGGTATTTTTCTTCGCCATCATACCAAACCTGAGTGTATTGCGACTTCACGCCGGTCTCGGGGTCGTAGGTGAACGTGTCAAAGCTTGTGCCGCCGATTCCCCCGGGCATCGTTCCGCTGACAAAGCGGCGTATTTTGCCGTTATTCATGTAAATATCGCTGATTGTTATCTGACGAAACGGCTCGTGTGAATCGTAATCGTCCGTATGCGTCCCGTTCATATTTATGATCTTGTTGAGCTCCTCAAGGCTGATAGTGCCCTTGCCAACGGCTTGTGTGAAGTCGCTGAACAGAAAATAAACATTGACGTTATCTCCGTTCAAATTATCTTTTTGATAGAAAATCACGTCGGCGCCGCTTGGGGCGTAAACGCCGACAGGCTCGTAGCCCTCAAGCTCAATGCCGCGCTCCTCGAATATTGGGTAGATGTCCGCAAAATCGGGCGCTCGGTGAAGCGCCGCCGCCAGTGCCGCAGCAATGCACAACAGCGCCAGCAAAATGCCGGCTTTTTGCGCAAGCTTCATTCGGCTTTTCGTGTTGATTATGACCATGCCATTCATCTCAGCAATCAAAACAGACCGAACGCGAGCATGAAAATTGAGGGCAAACGGTTTTCGTCAATGTTCAGGTCAGCGACGCGGAAATCCTCGTAATATGACGGAAAAACCCCGCTTGCACCGCCGAGCAGCCGCGTGAACCAATAGCCCCAAATGTGCAAACGACCTTCGCCGATAATATGCGTTTTGTCCATAAACACGGTGCTTCCGCTTCCATATGACTTCTGCTCCCGCTCCAAGATCTTACCGAACTCCTGCAAAACGGCGGAGTTCAGCAGGGCGGCGGCTTCGGGCGTATCACAGCGGAAGGAAATGCCAACGCTCTCCCGCCCGTCCGCAAGGGTATAGACCGTGTATACAGCGTCCGCAGCCAAAGCTTCGGCGGCGGCTTTTGCGTCTGCGGGAGGAGTGTTCAGCGCGCTACGGAAGGCGCTCACAGTGGCGGTGATGTTATCGATGAAGAACAGGCTGTCGCTGTTGTCAGGGTAGTCTGCGGGCTGTGCTGCAAGAACTCCGAAGGGCAACAGGAACACAATCAGTACGGCGAGAACGGCAGCAATGGCGGATTTTTTCATGGTGGACCTCCCAAAGTAAAATTCTATGCGTCAAGTATAACACAACGCTGAAGATATCGCAAGCGAAAAAACGCGCCTTGCAATAAATCCGCGATTTGCCCCGTTGCGTTTTCACTGCGTTTGTGGTATATTTATAGTTGCATTTTTTGGTGGAGGAGGGGCAAGTGGTAGGATTATACGTTGTTGCGGGGATATTCGCCGCGCTTGTGTTGGCGCTTTGTGTGCGTGTGTGCTTGCTTGTGCGCTATGATGAAACGCTGCGCTCCGTGAAGCTGAGCTGGCTCTTCCTGCGCTTTACCCTCTATCCCAAAAAGGAAAAGCCCCAAAAGCCAAAAAAGCCCAAGGAAAAATCCACAGAAAAAAAGAAGGACAAACCCAAGGGGAAAACCAATCTGCTCAAGCCGTACACCGATAAAGAGGGAATCTCCGGCGTGCTTTTCCTGCTGCAGCAAACGGCGGACGCGCTGGGAGGCACACTGCGGGGATTGCGCAAGGGGCTGTGTATCCACAACCTGCAGGTCTATGCCGGCATTACAGCCGAATCCGGCGACGCAGCGGAAACCGCCATTCTCTACGGCAGAGCCTGCGCCGTGATTTATTCGCTGGTGGGCGGAATAATCACCGCCGTGCGCACCTATCGCTACGACGTTGATGTAAACCCGGATTACCTTGCGCGAAAGAGCCGCGCGGAGCTTTACACCACGGTTTCCCTGCGCTCAATCCGCATACTGTGGGAGCTGATTTTGCTTGCCGCAAGGCTGTTGCTGCGCGTGGGTCTGCCGATTTTCAAGGCATCAAAGCAGCAAGAAGCTGAGCATAAAGAAAACGGAGAAGCTACATAATTATTCATTAATAAAGAGGAGTTTTTTATGACTGCAAACGAACTGCGCCGAAGCTACATTGACTTTTTCACCGCGCGCGGACATGCGGAAATTCCGTCCGCATCGCTTATCCCCGAGAACGACCCGTCGGTGCTCTTCACCACGGCGGGTATGCACCCTCTGGTGCCGTACCTGCTGGGCGAGGGGCACCCGGCGGGCAATCGTCTGTGCGACTGCCAAAAGTGCCTGCGCACGGACGACATCGACGAGGTTGGCGACGCGTCTCACCTGACGTTCTTTGAGATGCTCGGCAACTGGTCGCTTGGCGATTACTTCAAGCGCGAATCAATCACGCTGAGCCACGAACTGCTGACAAAGGCGCTGGGCATACCGCAGGAAAAAATCAGCGTGACTGTTTTTGCCGGCGAGGGAGAAATCCCGCCCGACGCGGAAAGCCCCGCCGTCTGGGAAGAGTTGGGCTACCCTGCTGAGCGTATTTTCGCCTTTGGAATCAAGGAGAATTTTTGGAGCATGGCGGGCGCGGGTCCCTGCGGCCCGGACACTGAAATCTTCTACGACACGGGCAAGGAGCCCTGCTCTGCGGAATGTTCTCCTGCGTGTAATTGCGGAAAATACGTGGAAATTTGGAACAACGTGTTTATGGAGTACTACCGCGCGGCAGACGGCGCACTATCGCCGCTTGAGCGCAAAAATGTGGACACCGGCTTGGGTCTGGAGCGCGTGCTGTGCCTGTTGAACGGCAAGCAAAGTGTCTTTGAGACGGAGCTTTTCGCGCCGCTGTTGGAGGAAATCACAGCTCTGACGGGTGCGCAATACGCGGACGGCAGCAGCGTTGCATCGGGCGCCCAACAGCGAGCTTTCCGCATAATCGCCGACCACCTGCGCGCGGCGGTGTTCATCCTGGGGGACGACAAAGCCGTCCAGCCCTCCAACGTTGACCAGGGATATATTCTGCGGCGGCTCATTCGGCGGGCGTATCGCTATCTGTCAAACATGAACGCCCCTGACGGCGCAATGGTCACGCTGGCGCGGACGATTGTTGCGCTATATAAAGAAGCATACCCCGAGCTTGAGCGCAACGCCGAGTTCATCTGCGAAAAGCTGGAGCGCGAGGAAAAAGCCTTCCGCAAGGCGCTGGAGCACGGGCTGAAAAAGGCTGAGAAGTTCCTTGCCGCATTGCCGGAGGGCGGTGTGTTGCCGGCTGAGCAAGCGTTCAAGCTCTATGATACCTTTGGCTTCCCCGTGGAGTTTACGCAGGAATTGACTGCGGAGCGCGGATTTTCGGTGGATATGGACGGCTTCCGCGAGCTTTTTGCGGAGCATCAGGCAAAATCCCGCGAGGGCGCGGCGCAGAAGTTCAAGGGCGGTCTTGCCGACAGCGGCGACGCCACAACGCGTCTGCACACCGCAACGCACCTGTTGGGAGCGGCTCTGCGGCAGGTTTTGAGTGATGATGTCCGCCAGCGCGGCAGCAATATTACCCCGGAGCGCCTGCGGTTTGACTTTTCGTTTGAGCGCAAAATGACACCGGAGGAGGTCGCCGAGGCTGAAATGCTGGTCAATCAGGCAATCGGCGCGGCAATACCCGTCGTCTGCACGGAGCTGACTGTGGACGAAGCGCGGGAGTCAGGCGCAATCGGCGTTTTCGGTGATCGCTACGGCGAGCGCGTTAAGGTCTACTCAATTGGCGATGTTTCCAAGGAAATTTGCGGAGGTCCTCACGCGGCAAACACGGCGGAACTGGGGCACTTTGTCATCAAGCAGGAGACAAGCTCGTCCGCGGGCGTTCGGCGGATTAAGGCAGTGCTGGAGTAGCGCGCCCGATGCAGCACTCAACAGCGCCGGCACCAAGATGAGCGCCGCTTGCAGATATCGCCGGTGTGAAAAGATACCAAGCCGCCGGGCAAAACCGGCAACAGTGTTCGCATATAAGGGACTCAGCAGCCTAGAAAATCTGCTCCTGCCCAAGCAGCTCAATCTTTGCTAATTGCAAAGCGGCGGCAGCTGCGGCGTTATCCTTCACGCGCAGAATAACGCCTGCCTTGCCCGTGGTTGGTGTGAGGAATGCGTAGGCGTATTCAACGCTGATGTTTGCGTCTGCCAAAACGCGTACCACAGTGGCAAAGCCGCCGGGCGCATCGTTCACAGCGACGCCAAGCACGGGAGTGCCTGTTGCCATAAGCTGCGCCGCACGCAGGCACGCCAGGGCTTTCTCAGGCTCTGCCACGATTAGGCGCAGCACGCCGTAGTCTGCGGAATCTGCCAGCGACAGCGCGCGGACATCAATGCCAAGCGAGGCGATTTTCTCGGTCAGCTCTGCCAAACGACCCGGGCGGTTCTCTGCAAAGATAGATATTTGCATGATTTCCATGGTGGTTCACTCCTACTGTATAAATTAAAGCGCGTGCGGTTGTGTTCTGTATTTGCGGACATACGGCGGGCACGCAATGGTGGGCGGACAATTCTCGCCCCTACAAAACAGTGTCCTAAATCTTCCGCTTATCCACCACGCGCACAGCCTTGCCCTCGCTGCGCGGCAGAGCGTGCGGCTCAAGCAGCCGAACCTTTGCTCCCACGCCCAATGTCGATAGCATTGCTGAGGCAATTCGCTTTTCGGCGGCGGCAATTCCGCTGATTTCGTCGCTGAACATCCTCTCGCTCATCTCAATGCAGACCGTCATTGCGTCCAGATTGTTTTCACGCTCGACGATAATTTGGTAATTAGGCTCCATACCAAGCTCTAAAATTACGTGCTCAACCTGTGATGGGAATACGTTTACGCCGCGGATTATAAGCATATCGTCGCTGCGTCCGCGGGGCTTTTTCATCTTCACAAGCGTCCGCCCGCAAGAGCAGGTTTCCCGCGTCAGGCAGGAAATATCACGCGTGCGGTAGCGCACAAGCGGCAGTGCCTCCTTGCCAATGCACGTGAAAACCAACTCGCCATATTCGCCGTCCGGCAACGGTTTGAGTGTTTCCGGGTCAATGATTTCGGGGAAGAAGTGGTCCTCGCAGACGTGCATACCTGTCTGCTCGCTGCACTCATATGATACGCCGGGTCCGGCAATTTCGCTCAGCCCATAGATATCGTACGCCTTGATTCCCAGAGCTTTTTCAATCTCTAAGCGCATATTCTCGCTCCATGCCTCCGCGCCGAAAATCCCCGCGCGCAAGGGGATTTCGTCCGGCTTTATGCCCATTTCGCGCAGAGTTTCGCCGATAAACATGGCGTATGACGGCGTGCAGCAAAGGATGTCCGACTGAAAATCCTGCAAGATTTGCACCTGGCGCTTTGTGTTGCCGCTGCTGACAGGGATTGCGATTGCCCCCAGCAGCTCCGCGCCGTCGTGCAGACCAAGTCCGCCCGTGAACAGCCCGTAGCCGTAGGAAACGTGGATAAAGTCGTTTGCGCTACCTCCCGCCGCAACGATTGCCCGCGCGGCGCCCTCCGCCCAGGCGTGCAGGTCCTCTTTGGTGTAGCCCACGACCGTTTGCTTGCCGGTGGTGCCGCTGGAGGCGTGAATGCGCACAAGCTTATCGCGCCCCACGGCGAACATGCCGTACGGGTAGTTGTCGCGCAAATCCTGCTTGACCGTGAAGGGCAGCTTGACAATGTCGTCAATTGACTGAATATCCTCGGGTTTCAGTCCGATTTCGTCAAACTTGCGCTTGTAGAAGGGGACATTGTTGTAGCAGCGGCGCACCATTTTGCGCAGCCGTTCGGACTGAAGCTCCCGTAGCTTCTCTCTTGGTGCGGTTTCGATTTCCGGTGTGAAGTAGTTCATGTGCGGTCCTTTCCTGACTTTATTATTTTCATCAAGTGCAGTTTATACTTGACAAACAACGCTTTAAGGCATATAGGCGGAGCATGGACGGCTTGCACCGTGCAAAGAAAGCGGTTATTTCTTTTGCACTGCTGTAATAAGGCAAACCGTAATCGCAAGGATTAGGTACATCATCACCGGATACTCCACAAGCCGCGCTCCCTTTCTCAAGGAATGAGAGTGAGGCGAACCGCTTACGCGAAGCGTTCTATCCGCCGCCGTGCTGTGCAGTGATTATTCTATCAGAAGCTGACAAATTTTGCAAGGGGCGATTACAATTAGCAATGAACAGTGACGATTATACGGCGGCAATTGTTCATTGTTAATCAATTTCATCTTCCTCCAACGCGGGCAATTCCGCAAGGCTCTCCAAGCAGAAGCAACGCAAAAACTCCGGTGTAGTTCCGTATGTAATTGGTCTTCCGGGCAGCTCCAACCTGCCCTTTTCCTCCACCAGTCCCCGCTGGCAGAGCGTGTTGACCACACCGCCGCAATCCACGCCGCGTACCTGCTCGCAATATGACTTGGTTACGGGCTGATGGTAGGCGACAATCGCCAGCACCTCAAACGCCGCGGCGGAAAGCGGCACATTGCGCTTAATTTCCAAGGTCTCGCGCACCTGACCGGCATAGTCCGGCTTGGCGCAAAGCTGCCATGCATCGCCAAGGTGCAGCAGACAAATCCCGCGTGAGGGATCATCCAAACGCTCGCGCAGGGTTTCCAAACCCTCATGCACCGCATCGCGGTGCGCGTTAAGCGCGGCGGCTATGCGCTTGGTCGTCAGCGGCTCACCCGCCGTGAAGAGGATTGCCTCCAATGCGGCAAGAAAGCTGTCGTCTCCTAAGTATGGCATGGTTTTTCGTCTCCCCATCGCGGTAGTGTAAAGGTGATTAGCTTTACAGATATTCACAGGCTTCTGGTCGTAATCAAGCGGTTTTTGCCCTGAAAAATTGCGGCTTAGCCAAAGCAGCCGTCGTCCACCCACTCATGCTTTAGCAGCACCGCGCTAACCTTGCCGCCCTCACCTTCAAGGTGCAGATTGCGCGATTTTGCAAGCGCAAGGATTGCCAGAAACGTCGCCACCAATTCGGAGCGGCTGCCTGCCGTGCGTAAAAGCTTATCCAGCAGAGCTTTGCCGTTTTGCGCAAGGGCTTCCAACAGCGACCGTGCCCTCTCGCCGACAGAAACGATCTTGTGCGCCAAAATTCCGCTGAAAGCCTGTGCCGGCGGCGGGAGCTTGCGCTTTTTGCGTCCCACAGCCGCAAAATACCAACGCAGCAGTTCTGACGCCTCGTGCAAGCGGGTGTATGTCATGTCGGCGACTGTGGCGGGCTCGCCGTCGCGCGGCAGATAGTCAAAGCCCACCGCTTCCGCGCGGAGCTTATCCGCCAGCATTTTGCAGTCGCGGTAGCCCAAAATCTCCTCTCGCAGCTCCTGCGTCAAGTCCTCAAGTTCATCTTGGCGCGGCAAAAGCGTCAGAGACTTTATATACAGCAGCCGCGCCGCCATCTCCAAAAACGAGCCGGCAAGATCCAAATCCTCCTCACGCGCCGCCTGAACATACGCCAAATACTGCCCAATCACCCCAAGTATAGGCACATCCAGAATATCCAGCTTGTGCTTGCTCACAAGATGCAAGAGCAAATCCAGCGGACCCTCAAACTCGCCGAGCTTGTATTGCGGCGCCGCAAGAGCGGTCATGCGGCGGCACCAAACAGCGCAAACGGCAGGCTTGCCAACCAACTCATGCCGCTGTAGAGCGCATTGCTCAATAAGCTTATCGGAACACTCAGCACGCCCAAAAGCAGGAGAGCCAGCAGTCCGTAGCGAATATAAACATGGTACTGCGAAACGAAGCGCACGGCTTTATACGGCAGGAAGATTTGCAGGATGTTGAAGCCGTCGAGCGGCGGGATTGGCAGGAGGTTGAAGACCGCCAACGTGACGTTGATTGACGCGGCAAGAGAGAGCCACACAACCAATAGCTCGGCGAATTCCGGGTTGACGTTGCCCAAAAGCAGCGCGGCGGTGTTTGATATCAGCATTATTATGAGCGCAAGCAGAATGTTTGAAAGGGGTCCCGCCGCAGCCGTGAGCGCAAGCCCCTGCTTGGTTCCGCAGCGCATATTGCGCACGTTGACCTCAACAGGTTTTGCGTAGCCAATCCCTACCAAAAAGATCATGACAGTGCCCCAAAGGTCAAGGTGGGCAAAGGGATTCAGCGTCAGCCGGCCGGCAAGGCGCGGAGTTTTGTCTCCAAGCTTATCCGCAACCCACGCGTGCGCAAACTCGTGGAACGGCAGGCAGCACAGCACAATAAACACCCGCACCAACAGGTTGATTAACAGTGATACCATATCACCGCCGCGCAAAAGATTCAAAAGCATATCCGCGATTCTCCCTTAATGTGATTTTTTGCTACTAAAACACGCAAATGTCCCGCGTTGTCGGGTATTGCCGAAACTGCGCAGCCTATATCCGCGAAGATCCGCCGCACCGCATCATATTGTCCGTCGCCAAGCTCCGGCAAAATCACACCGCCCGGCTTGACGCGCGGCGCCCAGCGCTTTGCAATCGCGCGGTAGAAATCCAGCCCGTCCGCGCCGCCGTCCAGAGCCATTGCGGGTTCGCGCAGAACCTCACGCTGAAGTGTCGGCATTTCGTCCGCAGGAATATACGGCGGGTTTACGCACAGAACGTCGCACTGCGGGATTTCGGGCAGCGCATCAGTGAGGATATCGCCTTGCAGCAGCGTGGTGTTGACCATACCCGGGCGATTGCGATTGCGTTCCAAATAAGCGAACGCAGCGGGCGATTTCTCCACCAAATACACGTGCGCGGACGGGACGCGGCACGCTATTGTTAAGCCAATGCAGCCGGTGCCGGCGCAAAGATCAACGGCAACGGGTTGCGCTTGTCCTTTCAATAGTGTGACCGCATATTCCGCCAAAATTTCCGTTTCAGGTCGGGGGATAAGCACCCCCTCGCCGACGAAAAACGGCAAGCCGCAGAATTCCCATTCGCCAAGCAGATATTGCACGGGCTCGCCTGCGGCGCGGCGATCTATCAGTTCCGTGAATCGTGACTGTGCGCGGGAATCGGCTTTGGCGCTCAGCAGCAGCTCCGTTTGAGTGCAGCCAAGTGCGCGGCAGAGCAACCAGTCGCACTCGGCGCGGGGATTCTCAATCCCGGCGGCTTGGAGCCGCGCTGCCCCCTCACGCCGAAGCCGCAGGAGCGAGTCAGTCATCGGCCTTCAGTTCCGGCACAACCTGCAGGTTAAGCTCCTCCGGCTCCGGTTCAGGCTCTGCTTCAAGCTCCTCCGGCGGGAGTGTCCCCTCAGCTGCCTGAAGCGCCTTTATTGCAACCTCAATCATGCCGTCGTCCGGCTCTGCGGTGGTGAGGCGCTGCATCCACAGTCCGGGCAAAATCATTGCGTGAGTAAAGACGTTTTGGTGCTTGCCCGCCAGCTGAATCAGCTCGTAGCCAACCGCGATAATCAACGGCAGCAGCAGGATTTTTGTGCAGATCCACAGCGCGTTGAAATCCTTGAGCCACGGGAAGAAGAACAGCACAAGCGCACTCACTGCAATGCTCAGCGCGATTGTGAGGAAGATGAAGCTTGTGCCGCAGCGGGGATGAAAGCGACCTTGGCGGCGGACGTTCGCCACGGTCAAATCAGCACCGGATTCCAGGCAGAATATGGTTTTGTGTTCTGCGCCGTGGTACATGAACACGCGGTGTATGTCCTTTGTGCGCGAGACGGCGAACATATACGCCACGAAAATTATCACACGCAGCAGACCTTCAAACAGCGCCTTCCACACAGACAAACCGTCTGACGCAGCGGCGTTGATTGTGCCGAACAGCCACGTGGGCAGCCACGCAAACAGCGCAAACGCCAACGCAAGGCCGACCACAAGCGCAATCGCGCCCACAGCACCCATGAGCTTTTCGCCAAGGTGCTTATCGAGCCACGCGTCCAGCTTGCCCTCAGGTTCGTCTTCGGTTATATCCTGCGCGGCGGCCTCGGCGGACTCCATCATGCATTTGTAGCCAAACACCTGCGACTCAACCAGATTCACAATCCCCCGGATAAACGGCAGACCCATCCACTTGTGCTTATCTTTGGCGCGGCGGAAGGGTTTCATGCGCGTGGATATTGCGCCGTCCGGCTTGCGTATGCTAATCGCCGCGCCTGCCTTGCCCATCATCATCACGCCCTCAATCAGGGCTTGCCCGCCGACTGCCGCATATTGCTTTTTTTTATTATTTGGCACGTTCTTCCTCCATTAGTGTAATGATTTCGCCGGGCAGCTCCGGCAATTTTATTTTGTCCACGGGCAGAGTGATTGTCACTCTGGTTCCCTCACCCTCGGCGCTGTCTACCTCAAGTGTTCCCCCGTGCAAACGGATGATTTCGTCCGCAACGGCAAGACCAATCCCGGAGCCCCGCACGCCGTTGTTGACCTTGTAGAACTTTTCCTTAACATGGGAGAGGTCGTCTTTGGGGATTCCGCGTCCGTTGTCCTCAAATATGATTTGCAGCTGTGCTGCTGCGGAGCTGCCCGGGGATAGCTCCGAGGGTGCGTTGGGTATTTTGCCGGCGCCGCCAATCTTTGCCGCAACCTCCACCCAGCCGCCGGGGCGATTATATTTGACGGCGTTGTCAATGATATTGATAAAAACCTGCCTTAGCCTGTCGGCGTCGCCCTCCATGCGCACAGGGAATTCCGGCACCTTTTGCCGAACCGATACGCCCACACGCAGCGCGGTTTCCTTGACTGTGAAGACCACCTCGTCCAGTTCCGCAAGAATATCGAGCGGCTCCTTGCGCAGCGTCAGCCGTCCGGACTGCATGCGTGAAAAATCCAGCAGTTCCTCCACCATTTTGCCAAGGCGCGTGGATTCGTTGAGTATGATAGTCAAGCCGCGCCGCTGAGCGCTTTCATCTGCCGCGCCAATCTGCCGCAGGGTTTCGCTCCAGCCGCGGATTGCGGTGAGCGGTGTGCGCAGTTCATGCGATATGGTGGAAATAAAGTCGTTTTTAAGGCGGTTTGACTCCTCCAGATTATCCGCCATTGTGTTGACCGTGCTGCACAATCGCGCAAATTCGTCGTTGCGCGAGAGCGGCGGGACACGGGCTTTCATGTCGCCCCCGGCGATTTTCTCGGCGGTTTCCGCAAGCACGCCGATTGGGGTCAATATTGTGCGGAGAAAGCGCGCGCCAATCAGCATAAGCAAGCCCAGCGCAACCACGCAAAACGCCGCCATTGCGCCTGCGATTGCAAAAAGCTGGCGGTTGACTGCCTGAAGCGAAACCAAATACCGCACAAAGCCGATAGGCTTGCTGTTCGCGTCTTTAAGCTGCGTGATAATAGTCATAACCTGCTCGCCGGAAGGCAGACGGACCGTGCCGGTTTTGCCGAAAGCCGCCGGCGCGCCCAGCTTTTGGGGAATATATGTGCTGTCCTTAATCGAACCGTCGGAAGAGAGGATAATCTTGCCGGATAAATCATAGAGCCAAACAGCCATGTGGCTGCTCCCGGCAAAACTATCCAGCATTGCCGCGCTGTTTTGCAGCAGAGCGCCGCCGCTTCCGCTGTCCTGCAAAAATACGACAGGAGCATTCGGGCTTTCGGCGGCAGCTTCAAGCGCTGTGCGGACAGAGCTGTAATAGCTCTGCTGAATTGCGAATAAAATTGCGGAGCAAAGCAACAGCAGCACCATTAAGGTTGTGCCTAAGGTGTTTTTTGCCCACCTGTTAGCAATGCTCTGCGTGCGGTTACGCATGGCTTTCGGTGTTTTTTTTCGGCGGCTTTTTGCCATTTGCTTTTTCTCCCTCCCTTAGATTTCAGACTGCTCCTGAATAATCAGCAGCATGCCGTCCGTTACGCTGATTTCCGCTTCATCGCCGATAATACTATTGCTCACGCCCAGCGGAAAAAAGCAATCCAGTTCGGCGTTGTTAAGGGGATATCGCATACCTTTGAGTGTTACTCCGCTTGCCGTGCCGCCAAATGCCAATATGCTCACGCGGCGGCCATATATAGGGGATAGGCTCATGCTGCTGCTGCTCAGCGCTGCTGCGCGTATTCCGTCCGCAATGATAACTGCGCCGCAGCCTTCCCGCGCAAGCCCTGCCAGAATCTGCAGGTTTGCCGCGCTGTGCCCCCACGAGCCTCCCAATGCGCCGTACAGCCTAAAGTCACGGTATCCGCGCCCTTTGCCGATTTGCACCGCGGCGTAAAGGTCGGTCACGTCCTTCACGGGGTTAAGGCGGATTGCGGGCATGCCTTCCGGAGCTTCGGACGAATCAAAATCGCCAACGACCAAATCGGGGCTTATCCCCAGTTTTTCCAGAGCCTGCCATCCGCCGTCTGCCGCAAGGCACAAATCACCCGAACGGATAATCGGCATTGCAACGGACAAGCTTTTGTCACCAGGCAACGGAGTGTCCGTGCCGTCTGCGTGCTGTAAGTCCGCCGCGCCGACAATGTGGCAAATACCTTCCCGCGCCATAAAAAAACCCCCAAAGGCACACACAGATGCGCCTTGCCGTTAATTATAGCATTTTCGGTGCAAAGAATCAACACGAAGATTTTTTTGAGGGCTAAAATCTAACATTTCAGGCAATAATCGGCAAGCGTTTTTTCGCTTCAAAATAATGCTTTGCGCACAAACCCTTGAAAAAACACTGCTTTTTCGATGTTTCTATTATCAAAAGCGCATAGGCGCGGTTTCCATATTTTAGGAAAATGCTCACAAAAGCCCCCTCCTTTTCCAGAATTTAATCATTGAAACCGCAGCGGCGCGCTGGTATACTTGGCAATGCGCGAAATACGGAGGTACAGTATGCGCCTGAATTATTACACTCCTCCGGGGCAATCGGCACGGGCAGTGCACCATCTCCGCCCCGAACAAACAGCCGCTCATAACGGAAGCTCTGCCGTGGCGGAACGCAAAAGCGCAGTTACCTTTGCCGGAAATGTTTTGTTTTACCTTGCCATCTCGCTTTGCGTAATCGGCGCGCTGATGTGGCGCGGCGGCGAAGGCGGCAGTTTCTTCGGTTATCGCGTATTTAACGTGGAAAGCGGCAGTATGCAAAGGGAAATCCCCATAGGCTCGCTTGTGCTGGTCAAGCAGGCGGTTGCGGCGGACATTGCGGTTGGCACGGACATTACCTTTCTGCGCGGCGACGGCAAGCCCGCAACCCACCGTGTGGTGGAAATCCTGCCCGATGACGCGGCTGACGGCAGTCCGGGATACCGCACCAAGGGGCTTGAAAACCCCATGGCAGACAGGGAAACCGTTTACCTCGGCAATATTATCGGCGTTGTGCAGACGCACGTGCCCCGGCTCGGCGAGGTGCTGATGTTCGTCAAAGAACACCTGCCCATGCTGGGTCTGCTGTTTGGCGGATTGCTGCTGCTCTCGTTCAGTCTGCAGTTGCTGTTTCACAATTCACAACCAAAGACTAAAGATTAACAAAGTTCCCCTGCACAACAGAAGAGGAGGGAGCATGGTACCCAAAGCACTGACAAAAATACTGATTGCGCTAACGCTCCCCACTTTCATCTTCAGCGCGTTCATGTCCGCCACAAGCGCTTGGCGCACAAACGACCAGCACAAAACCAACGAGGCTATCGGCGGCGTACCATACACTCAGGCTGCCCGACCCGCAACAAATGCAACAAGACCTGCAACAAGCCGCGCCGAAGTCACGACTCCCGCGCAAACCGCAAGCAGTACCGCAACCCCCGCAACCACACCCGTTGGCACAGCGCCGCACACAACCGCAGCGCCGCACACAACTCCCGCGCAGACCACAGCAATGCCTGCAACCACAGTGCCGCCTGCAACGCCTGCGCCAAGCGCCCCAACTACCATCCGCACTACCGCCGCACCCGGCAGCCCGCCCAAAACCGGCGACAGCTCCGACGCATTGCCTTGGTTCGCGCTGATGATATTCTCCGCGTTTTCAATGAGATACCTGCTATTTGGAAGGAAAGAACATGAGCTTTATTAAGGACCTGAAGGGCAAGCTGCTGCTGACCGCGCTTGCCATGGCGCTGACACTCTCCATGGGGATAGGCACCACGCTTGCCTGGCAGGACTACAGCCAGCACAAGACCAACGAAGCGCTTGGCGCGGGCGAGCAATACGGCGCGCGCCTGATTGAGGACTACAGACCCATCAATGATTGGAAAACCGGCGACGGTGCGGTAAAAAAAGAAATCCGCGTGAAAAACGCGGGCGACGCGCAGGGGCTATTCGGCGCGGTGTATGTGCGCATCCAACTCAAGGAGTTCATGGAGATTGCCCCATTGAGCTACCAAAAAACAGCGGAGCGCTATGCCATAGACGAGAACGGCGCGTTCTATTGCTACGAAACCGAGGAAGCCGCCAAAGCCGCCCACCCGGACCACGAGACCGCCCGGCTTACGGACGCGCTTTCCGGCATGAGCGGCTGGTTTATCCGCACAAAGCAAGGCGACGGTAATGGGCAATACGGCGACTATGTCGTCATAGGGATTAATGTGGGCACGCCCACCCCCGTGATTCCGGGCAGCGTTCGGGCGCAAAACCCCGCCGCCGGCCATAATGACGACCCATCAATCAAAATCACGGAGGAATGCGCGTACCCAATCCACAGCTGGAGCGGAGAGCCTTTGCCAACGGCGGCGTACATCGCCTGGGGACTGAACCAAGCTGCGGTGATTCGCTTGAGCGACTGGGCAAAAGCTCCGGAATCAGCGCCCAAATGGGTCATTGACGACCGCGAGGACTCCGATGCTTGGGTATATTGGGCACAGCCGCTCCGGCCGGACGAAACCACCGCCGACTTTCTGAAAACAATCACCCTGACCGCGCAGCCGGACGGGAGCTTCTACTACGCAATCCACACCGAGCTCAACGCGGTATCCAAGGGCGATCTCGGGCTTTGGACTGACGCGCCCGCAGAACTGATAAAGCTTTGGCAAGCTTAAAAATGGGAAGAGCTTCAGGGGCGGCAAATCACCGCCGCTGAACAGCGATTCCGCCGTTAATCACCGATTGCCTATATCATCAAACCTGACGCAAGGGAGAACATTTTTATGCAAAAGAAAAAATTAATCATCGCGCTGATTGCCTTAGTGCTGGCTTCCGCAATGCTGGTGAGCGGCACGCTTGCTTGGCGTGACTACACTCAGCACAAGACCAACCAAGCCTCCGGCGGCGAGGAGCTGCTATACACCGCAACGCTGATTGAGGACTATGCAGAGCGCAAGGACTGGAAAGCAGAGCAGGGCGCGGTTAAAAAGCAGGTCCGCGTGAGTAACGACGGACTGACTAACGGAGATTACGGTCCTGTGTATGTCCGCTTGCAGTTGAAGGACTATATGGAAATCAGCAAGCTGCGGCAAGCCTTCACCGATGTGCGCTATATGATTGACACATCAGGCAATTTTATCCGATTCGAAACTCAGGCGGAGGCACAGGCGGCATACCCAAACCACGGCACAGCCCGCCTTACGGACGCTATTCGCGGCGTGACAGGCTGGTTTATCCAAACGCAGGCAAAAGATCCCAACGGACAATACGGCAAATTCATGTGCATACAAATCACAAAGGATGCCGCCGTGTCTGTTTTGCCGGGCTACACACGTGCCGATTATGATGCGGACGTGAACCACCTGATAGTCCCCAACGGCGAGTGCGCATACCACATTAAACCCTGGGACGGCAGCAAAACCGCAATTGACGACTTCGTTAAGGTGACGCTTGGCAAGGATGTTGTTCTGCTTGCGGATTGGGACGGCAAGTCCGCCGCAAAGTGGATTTTAGCTTCGGACGGCTGGATTTATTGGGGACAGGCGCTGAATCCGGGCGAAATCAGCTCCAACCTTGTGGAGTCCTTGGAGCTGCTTAAAAATCCGGATGGCAGCTTCTATTACGCCCTCCACGTGGATATGCAGTCGCTCCCTTATGATAAGCTTGGCGATTGGAGCGATATGCCTCCCAAAATTAAGGACAGCTATGGCGATGAAGAAGTGCTTGGCGGCGGCACGGAGGTATTTGAGCAGGTAAGCAACCGCCGTATGAACCCTGTTGACTCCATCAACCTCACTTCTCCCGTGGGGCAGCGCACAACTCGCTTTTTCACCACAACAGGCGACGCAAACGATATGTCCATGACGCAGCTTAACACCGGCGGCACCGCCAACGCAAGCTTTGCTCCCCTTGCCGCAGAGAACCTCATTTCGCTCGCCGATATTGACGGCAGGACACGCCGGCTGGTGATTCCCGCAGGCTACACCGGCACGATTACAATCGCCGCCGCGGACGAATACACCATCACGGTAAATGTGACGGCAAATGACGCTATGGTGAATCCGCAGGAAAAGGCGAAAGCCGCGCGAATCGGCGAAACCTTTGAGGCGGACGGCGTGGAGTGGCGCGTCCTGATGAAAGAAAACGATCAGGCGCTCATATACGCGGAGCACGCGCTGGCGTTTGATACGATCGGTCTTGGCGCAAGCTATGTTGATACCGGCTTTTACGTCTGGATGCAGGATTTTTACTCCAAGCTAAAGGAACTGCCGCCAGTGAACGCGGAGAAAAACGTCCCCACGCTCAAGGGCGATTTTAACACCACGGACGAATATCGTCATGACGTTCTGCGTGTTTTTCCGCTAAGCATGGAGGAGCTTGGGTACCGCGGGATAGATAATGCGCTCATACGCGATTTTGGCGATCAATCGCCGGACCCGGCAAAGATCAACACGCGCACCGCTGCGGAACGGGTCAATGGCGGCACGGTGATTTTCGGCAACGAATACGCCATGAAGCAGGAGAAGGTTGCGGACGCGGTCAGCAATGCCGAAAAGCAGCACCTGCCCAACGACTATTTCACACGCACCCCCGCGCTCAACAACAAAACCATACCGTATTGGGTCAGTGTTACGCCATACGGCGCTGCGCAGGGTTTCTTCATGAACTACTACCGCAGCTATGCGGCGGGCTTCCGCCCGGCGATGTTTATTTGGCTCGTCAATCCCGCAATTTAAGGCTATTTGCACAAATATTGACGTAGGGAGGCGGCAAAAAATCCGCCGCCTCCCGCAAACCCGGCTGAATGCCAAAAGCCCCTGTAATTTTTGCTTTGCCCTGTACCTTGAGCTCAGCGTAAATATTTTATCAGCGACAACCCCGCGTTCATTCCGTCATAAACCGCCTTCGCGATTTGCAGCGTACCGCCCGTGCAGTCGCCCGCCGCGTATAGTCCGGGAATATTGGTCTGACCGTGCGCGTCCGCAATAATTGCGCTGCCCTGCGTAAGTGCGCCTATTTTCCGCGCTAAGTCGGCACTGCCCGCCGTGCCGTAGGCGACGAATACGCCGTCAAGCGGCAGTGTGCCGCCGTCCGCAAAACGTACGCGCTCAAGGCGTTTTTCGCCAAGAAATTCCGCAAGACGTGCCGTGACAATCGTCACCTCCGGCGGAAAATCCGCGCCCGGCTCCTCGCCGTTTGTCAATAGCGTAACCGACCCGGCAAGCGGCAGCAGATGTGCGGCCTCCGCCTTCGCGTATTCGCCAAAGCCCAGCACCGCCGCCTGCTTTTTGCGGTAGAAAAAAGCATCACAAACGGCGCAATAGCTCACGCCGTGCCCCTCCAGAGCCACAAGCCCGGGAATGCTCGGCGTTTTGCGCGGAGACCCCGCCGCCAGAACGACAGCCCGCGAGGTAAGCTCTGCCCCGCCCGCCGTGCCAATAACAAAACCGCCCTCTGCCGGCGCAAGTGACACAGCCTCAGCCGTCACAAGCTCCGCGCCCAAACGAACCGCCTGTGCCCTGCCGTTCGCCGCCAGCTCATCGCCGCAGATTGGCTCTGCAAAGCCGTAGTAGTTCTCAATTTTCTCCGCCTTGCGGAGCGCGCCGCTTCCGTTGTCAAGCACCGTTACGCTGAAGCCGCCGCGCAATGCATACAGCGCAGCGGAAATCCCTGCAGGGCCTGCCCCTACAACACAAACATCAGCCATATTCATCCCGCCGCCAACAAAATATTACCGCGCGTTCCATGCCCGAGAGAAACCGCAGCCTATGAAGTGTATTATAGCACGCACCGGCAAAAAATACAACAACAGCAGCAGACGGTAGAGCGCTCGAACGTCTGCTGCCATCAATTAACGCGCCCTGATTTTAGAGCGTATAATACGGATGATTCCCGAACGGGATAAACCTAAACACCGTGTAGAACAGGTTCAGCATGTGCCAGAGGAACTCCGAGAGACGCTGGTCCTTCAGCGGCAGGTCTTTCTGCGCGGCAAGATAAGCATCAGCGTAGGCGTCCAGCGCCGCCTGATTCAAATAATAAGCTTCGTATGCAAGTATTGCCTTCTGTTTCGCCGAAGAGTATATCTGCCATTTACCCTCATCATAAAGGATAGACAGATTAACGGTTTGGTCGCCGTTGAGCGCGTCGCGGAGCTTTTTACGGTCGGGGATGATGAAGGCTTCGGGTGTCAGCGGGTCGGCATTCACGGTTGTTCCCACACTCTGGATAACCTTCACAGTGATTGTGTATGCCCCGGGGGGCAGACCCAAACCAACTGTAAAGCCCGCGGCGTTGGCAGAACCGGCTTTGGCTGTGACGTCTGTGTCGCCGGAATCTTTGACAACCCACTTCACGATGTTGCCGGGATAGATGCCCGTCACCCAAACAAACCAGTAGCCGGGCTGGGCAAAATCCTTACCGGGCGCATCGCCTATTTTGTTTGCCGTGTGCACGGTGATTGCAGCATCGATGTCATCTGCAGCGGCGGACGTGCCGAATGCCGCGCCCGAACCCAGAAGCATGAGTAAAGCCAGCAGCAGCGAGAGAATACGTTTAGTTTTCATGTCAATTGACCTCCTTGTGTATAGAAAATCCGCTTCTAGTTTAACACATCCGCGCAAAAAACGCAAGCCCCTTACTTTTGGGCTGTGAACATTTGCGTTAATTGCTTTTTGCGGCACAAGCTGTCTTACCGCGAGCATTGAATTTTTATTGCTTTTGCCCGGTAAAAAAACCGCGGCCTTTGTCCGCTGCCGCCACCCGCGGCGTTTACCAACATTCGGGCACTTGCCAATCCGCCCGAAATGTGCTATACTCTGTGTGTAATATGGCAGGTTTTTGCCATATTGCAACACATATACAAGGATAAGACCATGAAGAAGCTATGTTCCCTCATCTTAGCGTCACTTTTGCTGATTGCCGCACTTGCTCCCGCCGCTGCAACAGCCGCTCCGCAGTGGGGCGTTGTGGGAAAATATACCGGCGGTGTTTATACCTACAGCCTCATCAACAGCGGCAAGGAAGTGCGCATTGAGCACTCCGCCAAGGCAAAGGGCGCACTGACTGTGCCTGACAAAATCGCCGGTAAGCCCGTAACGCAAATCGGCGAAGGAGCGTTCACCACCTGCGCGGTAACAAGCGTAAAGCTCCCCGCGAGCGTGAAAATCATTGCCGCGCACGCTTTTGATATGTGCACATCGTTGAAATCCGTCACGCTCCCGGCAGGATTGACCAACATTGGCGCATACGCGTTTTTTGCGTGTATGGCGTTAACCGCAGTCAGCATTCCCGCAAAGGCAACCGGCATTGGCGCGTGCGCGTTTGCGTATTGTTCCGCGCTGAGCAAGGTTACGCTCCCCGAAGGACTGAGCGCAATCCCCGCCAGCTGCTTTGAGGGCTGCGAGTCACTGAAAAGCCTGGCGCTCCCCTCATCTGTAAAAACCATAGCCGCGCTTGCGTTTGCGGGCAGCGGACAGCTGGCGTCGCTCACGCTGAGCCGGAATATCACCACGATTGCCGCCGATGCCTTTTCGCAGTGCGGCAAACTCAAGTCTTTAACAATAAACGTCACAATCGGTGTGGGACAGAACTACACACTGCCCAACTATGCGGCGGTTAAGGCGGCGGCGTGGAAGGTCGTCAACAGCGCTATACTCAAGAAGACCTCCGCCACGGCGTATCAGGTTGTGAAAGCGGGGAAAGTCACGTTTTATGTGACGGACAGCGCGGCGCGCAAGCTGACGGTGAACGTTACGGTCAAGCCGGCGCCAACCAAGCTTGTGCTGAACAAATCCGTCACGCTCGGCGTTGGTGAAAAATTCAGCACAAGTGTGACGCTGACTCCATCGAATGCGCAGAGCACACGGAAGTACAGTTCATCAAACACCAAGGTTGCGACGGTGGACAGTGCGGGGAAAATCACCGCAAAAGCAGCCGGCAAGGCGAAAATCACCGTCAAGTCATACAACGGCAAGACTGCGGCAATCACCGTGACGGTGAAGAAGGCACCCGCGAAGGTCACGCTGAACAAGGCGAGCTTAACCCTCGCCAAGGGCAAGACCGCTGTGCTGACCGCGAGTGTGCCGTCCGGCTATGCAAGCTGCGCACAGACATGGACGACGAGCAACAGCAAAATCGCCGCAGTGAGCGGCGGCAAAATCACCGCCAAAGCCAAGGGCACGTGCACCGTCACTGTGAAGACCTTCAACGGCAAGGCGGCAACGTGCAAAATCACGGTCAAGTAAGCAGGCGGCAAGATGCAAATCCGCCAATCCCCCCCCCTTAATTGAGGGGGATTTTTTGTTGGGCAGCTCACAAAAACGCCCCCCCTATCGTGTTAGGAGGGCGTTGGGTTCTAAAGTGTGCTTATTCTGCCGGAGCGTAGATCTCCTTGAGCCGTTGCAGATGCGCCCACTTCTCGGTGGCGGCTTTCTCGCTCAGGGCAAACAGCTCGTCTGCCTTTGCGGGGAACGCACGCTGCAATGCAGTGTAGCGCGTCTCGTTTAGGATAAAGTCGCGGTAGCTGGCGGAGGGAGCCTTGCTGTCCAGCTGGAACGGGTTTTGACCGGCCTGAGCAAGGCGCGGATCAAAGCGGAATGTGTGCCAGTAGCCCGCCTCAACAGCCTTTTTCTCCTCGCTGATGTTGCCGACCATGCCGCCCTTAATTCCGTGGTTGATGCACGGCGCATACGCTATGATGATTGATGGACCCGGATATGCCTCCGCCTCGCGGAACGCTTTAAGGCACTGATTGTAGTCCGCGCCCATGGCGACCTGCGCCACATAAACGTAACCGTAGCTCATGGCGATTGCCGCCAGATCTTTCTTCTTTACAACCTTGCCGGCGGCGGCGAATTTTGCAACCGCGCCCGTCGGCGTCGCCTTGGAAGCCTGCCCGCCCGTGTTGGAATACACCTCGGTGTCGAACACAAGCAGGTTCACGTCCTCGTTGGAGGCGATTACGTGGTCCAGCCCGCCAAAGCCGATGTCGTATGCCCAACCGTCGCCGCCAAACATCCAGAACGACTTCTTGACCAGATAGTCAGCGTCCTTGAGGATTTCCTGCGCGAGGGTGCAGGCGGGGCAGGTGCATCGCTTGTTCTCTTTATCCCAGAGATGCTCATATTCTGTGCCAATGAAAGCGGACTCCTCCAAATCGGTCCCCCACTTGAGCGCGGCTATATATGCTGTTGCGGCGGCTTGGTTATTTTCGCCGTCGTCGATTGTGTCAAGCCATTTCTGCGCCGCATCCTTCAGCTCGGTGCAGGTGTAGTCATGCGTAAGCAGTTCTTCCGTTAAACGCGCAAGGCGCAGACGTATTGCCTTGTTGGCAAGGTGCATACCGAATCCGTACTCGGCGTTATCTTCAAACAGGCTGTTTGCCCACGCAGGACCTTTGCCCTCGGGCGTGACGGTATATGGAGTGCTGGGTGCGCTGCCGCCCCAAATTGATGAGCAACCGGTTGCGTTGGCGATATACATCCGCTCGCCGAAAAGCTGTGTGGCAAGTTTTGCGTATGGGGTTTCGCCGCATCCCGCGCACGCGCCGGAGAACTCGAGCAGCGGCTGCTTGAACTGACTGCCCTTGACGGTGCTCGTCTTGAACTTTTCGCCGACCTCGTTTTTGGCGGGCAATGTGCGCAGGTAATCGAAGTTGCCCTGCTCGTGACGCTGAGTGTCAATAGGCTGCAGAACGAGCGCTTTCTCGCCCTTTTTGCCGGGGCACACGTGAGCGCAGGAGCCGCAGCCGGTGCAGTCCAGCGCGGATACGCCAATCGCAAACTCCAGGCCGGGCAGACCAGTCGCGGCGGTCTTTTTCAGCTCTGCGGGAGCATTGGCGCTCTCGTCGGCGGTCAACGCGAACGGACGGATAACCGCGTGCGGGCAAACATAGGCGCAGAAGTTGCACTGAATGCAGTTCTCTTTATTCCAGCAGGGCACGTTGATTGCAATGCCGCGCTTTTCGTGCGCCGCTGAGCCTTGGGGGAAAGTGCCGTCGGCGGTGTCTGCAAAGGTGGAAACCGGCAGCGCATCGCCGTTTTGCGCATTGGCAGGATTGAGAACGCCAACGACGAATTTTTTTAGCTCTTCGCGCTCTTCGCTCACCTCGGCGGCCGTACTCTCGTCAACCGCATCTGCCCACGCAGTGGGGACGTCCACGCGAACGGCAGAGTTGAAGCCAGCGTCGATTGCGTCGTGATTCATCTTGACGATTTCCTCGCCCTTTTTGCCAAATGAGCGCGCCGCTGCTGCTTTCATCAGGTCAATCACCTGCTCGGCGGGTAGAATTTTGGTCAGGTTGAAGAACGCCGCCTGCAGGATGGTGTTGGTGCGGCGACCATCGCGCATGATTTTTTCGGCAAGCGCGGTGGCGTTGATTGCATAGAACTGAATGCTGTTTTTGGCTATATATGACTTGACGGACGCCGGCAGATATTGCTCCAATTCCTCAGGTGTCCACAGGCAGTTGAGCAGGAACACGCCGCCGGGCTTGAGGTCCGCGAGCATGTCATATTTATCGATATATGACGGATTATGGCACGCAACAAAATCCGCTTTATTGATATAATAAGTGGATTTGATGGGTGTTTTGCCGAAGCGCAGGTGACTGATTGTCACGCCGCCGGTCTTCTTGGAATCATATGCAAAGTAGCCCTGAGCGTACATATCGGTGTTGTCGCCAATAATTTTGATGGCGTTCTGGTTTGCGCCCACAGTGCCGTCGCCGCCAAGCCCCCAGAACTTGCAGGAGAACGTTCCGGCAGGGGTTGTGTCCGGGCTTTCCGTGCGGGGCAGTGACAGATGCGTCACGTCGTCCGTGATGGCAAGGGTGAAGCGCTTTTTCGGCTCTGCCGCGCTCATGTTGGAGTAAACGGCCACCACATCGGCGGGGTTGGTGTCCTTGCTGCCCAAGCCGTAGCGTCCGCCCAAAATGGGGATGTCTTTGTATTGGCTGTCGTGCAGTGCGGCGACGACGTCCAGATAGAGCGGCTCGCCAAGGGAGCCCGGCTCTTTGGTGCGGTCCAGGACAGAGATCGTCTTGACCGTGGCGGGGATTGCGTCGATCAGGTGCTTGGCGCTGAACGGACGATACAGGCGAACCTTGACCAATCCCACTTTCTGTCCATGCGCGTTGAGGTAATCAATGGTTTCCTCAATCGTGTCGCAGAAGGAACCCATGGCGATGATGACCTTCTCCGCGTCCGGCGCCCCATAATAGTTAAACAGCTGATAATCCGTCCCCAACTTTGCGTTGACCTCGCCAAGATAACGCTCGGTTACGCCAACAACGTCTTCGTAGTAGGGGTTGCACGCCTCACGCGCCTGGAAGAAAATATCGGGGTTTTGGGCGGAGCCGCGCAGCACGGGATGCTCCGGGTTGAGTGAGCGGCGGCGGAAGTCGTCAATCGCGTCCAGATCCACCATGGATTTGAGTTCTTCATAGTCCCACACGTCGATTTTCTGGATCTCGTGGGAGGTGCGGAAGCCGTCGAAAAAGTGCACAAACGGCACGCGGCTCTTGATTGTTGCAAGGTGAGCCACTGCGCCCAAGTCCATGACCTCCTGCACATTTTGTGAGCAGAGCATGGCGTAGCCGGTCTGACGGCAGGCGTAGATATCGGAGTGATCGCCGAAGATGTTGAGCGCGTGGGTTGCAACGCAGCGTGCGGAAACGTCGATGACGCTGGGCAGCAGCTCGCCCGCAATTTTGTACATGTTGGGAATCATCAGCAACAAGCCTTGCGACGCGGTGTAGGTTGTGGTGAGAGCTCCGGCGGCCAACGATCCGTGGACTGCTCCCGCCGCGCCGGCTTCGGACTGCATCTCGGTGACCTTGACGGTTTCGCCGAAGATGTTTTTCTGACCCTCTGTTGCCATGCGGTCGGTTGCCTCCGCCATGTCTGAGGACGGGGTGATCGGGTAAATTGCGGCGACCTCGGTGAATGCGTAAGATACGTACGCGGCGGCGTCGTTGCCCTTCATGGTCTTCTTTTTACGTGCCATTGCGATGGTTCCTCCTTGATTTTTATGCTGAATCGGTTTAGGTATACTTAATGAATTATACCACTTTCGGCGCTTTGTGGCAAGGGTTTTGACGTCTCGCCGTTCAGATATGGCAAGGTGCACAAAATTAGACTTTAGACTTTAGATTTTAGATGTTAGATTTTGCGGGCTTACGCTTGCCGCGTGATTTTGTTGACAAAACACCGCATACGCATCCGCAGCCGCAGCAAGCCCCGCCGCCTTTGCCTCCATTGGGCACTGCCCTGTGCCGGCACGGTTTTTGAGTATCGGCACCAGCTTGCCGTATTCCGCCGGGACGCCGGATGTCTCCAGAAAATCCAGCGCGGGTCGGCTCATGATACCGCCCCACACGGCGACCGCGCCGCCATAGACAAGCAGCATTGCCGCCGCCTTGCCTATAACTTTGTCCGCCACCGCAGCACCGCGCAGCACCGCCGGGTTTTCCCTCAGCAAGGTGATAATCGGCATAAGCCCCTGCCCCGCGCAGGCAAGCTCTGCCCCGTCGGCAGCTGCCACCGCGCAGACGCAGTCCCCCGCATGAAGCAAACGCTTTGCGTTTTCTATTGCTGACATATTTGCCCCTCCTGATTATTTTTTGCGTTTATCCGCCGGCGGAAGAATCTTGTTTATCAGCATGAAAACCGGCGGAAGCACCGCCAGCTGAATCACAATGCCCCACACGCCGGCAAGCGTCGCCGTCCAGACGCTCGCCGCCTTTGCCGCGCCCTGAAGACCAATTACGTCTCCGCAAAGAAACAGTACGCCGGCGCTGACAAGCCGTCCTGCAATCTGCGCGAGTATCAGTGCGGGATACACAAGCCGGCACTTGCTGCTATTTTGTCCGCGAAGCAGCGCGCGGGAAAAAATCCCGGCAAAAAGACCGTAAGCCGCCAGCTCCGCGCACATGAAGGGCAGCATTGCCGCGGGCGGCATTCCTGTCAGGAGGAAGCTCAGCAAGGGCGACATTGTTCCAATGGCAAGCCCCCACCAAGGACCTAAATACAGCCCCGCCAGCAGCACGCCAAAGTGCATGGGCAGGAACATTTTGCCGCCTGCCGGACCAAAGCTGTGAAAAATCTGCGGCATGAGCACTGACACAGCAAGCAGCAGCGCCGCCGCAGTAAGCGGAAAATAACGTGATTCACGGAAGGATTTTTGTGGCATCCGTTTCTCCTTGAATAATTTAATTAACTGTAGCCGTCATAGTATATCATTCTGCGGCTCAACAAGCAAGCGGCGGTGGCGAGCTTGTTATTTTCAGCATAATATATAGTAATTCAAAATGGAAAGGAAGCTTCAATATGCCGGAAAACCGCCCGCCCGCCTGCCCGATTTGGGCACCGCTGTTCCCGCAGTTTTACCCGCAGTGCCGCCCAAAACCGCCGTCGCCGCCGCGCCCACCCGGGCCTCCGTCCCCGCATCCGCCGGAACCGCCGCGTCCGCCCGGAGGACGGCCGAAACCGTTTTGATACTGCGGAATTAATGCCTTCTCGTTTTTGAGAAGGCATTTCTTGTTGCCGTTACAGCCTTTCCTGCGATTGCTCCGACCGATCGTTATACACAAGCGCTGCTGAAATACACTTAGCCCGCCGCGCTTTCCACCTTAAGAACCGCCGCAGTCGCGTCGTCCTGTTCGTTGGCGGGAACGCCGCGCAGGGCAAGAGAGAGCACGGCTTGCGCAAGCTTCTCCGCGCTCTTTGACCAGCCGTTCAGCAAATCGCGCAGGGGGCTGTCGTCCTCAAAGACAGCGCCGTCGGAGAACAGCACGCAGATGTCGCCCGCCGCAAGGGAGCGTTTGTGCTCGCCGAAGGCAATCTCGCGCAGTATCCCCGCCGGAAGGGAGTCCGACTCCACGCGCTCGGCGGTTCTTTTTGCGGTGAGTATTGATGCCGCCGCGCCCGCTTTATATAGCCGCAGTTCGCCTGTGTATGGGTCAAACACTGCAGCATCAAGCGTGGCAAGCGATTCCTCCGCAGATTTTGCCATTAGCGCGGCATTCGTCAGACGCAGCGCGCAGGGAAAGCTCAAGCCTGCCTGCGCCAGCGTGGAGAACAGCGTGCAGGTCAACGCGCTGTCCACCACCGCGCGCCCGCCTGTGCCCATGCCGTCGCTCAGCAAAAAGACGGTTTCACCGCCGGGGAGCATGAACTGCGCGTAATAATCGCCGCAGAGCCTTGCATCTCCGCGTGCGCGCTGTGCCACGCCAACGTCCAGTGCGTATGCCGCCTTTTGTGCAAACTCCCACTCGTATTCACCTCCGCGCGCCTTCTCAAGCGATATTTCCCGCAAATCCACTCCTGCTGCCCTCTGCAGCTTTCTTAAAAATGCCGCGTAATCAAAGTCCGCGCCCGGCAGGCGACCTTCGCCCGGCATTTCAGAAAGAATCAGCCGCAATTCTATGTGCCCCCGGCGGTCAAGCGTGCAATCCGCCGAGCGGCACGCCAGCCCCGCCCGTATTGCCGTCGCCTTTGCCTGAGCGCTTTGCGCGGGCAGATAACGCCCCGAATTCGAGAGCGTTTCACCCAAATCGTGCAGAATGTCTTCCATGCCGCCCAGCTGCTCACTGACAGCGTCCCGCAGTGTTCGCGTCCGCACCTGTATTTCCTCCCCGTGCGCATCGGCGTCCAATGCGTGCTTTGCGCCCAACTCTTCTAACGAGAGCGAAACCCGCTCTACGCACTCACGTACCTGCTTCAGCGCAAGCGAGGTATCGTCCAAAAGCCGCACAGCTTGTCCGTCCGCCTCCGCAATAGGCATCGGCTGCACCGACCGCTGTGCCTCCGCCAGAACTTTCGGCGGTATGCACAGGAAAATCGCCGCACCGACAATGCAGAGCGCAAAAAGGACATACGCATCACCGACAGGATTCAGCAACACCAAAAAACCGCCCGCCGCGCAGAAAACGCCCGCGCTGAGCAATCTGCCCAAGGGCGAGAGCGCCCCCGCCAGCACGCCGCCCAAACAGAGCATGAGCGCGAGCGTCACGCTCTCGCCCCTCAGCAAAAGCGCGGCGGAGAATGCCACACCCGCCACGCTCCCGCCCTCTGCTCCCGCAATGAACGCTGCCGACAAAATCAACAGCGCGGCAAGGCTGACCGACGGCGAGAGCCCCAAAACGCGGAAAGGAGCAAGCGCTGCAATAAATACGGCGGCCGAAAACACCAGCGCAAGGCGTGTGCGGCCTTCTGACCGTGTTCGCTCAAGCCAATCACGCGCCGGGCTCGGCTGTGTGTTTGGCGTTGCATACAACGCCTCCCGCGGCATAACTTCGCCGAACAGCATACACGCGCCGCCCGCCAGTATGGTTTCGCACACAAGGCGCAGCATTAATGCGGACGTAAAGCCCTCCACCGAAAGTACGGCGGCGCCTGTTGCCAACGCGCTGACTGCCGCCCCTGCCGGGTACAGTATACGCGGGATATCCGCGCGGAGAAAGCACTCGGCAATAACACGCAGCATAACCGCCGCCAACACTGCCGCCGCAAAGCGCAGTATCTCAGCCGCGCCAACGGCGCCCAGCGCGTAACCGGCGCACGCACCCGCCGCCGCCGTGACGCAATACGGGAAAGGAACAGCCGCAGCAAACGCCAGCCCAAAGGGAGAAATCCCCGCAAAGGAACCGCCATACGCCAGCGCAAACGCCGCTCCGGCAGAGAGCGCGTGCACAGCCGCTTTGCGCAGAATCCGCGCGGGTTGCATTGGTTTTTCGTTTGCCCGCACCGGCAGGGTGTTTGCTGTTTCCATTCGCGCGCCTCTTTGACAATATTAGGGAATGCAATTATACCGCATTGTGGGCGCAAAGCTTGGCGAAATTTTTGGGGATTGCCGATTGCTTGTTAATATAACCGCAAGAATGTTTTTATCACAGGCTGCCGCCGCCTGATATTTACATAAAAGTGAAAAAGCTCTATCTTGCGCATTCGGACGAAATGTGCTATACTGTCTTTATTCTGCTTATTATAGGTAAGGGGGGAAGCAACACGGAACCGATTATCGAGCAATACAATGGAAAGTGGAACATTTTTAACCAGAATTGGCATTTGCTGCCTCCCGGCAATGACCCGATCATATACCAAGGCGTCCAAGCAACCATAAAGCTGGGCGAATCATTCATCTATGTTGCGGCGCTTGTGTTTTTTGTTATCATATTGTGTTATGCCTACAGCAAAAAATTCGCCGCAAGCAGGTCTGTTAACAGTAAGGGCGGCACGGCAGCGCTTCCGGTTAAACAGATGTCATCTGTCAGCTACAAAATCCGGTGGCTTTTTCTGGTGTTGGTTTTACTGGCAACATTGTTTGCGGGCAGTTTAATATTCGGTAAGATTCTCGCAAGCCGGCTTGGCGGTTCACTCCCCTCCATGCAGATTGACGGGGGGCTTGCGCTCTCTGCGCCGATTGCCCTTTTGGGCACTGCGCTGCTTTTCCCTCGTATGCCGTTGACGGAGCGCATGAAACCGGTGACCTTCGCAATGCCGTTTGCAATGTTCGCGCTCAAGATCGGCTGCTTTATTGAGCAAATCAATCACGGCAAGCCGGTGTCATGGGGTATACACGTTTTTCAATATTCACTTCCGGCAACCAAATACAATGACCCGGATGTGCGTATTTTCCCATACAACCTCTTTATCCTCGGACTGTGCGCCCTTGCTGCGTTTTTGGTGATTACGCGCAACAAAAAAGGAAAGAGCTTCCAGCATATTGCGCTGATTTGTTACGGTTGCACATTCTTTCTCGACTTTTTCCTTGGACGCGACTTGGGAAAGCCAATTCTTGGGTTTCTCAATCCGTTTGAAATTTGCCACCTGATATTGATGGGCTGGGGGATTTATCTGCTTGTGCTGGAGAGACGCGAAGAATCGTTAATCAAAGCACAAGAGAATAGACGGCAGAACCGCAGCAAGAAGAAAAAAGCCGGGAAATAGCAAAAAACGGCAAAACACAGAAAGGATTCCAAATGCAAACAGTCCTTCTCTCAGGCGGTTCCGGCAAACGCCTGTGGCCCATAACCGGCGATGGAAGGCACCGACGCAATGTTCTATAGCCTCTTTGAGGAGTTATAAATTGTCTTTCCGCCTTACACCGGGCGCAACGGGGCGCGGTGTAAGCTTCTTTCGGCGCTTGCGGAAGGTGAAGAACACGTACCCGGCAATCAGCAGCAACAACACTGCAGCAACCAGTCTGAACGGCAACGAGCCTGCAACATCTCCGATAACATCCACCGCGTAAAGGAACGAACTGCGCCGAGCGTCGGTTTGCGTAACCAGCTTTATGCTTGCAATTTCTTTGTTTGCGTAGAGGATTTTTGCCTCCCCTGCGGGCGTACCTTGCGCAACGGGGGCCTTTAGCTCTGCCGGAATGCTGTCCGCAACAGGCACGGTCAGCAAGCCGCTTGCGTCAACACCGTCGGGCACGAGGAGGTAAATTTCCTCTGCCGGGCTCAGCGGCATACGGTCGCGCTCCTTGCTATATAGCAGCGGCACCTCCGCCGCCACATCCAGCGGCGAGGCTACACGCACCAAACGCAAGCGGTCAAAAGCCCATGCAAACAGCGCCTTTGAGTCCACAAACGCAGTGTTTTCATCAATCTCATCGTCGTCAACATTCATCATTTTTCCCTGCATAACCACTGTGTAGTAGCTATAGCCGTTGTGCTGCGCAAAACCGACTACGCATTGCCCCGCGCCGTCCGTATTGCCGGTTTTAACGCCCGTGGCATAGGGCGAATAGTAGTCATTTATGCCGGAGTTCATTAGCTTGTTTGTGTTCAAAAGTTTGCGCTCCGGGATGCCGCCCGATGCGGGCAGTTTGAAATCACGCAACGCACACAGCTCCGCAAAAACCGGGTATTCCATTGCCTTGCGCGTCATCTTTAAAATATCCGCCGCGCAGGAATAATGCCCCAATTCGTCCAGCCCGTGGGGATTGGTAAACACAGTATCCGTGCAGCCCGCGCTTTTGGCAAAGGCGTTCATTTTCTCCACAAACGCAGGGATTGTGCCGCCAACATAGCGCGCGAGTACTGTTGCGGCGTCGTTGCCGCTTGGGATAAGCAGACAGGCGAGCAGCTCACGCAGCGTGCGCGATTCGCCAAGGCGCAGCCCCGCCGTGGAGCTGTTTGTGTCGGAGATTTCGTCCAAGTCGCGCTGTTGCACGGCGGCGCGCTGAGTGAGGTCACTGCACTCTTCCAAAACGACGGCCGCCGTTGCAATTTTAGTCAGCGACGCCGGGGGCGTGTGGCGGACCGTGTCACGGCCCAGCAGAATTTCGCCGGTGTCCGCGTTTGCCAGCAAATAGATTTCGGAGTACATCTTCACGCCGCTGTCGCTTAAAATGCTGCTCGGCCAAGCGGCAAAGGCGCCCATTGGCAGCGCAAGGAGCAAAATAATTGCGGCAAAAACAGTTATAATTCTTTTTCGCATATTCAAAATCCATTCGGCAGGTTATAATATATGGTATTATACCACTTTTTCCGTGCGCAGTACAGTCCGGCGGAAAAACTCATCAAGGAGGGGACGCGCAAAGGCGCGGCAAAGCTTATGATTTATGTCACGGGAGATATGCACGGCATTCGGGAACGCTTTTCGGCTCCGGCGCTGCGGAAGCTGAGGAAGGGCGATTTTCTGCTGATTTGCGGAGATTTCGGCTTCATTTGGGACGGCGGCAAGGACGAGGAAGCCTTCCTTAAGAAAATCGGCAGGAAGAAATACACTGTGGCGTTTGTTGACGGCTCGCACGAGAACTTTGAGCTGCTGGACAAATACCCGCTTGAGGAGCTGGGTGAAAACAAGGCACGGCACATAAGCGGCAGGCTGTGGTATCTTGTGCGCGGGCAAGTCTATAACTTTGACGGCGCGCGCGTGTTTGCCATGGGCGGCGGCGAAAACACGGACTTTGATACGCAACCGTCCTCCGCCGAGTGGACGGGGCGCGAGATGCCCGCAGACGAGGAACTGCGCACCGGTGTGGCAAGCCTTAAGGCAGCGGACAACACTGTGGATTATATCATCACGCACGAGCCGCCAATGAAGCTCAAGGAGTTTTTGGGGCTGCGCGAAAAGGGCGAAACCCGCGTGACGGGCTTGAACACATACCTTGAGGAGCTATCCCGTGCAGTGACGTTCACGCGCTGGTTCTTCGGGTCGCTGCACCTGGATAAGCACGTTTCCGGGGCATATGCGGCGGTGTTCCAAAACGTTGTGGATGCAAAAACAGGGCAAGTGATTTAGATATCAGACCTCAGATGCTTAATACCCGCAGCTGCTGTTTGGCATCTGAATTTCTATCCTTTTGCGCAGTGTGACAGTGTTTGGCGCGGCAAGATAACACCGCGCGGACTGTGTTTTTGCGCACACCAAAACCATGCTCCGCGGCAGTTCTCCATTGCAGCAATCGCAGAGGAAGCCGTCGGTTTGCGCACGAACCAGAGTGTCCCGCGTTGTTCGCTCCACGGTGATTGCATCCACGTCAAAAATCCCCACAATATCATTCGCGGGGATTGAAAATCCGGGGAGCCTAAGCCTCAACGCATTCTCCTGTAATCCAAATATTCCTGCAAAATTATAACCGCCGCCGCCGCGTCCGTGACGGCTTTTCGTTTTTTGCCGCGCACATCCGCCGCGCTCAGCTGGCTGTGCGCCATCACCGTTGTCAGCCGCTCGTCCCGCAGCGTAACGGGCAGTCCGCAGATTTGCCCCAGCAGAGCTGTAAAGTCTTTGCACTTTACAGCGGCAGCGCCAATCGTGCCGTCCATATTCTTTGGGTAGCCGACGACTATTTCAGCTGCGCCAAGCTTTTTTGCTTGTTCGGCAACCAGCTCGGCGATGCCGACAAGGCCTTTGCCATTACAGTCCAGCTGCTGGGCCGGCGACGCCAGCACCTCTCCCGGGTCACAGACGGCAAGTCCTGTGCGCGCCTTACCCAAATCCACACCCAAAATCACCATGGGCGCACCCGACCGCTAAGCTCCGCGATGTTGGCGCAGCCCTCGCGCTGCACCCATTCCTCCAGCCCGCCGATTAGCTCCGGCGGCGCAAACGGGTTGGCAAAACACGCCGTACCAATCTGGATTGCGTCCGCCCCTGCAAGAATCAGCTCCGCCGCGTCCTGCCATTTTGTCACGCCGCCCATGCCGATTATCGGCAACGCGACCGCGCGCCGAACCTCCCAGACCATACGCACGGCAACGGGCAGCAGCGCCGCACCCGACAGTCCCCCCGTGTTGTTGCGCAGGATTGGGCGGCGCGTATCCACATCAATTTTCATGCCGGTGATGGTGTTGATTAGGCTCAGAGCATCTGCTCCCGCGGATTCCGCCGCCCGCGCGATTTCCGCAATGCTCGTCACATTCGGCGAGAGCTTGACTATCAGCGGCTTGTTTCCGCTCACTTTTTTTGCCGCACCGACGATTTTTTCCACGCTTGCGCAGGATGTTCCGAACGCAACGCCGCCCTCCTTCACGTTGGGGCAGGATATGTTCAGTTCAATCATATGCACGCCGCTTTGTGCCAAAAGCGCGACGTTTTCGCTGTAATCCTCCACAGTGCTGCCCGCCGCGTTGGCGATAACCACGGTGTTTTGCTCCAGCAGCCACGGCAAATCCTCGCTGATGAAGTGACGCACACCCGGATTTTGCAGCCCCACGCTGTTGAGGATACCCGAAGCGGTCTCCGCAACGCGCGGCGGCGGGTTGCCGAGTCGAGGGAGCAGCGTCGTGCCCTTGCAGGAGATTCCGCCAAGCCGCTCAAGCGGGAAAAAGTCGGTGTAATCCTTGCCGAAACCGTATGTACCCGAGGCGGCAATCACCGGGTTTTTGAAGTCAACGCCGCAAATATTCACGTTCAGCAAACTCATTCCCAGCAAACCTCCTCTGCGTTGAATACAGGCCCTTCCTTGCACACGCGCAGGTATTCCTCCGTGCCGTTGCGGCGGATTTTTGCCGAGCAGACCAGGCACGCGCCCACGCCGCAGCCCATGCGTTCTTCCAGCGAGACGCGGCAGGGCACGGCGTATTTTGCGGCGGTTTCCGCAACGGCTTTCAGCATGGGGAGGGGGCCGCAGGAGTAGACCGCGCCATATTGATTTTTCCGCAGCAGCTCCTCCATTGGCACGGTGACTCTGCCGCCGGTGCCGTAGCTGCCGTCCTCTGTGCAGACAGTCACTGAGCCTGCCGGTTCGGCGTTGCTTGCAACACCCGCGCACGCCGCCGCAAACTCCTCCTCCAGTATGACCTGTCCGTGCGCGCGGAAACCCAAAACAGCATCCACGTGCCCCGCGCCGCCGCGTATTGCGCAGTCCAGCAAAGGGGGGACGCCAATGCCGCCGCCAACAACAAGCAGTCTTGCCGACGCATCCAAAAGCGGGAAGCCGTTGCCCAGCGCACCCAAAATATCGAGCGTCTCGCCGCACGTGCGCTCCGCAAGCCATGCTGTGCCCTCGCCGCGCACAGCGTAGACCAGAGTCAACTCTGCTTCACGGACTCTGCAAACCGAAATCGGACGCCGCAGCGGTTTATCTCCGCAAAGGACGTGCACAAACTGCCCGATCTGTGCTTCACGCGCCAAAGCGGGGCACTCCAGCAGCATGGAATAAGCCGCCGCCGCAATGAGCCTGTTTTCCAATATCCGCGCAAAAACCTGCTTCGCCATCTACGCCCCTAAACAATTAACAATGCAGACACTAAACTGAACTGCTTAATTTAGATTATACATTGTTTTTTGCTGTTTGTCAAAAAAGCGAGAGCGTCGCCGCTCCCGCTAATTGTGCATCGTTAATTGAATTCACGATGCCTTGAGCTGCAGGCGCAGCTTGTCGCTGATCATGGCGATGAACTCGCTGTTTGTGGGCTTGCCGCGGCTGTTCTGGATTGTGTAGCCGAAGTAGGAGCTGAGCACGTCCACGTCGCCGCGGTCCCAGGCAACCTCGATTGCGTGGCGGATTGCACGCTCCACGCGGCTGGCGGTGGTCTGGTTTTCCCGCGCCACGGTGGGATAGAGAATCTTTGTGACGGCATTCATCATTGATGCGTCCTGCACACTCATGCGGATAGCCTCGCGCAGATATTGATAGCCCTTGATGTGCGCCGGCACGCCGATTTGGTGCATGATTTCGCTGATCGTCACATCCAAATCACCGCTCTGAATGCGGACATTGCGGCGGCGGCTCATGCGTTCGCTGAGCTGAGTTATGCGTTCGGCAAGCATGTCAGGGTCAAAGGGCTTGAGTATGTAATAATCAGCCCCTGCGTCAAGAATATCCTGCTCAAACGCGGCGTTATCCATGCCCGAGATGACGAACACCATCGGGCGCTTAGGGAGTTTCATGAGCCGCAATTGCGCCATTACACCCAGCGCGTCAAGGCGCGCCATGAACGCGTCCAGCAGCAGCACATCCGGCGGCGGCACCTGGCGCAGCCGCTCCACAACCTGCTTGCCGTCCTTCGGCATTGTCTGCACCTCAAAACCACTCGCACGCAGAGTTTGAGAGCAAAGGACGGCGAAATCCGTCCCTTCCTCCGCCAGCAGAACTTTCAACCTTTTTTCCATAATGTTTACCTCCTATGTTTGATTTCAACGATATTCTACCTTAATAGGGAATAAATGTCAATAACCTTTCTTTCGCGTGAATCGACGAATTTCATCTCAGCGGTGTGCTTGTTGGGAAAAATTCCCGCGAATAAAAGGGCTTGCGGCGTAATTCTGTCTTAAGGGGATGAAATTTGAATTACGTGGAAGTTTATCACACTTGTGGTCGTGTAAAAAAGAAACTCAAGATATTGTCTTTTAGATGCCAGATGCAAGAATCAGATGTTATATTTGCGCACTGAAAAACGGCAGACAATGTTAAATCACACCATCTGCCGTCTAAAATCTAATATCTTATGTTTAGTCGTCCCACGGCGGGGGCTCGTCCGCCTGCGGGGCAAAGGAGCCGTTCAGTGCGGTGCGCTCGTAATATTGCGACTTGCTGACCAGCACCTTGCGCGGACGGCTGCCCTCAAACGGACCCACAACGCCCGCTTGCTCCAGCTGGTCAATCACGCGGGAGGCACGCGCATAACCCAGCTTGAGCCGCCGTTGCAGCAAGGTGGTGCTCGCCATCTCCGCCTCAACAACCACGCGCACTGCTTCCTCAAACATCTCGTCGTGCTCGCCGTCGGCGTCGCCAAAGTCGTCCGGCGCGCCGCGTTTGCCCTTGCCAAGCTCCGTGGAGAGCTTCTCAATTTCGTCCAGAACGCCGTCGTTATATTCCGCATCGGACTGCATGGAAATGAAGCGCACAACCTGCTCCACCTCCGCGTCGGAGATAAAACAGCCCTGTATTCGCACGGGTTTTTGCAATTCTATGGGCAGGAATAGCATGTCGCCGTAGCCCAACAGCTTCTCCGCGCCGGACATATCCAGTATGGTGCGGCTATCAACCTGGCTTGAGACAGAAAGCGCAATGCGGCTGGGAATATTCGCCTTGATAAGCCCTGTGATAACGTCCACCGACGGGCGCTGAGTGGCGATTACAAGGTGAATACCCGCGGCGCGGGCTTTTTGCGCCAAACGGCAAATGGAATCCTCCACCTCTTTTGGGGCGACCATCATCAGGTCAGCCAGCTCGTCGATAAAAATCACCATGCGCGTCAGCGGATCAAATTCGCCCGTCCGCCCCGCCAGCTCGTTGTAGCCGCTGATGTCACGTACCCCGCGCTCCGAAAGAAGCTTGTAGCGCTTTTCCATTTCGCCCACAGCCCACGCCAGCGCGCCCGCCGCCTTGCGGGTGTCTGACACAACGGGGATTTCCAAATGCGGCACGCCGTTATATACCGAAAACTCCACCTGCTTGGGGTCAATCATCAGCAAGCGAACCTCGTCCGGCGTTGCGTTGAACAGCAGACTGACAATCATGGTGTTCATGCACACCGATTTGCCCGAGCCGGTTGTTCCCGCAATAAGCAGATGCGGCATTTTCGCCAAATCAGCGCAAACCACGCTGCCGCTGATATCACGCCCCAGCGCCACATTGAGCTTTGAGCGCGAGCGGCGGTATACTGGGCTATCCAGGATTTCGCGCATTCCAACAGCCGCCTTGTGCTTATTGGGCACCTCAATGCCGATTGCGGATTTGCCCGGAATCGGCGCTTCAATCCGCACGCCCACAGCGGCAAGGCGCAGCGCAAGGTCGTCCGCCAGATTGGTGATTCTGTTGATTCGCACGCCCGCTTCCGGCACCAGCTCGTAGCGTGTGACGGACGGTCCGCGCGCAACATCTGCAATGCTTGCCCTTACGCCAAAGCTTGCCAGAGTTTCAATCAGCGTCCGTGACGTGGACTGCTCCTGCTCGTCCGCGCGGCCGGATTTTACGTCCGGCGCAATTTCCTTCAATATGGAGAGCGGCGGGCAGCGATATGCGGCTTCGGCTTCGGGAGTTTCGGGTGTTTCCGGGTCACTGAGCGGCGGGGTGATAAACACCTTTTTGGGCGGAACGCGCTTGGGGTCAAATATGCGGATAACGTCCTCGTCACGCGGGGAGAGCGGAGAGGCTGTGCCGCTGTGATCGGGATATGAGCCGCCGCCCTCGCCGAACTCGCCGTTATCACCTGCGGCAGAGCGAGCTTTTTGCCGCTCCCTTACGGGTGCTTTGGAGTCGGCACGGGCACTCTCCGTCTTTTTTTCGGTCACTTTGAGTCCAACGTGTTTGGCTCCGCTGCCAACGTTTTTTATTGCGGAAACCACCGTTTGCCGCGTCCACAGCAAAATCAGCGTCAGCAAGCTGACACCAAGGACAATCAGTGCCGGAGCTTTGCCCAGCTTGCCCAGCAGTGCGCCGAAAACCGCGCCGAACGCCCCGCCGCTTTTCAGGATTTCCTCTGCGGCGAACGCATTCGCAATCTGCTCCGTCCAAGCCGTGCGCTCCAGATAGAAATCCTTGTGACTGATTACGTGCCAGCTAATCAGCAAAACCGCGCTGATTGCTATCAGGTATTTGCCGAATACCCCCACTTGTTTCCTTACAGACTCGAACGAAAGGGCGATTGCGGCACTTATGCACACAAGCACCATGCCGTACGCGCCAATGCCGAACACACCGCGATAAGCGTTGTGGAGCCAGAGCCATGCGCTCTGACCCGGAACTATGCACACCGCCAACAGCACCAGCCCCGCCGCCAGAGCCAGCGCAGAGCTGTGCTCCAGCACATTGCCGGAGCGCGGACGAAATGCCTGAGGTGCAGCGGGCACTTTAGTTGTGCTTTTTTTCCCTCCGCCCGTAGTGGCACCGGGCCTCCCGGCGGAAGTTCCTTTGACACCGCTCTGCGTGCCGGACTTGCCGCGTTGCTTATCCTCTGCCATGCGCTGTCCCTCCTTAATGCTTCACCCGGCGAGAATTATAGCATTTTCGGAAGAAAAAGGCAAGGAAATTCGCTGATAGACCATGAAAGCTGCCGCGCCTTCATTGGCTGCCGACTCTAAACGCAGTGCCGCAGTTAGGAGCAGCGGCTGCATGAACAGCTTGTGAACGGAGGGGCAATTTGCTTTTCGTCCGTAAATCTGCTATACTTTTCGCGGGTAATCGTGTGGGAGTGCGGTTCGGTTTAGGTTACCCAAATACGGCACGATGGAGGGGACAATGTCGGTATTGGTTGCGCCAAGCCTGCTGGCGGCTGATTTTGCCAATCTGGAACGGGAAATGACGCAGGTTGAACTCGCCGGTGCGGATTGGCTCCACCTGGACGTGATGGACGGTCACTTTGTGCCGAACATCAGTTTTGGCGCGCCGGTGATTGCCGCGCTGCGTCCGCTCTCGCGCCTGTTTTTCGATGTGCACCTGATGATCTCCGAGCCCTTGCGCTATCTTGAGGATTTTGCCGAGGCGGGCGCGGATAGCATCACCTTTCACACTGAGAGCAACAGCCCTGTTGCGGAAACAATTGACGCAATCCGCGCGCTGAAGAACCGTGACGGCAAGCGGATTATGGCAGGTCTTTCGGTCAAGCCGGGCACAGAAATCAATGCGGTCTACCCATACCTCAGCAGACTGGATATGGTGCTCATCATGACTGTGGAACCGGGCTTTGGCGGACAGGCGTTCATGCCGGAAATGCTCCCGAAGCTTGCGTCACTGCGCGAAAAGTGCGTATCAATGGGCAAGCGGCTGCATATTCAGGCTGACGGCGGCATAAACGAAAAAAATGCCCGCGCGGTAATTGACGCGGGTGCGGATTGTCTTGTTGCGGGTTCAGCAATCTTTGGCGCGGGCGACGCCGCTTGCGCAATTCGTCAATTAACAAGCAACGATTAACAGCCGTATGCCGATCGGCAAATCGCTAATCATTAATTCTTCATTGTTAATTTCTCCAGCGCTCTCTCGCCCACAATTTCCCTCCAGTATTCACGCGTGGCGGCGGCGGTCATAACACCGCCGGGCAGCAATTCGCCGTACTCCTGAAAGAACACGCACAGCGCACGCGGACGGCTGCCCGGTGTAAGCAAAAGGCGGTATTGCCCATCCTTCTCGTAGAGCGCGGAGTACTCCGGCAAAGGCGAGCCGAAAGCTGCGTACGCCCGCACGGAATCCAGCACAGGGTCAATGGATGGGAAGACAAAGCATAGGCAAGGAGCGGTTGGGGAGCTGCTGCGCAGAGGCTTTATTTGCGGGATAATCCGCTTGCTCTGCCCAATGAGCGTGAAATGCAGCACACAGCCGCCGGAGCGGTGCGGGATTACTTCAATCATCATACGCCCGGATGGGTCGATGTCACGCCCAAGCTCCCGCCCGGCACGGTCAAGCAGCGTCCAAATAACCCGCCGCGTTTCTATGTTGGCATAGTCCAGCTCCTCAAATGTAATCTCCAGTTCCGCCATGTCCTTTGCGCTCAGCTCAACCAAAATGCGCTCTTCAGAGAGCTCCTCAATCTTCATGCTCACCACCTGCCGTCTGCTGATAACTGTTACGTGTCAGACACTACTAATATCATATTCGCGTTGCGGAAAAAATGCAATGCAAAATTAATTCCAAAATTGGAGGCTTAAACCATGGCAACCGCTAGCGCCGCCCCCAAAACCGCAGAACTGCTGCCGCCGGAGACAAAATATTACCAAATTGCCCTGCTGATGCTAATGCTTCCGGCTGTATTAGCTTGGTATTACTACCGCGGGCAAGCATTGCGCCTTCTTGCGATTTGCGCCGTAAGCGCGCTTGTGTGCGAGTTGGCGGTGCGGCTGATATTCCGCAAGACCATGCGCAAGCAATTTGACTGCGGAAGCCTTTTCACCGGCGTAGCGATTGCCCTGTGTCTGCCGGCAGACGCTCCAATATATGTGGGAGTCAGCGCGTCTATGTTTGCGGTTTTGGTTGCTGCGCTTCCATTCGGCGGGACGCACCGCGCACCGTTTATCCCGGCGGCGGCGGGCATGGCGTTCGCGGTGGTCTGCTTTAAGGACGCGGTCTTCAGCTACCCGGCAACCGTGCTTGAGAGCGCCTCGGTGATTCCACCCGGAGTTTCGCTGGCGTCGCTGCTGCAAAACGGCATTTTTCCGCGCCTGGACACCGCGTCTATGCTTGATTTGCTGCTTGGAAAAGTCTCCGGGCCCATGGGCTCGGGTTGCCTTACGCTGTTGTTGGGGACTGTGTTCTTTACTTGTCTTTTGGGCAAGGAGTCCTTTTGCTGCTCAGCAGGGTTTATTGCGGGCATGACGGCATATGCGTCATTTTTCCCGCGCGTACCCAC
>JAITOD010000057.1 GCA_031290105.1 Oscillospiraceae bacterium
CCCCCCCCCCCCCCCCCCCCCCCCGCCCCCCCCCCCCCCCCCCCCCCGCCCCCGCCCCCCCCCCCCCCCCAACGGCCGGCACGCCAATAACTGTAAGGAGGGTCTGTATGACAGCTATAACCATTGCCGCAAACTTGCCGATTGCGTGGATGAGGAATGTGAATTGCATAATCGTCTCCTTTTGTCTGAATTTCTTAAAAACTCAACTCATTATACAACCGTTTTCCACAAATTGCAAGTAAAAGTTAACAAAAGTTTGATGAATATTCAAAAAGCCCCCGGAACGAAGCCCGGGAGCTTTTTTGCGCCGCTTATTTTTAATAGAACAGCAGGTCTCCGTAGGTTGGGTACGGCAGTGCGTTGCGGGCAAGCAGCGGCTCGATTTTGTCGCCGATTGCGCGCAAAGCTGCCAAAGCGGGCAGCACCGTGTCGCGGCAGAACGCTGCCTGTGCGGCGGGCTCTTCCAACGCGTCCAGCGCGGGGACAGTGGCATCCAACGCCGCCTTAGCGTCCGCAAACGAATCAATCAGGGCCCCGATTTCCTCAACCAAGGCAATCTCGGTTTTAGCGCCGATGTTCAGCGTCGCTTTATCCTTAGCCGCCTTGGCAAGCTTGGCGGAATACAAAACGGCAGCCGGTATGATATCCTTCTGCGCCATTTCGGACGCGGTGAGCACCTCTATGCGGATGTTTTTCGTGTATCCCTCCAGCATGATTTCCGTGCGGCTGAGCACCTCCGGCTCAGTGAAAATTCCGTGTCTCCCAAACAGCGCAATGTTTTCCGCGCTCTCAAAGTACGGGAACGCGTCCGCCGCCGTGCGAAGATTCAGCAAGCCGCGCGCCGCCGCTTCTTCCAGCCATTCCGGGGCGTAGTTGTTGCCGTTGAAGATAATCCGCGCGTGCTTAACCACGGTCTCCTTGATGAGCGCCTTTGCCGCCGACTCAAAGTCCGCCGCGCCCTCAAGCGAGTCCGCAAACCTTGCCAAAACGTCTGCAACAATTGTGTTCAGTACGATATTCGCTTCGGCAATGCTGTTGCTGGAGCCAAGCATACGGAACTCAAACTTATTGCCGGTGAACGCAAAAGGCGATGTGCGGTTGCGGTCGGTCGTGTCCTTTTTGAAGTCGGGAACGGACTGCACGCCGCTGCTCATTTTTATGCCGGCGACGGGGACATAAGCATCGCCGGAGGAAATAGCTTCCAGCACCCCGGCCAGCTCGTCGCCCAGGAACATGGAGATAACCGCCGGAGGAGCCTCGTTTGCCCCCAGGCGATGGTCGTTTGCCGCGCTGGCGACACTCACCCGCAGGAGGTCCTGATGCTCGTCAACCGCTGCAATCACCGCCGCAAGGAACAGCAGGAAGCGCAGGTTATCGTATGGCTTATCGCCGGGCTCAAGCAGATTCACGCCGTCCGCCGTGGAGATGCTCCAGTTGTTGTGTTTGCCGCTGCCGTTCACGCCCGCAAAGGGCTTTTCGTGCAGCAGACAGACCAGACCGTGCTTCTCGGCAACTTTTTTCATGATTTCCATCGTCAGCTGATTGTGGTCCGTGGCGATGTTGGTGTTGCCGAAGATTGGCGCCAGCTCATGCTGGGCCGGCGCGACCTCGTTATGCTGCGTCTTGGCAAGAATCCCCAGCTTCCAAAGCTCCTCGTTCAGTTCTGCCATGTAAGCCGCAACGCACGGGCGGATTGCGCCGAAATACTGGTCTTCCAATTCCTGTCCCTTGGGTGACGGCGCACCGAAAAGCGTCCGCCCGGTATAGACCAAATCCTTGCGCTTATCAAAAAGAGTCTTAGGCACAAGGAAGTACTCCTGCTCCGGACCGACGGTGGTTATGACGCGCGAAACGCCATACCCAAAAAGCTTCAGCACGCGCACCGCTTGCTGGCTGACCGCCTCCATGGATCGCAGCAGCGGGGTCTTCATGTCCAGCACTTCGCCGCTGTATGAAAGGAAAACGGTGGGAATGCACAAAATACCGTCCTTGATGAAAGCCGGGGAGGTGGGGTCCCACGCCGTGTAGCCGCGCGCTTCAAACGTAGCGCGCAAGCCGCCGCTTGGGAAACTGGAGGCATCCGGCTCGCCCTTAATAAGCTCTTTGCCGGAGAACTCCATGATGACCGCGCCCGCGCCCTGCGGGGAGATGAAGCTGTCGTGCTTTTCCGCGGTGATACCTGTCATTGGCTGGAACCAGTGCGTAAAGTGGGTAACGCCTTTTTCAATTGCCCAGTCTTTCATTGCGTTGGCAACCACGGTCGCCACGGTGGGTTCAAGCTCCGAGCCTTTTTGGATGGTTGCAATCAGTGATTTGAACACCGATTTGGGCAGACGCTCGCGCATTGTGTTCTCGCTAAAAACGTTGCTGCCGAATAGTTCAGGGATGTTTGCCATGGTGTTACTCCTTTAATAAACTGCAAAATGGACAGCATGGGCGCAATAAACCAAAGGCACAGCGCCCTTGCTGTCCTACATTCGTATTGTATTCTTTTTGACGTGATTTGTCAAGAGGCAGTTTTTCGCCGTGCTTCCTATCCCCGCTTTCGGCCGGTAGCATTTCGTACAAAGCGGAGCAATTTATTCGCCGAAAATCCGACAAAATACACGCCAAAAATCACCAATCGCAAAACAACATTGCAAATAGCGGCAAATAAATAGTGCATATAATACTAAAGCTATCAACACTACAGGTATAAACCGGTCAAATGTTAGATTGTGCAACAGTAACAAACGCCCGCCTTGACACCGCGCCCACTTTCCTTTATAATGTATAAGTAAAATCATAGCCAGATAGCAAGGAGTTTGCCCCATGAATCATAGACCCCCGCGCCTTGAAGGGCAGGACGGGCTGCGAATCCCCGCCGGCTGCGCCATCAGCGCGTTCATCAATAAGGACGGCACGCGCACAAGCGGCGACGTAATCCGCAAGTCCATCGCCGTTATGCACGAGCGCAGCAACGGGCTTGGCGGCGGCTTTGCCGGATACGGAATCTATCCGGAATACAAAGACTATTTCGCTTTCCACGTCTTTTACATGAGCACCAAGGCCAAGGACGAGTGCGAGGACTATCTGGAGCGCAACTACGACATAATCAACCTCTCCAAAATCCCAACGCGCAAGCACAAAAACATCACCGATGCGCCGCTGATTTGGCGTTATTTCGTCCTGCCGCTGCCAACAAAGCTGGACGCATGCCAAAAAACCGCCGACGAGTTTGTCGCCCACGCCGTGATGTATATCAACACCAACATTGACGGCGCGTACTTGTTTTCCAGCGGCAAGGACATGGGCGTATTCAAGGCGGTGGGTTTCCCTGAGGACGTGGGCGAGTTCTATCAACTGGAAAACTACGCGGGCTACGCCTGGACCGCGCACGGACGCTACCCCACAAACACTCCCGGCTGGTGGGGCGGGGCGCACCCGTTCGCCATGCTGGATTATTCCGTGGTGCACAACGGCGAGATTTCCAGCTACGACGCAAACCGCCGCTTCATCGAGATGTTCGGCTATGACTGCACGCTGCAAACCGATACCGAGGTCATCACATATATTTTCGACTACCTCTGCCGCCACGAGGGACTGACACTGCGCGAGGCTGCCTCCGTGGTCGCCGCGCCGTTCTGGGAGGTAATCGGCAAGACGTACGACTACCGCAAACGCGAGGAGTGGGAATTCCTGCGCCGTGCCTACAGCAGTCTGCTGATAACCGGACCGTTCTCCATTATTTTGGGCTACAGCGGCGGACTGATGGCTCTCAACGACAGACTGAAGCTGCGCTCTATGGTGGTTGGCGAGCGGGGCGACACGGTGTATATCGCCAGCGAAGAGTGCGCAATCCGCGCCATTTCGCCGCAGCTGGACAAGCTCTGGTCGCCCGACGGCGGCGAGCCGGTCATTGTAACAATTAACAATTGACAACGAACAATTTTTCCCACGGCTGCTTTTTCACTGCTGTTAATATAAACTATGAGGTGTTTGGCTATTATGATTCACGATTACATCTACCCCGAATTCGAGGTTGCGCGCGATTACGACAAGTGCGTTGTTTGCCGCGCCTGCGAACGCCAATGCGCCAACGAAGCGCACGTATATAAGGAAAAATACGACAAAATGACCTGCATCAACGAAAACTGCGTCAATTGCCACCGCTGCGTGACGATTTGCCCCACGCACGCACTCAAAATTGTCCGCAGCGGCGACACATATAAGCGCAACGCCAACTGGCAGAACTGGATTATCAACGAGCTGGTGCGCCAGGCGGGCAGCGGCGCGGCACTGCTCTCGTCAATGGGCACGCCCGAGCCGTACCCCGTTTATTGGGATAAGCTGCTCATCAACGCGTCGCAGGTCACCAACCCCTCCATTGACCCCCTGCGCGAGCCCATGGAGGTGCGCATGAGGCTTGGCGCAACCCCCGGCACAAAACCCCAGCGCGGCGCTGACGGCCGACTGAAAACTCAGCTTCCGCCAAGCCTCAACCTCTCTGTGCCGATTATGTTCTCCGCCATGAGCTACGGTTCAATCAGCTACAACGCTCACTCATCGCTTGCGCAGGCGGCGCAGCAGTTGGGAATTTATTACAATACCGGCGAGGGCGGGCTTCACCGCGATTTTGAGCAATACGGCGGCAACACAATCGTGCAGGTTGCCAGCGGACGTTTTGGCGTTCATCAGGGCTATTTAGATATGGGCGCGGCGATTGAGATTAAGATGGGGCAGGGCGCAAAGCCGGGGATCGGCGGGCATCTGCCTGGCAAAAAAATCGTTGAGGATATCTCCCGCACACGCATGATTCCCGAGGGCACGGACGCAATCAGCCCCGCGCCCCACCACGATATCTACAGCATTGAGGACCTGCGCCAGCTGGTGTATTCCCTCAAGGAAGCGACGCGGTACACAAAGCCTGTTATCGTCAAGATTGCCGCCGTGCACAACATTGCGGCGATTGCGTCCGGCATTGCGCGTTCCGGCGCGGATATCATCGCCATCGACGGCTTCCGCGGCGGCACGGGCGCAGCTCCCACACGGATCCGCAACAGCGTTGGGATCCCCATTGAGCTTGCCCTCGCCGCGGTCGACAGCCGACTGCGTGAGGAGGGAATCCGTCACCGTGTGGGGCTGGTTGCCGGCGGGAGTATCCGCAACAGCGCGGACGTGGTTAAGGCGATTGCCCTGGGCGCGGACGCAGTTTATATTGCCACGGGCGCGTTGCTTGCGCTTGGCTGTCACCTTTGCCGCAGCTGCCACAGCGGCAAGTGCAACTGGGGCATTGCCACGCAGCGGCCGGATTTGGTCAAGCGGCTTAATCCCGAAATTGGCGCGCAGCGGCTGGTCAATCTGGTCACGGCATGGGAGCGCGAAATAAAGGAAATGATGGGCGGCATGGGCATCAACGCGATCGAAGCTCTGCGCGGCAACCGTGCAATGCTGCGCGGCGTTGGATTAAACGAAACCGAGCTGAATATATTGGGCGTAAAGCACGCAGGCGCCTAAGAACAATTAACAATGGACAATTAACAATCGAAAAAGGTGAGTTATGAAAAAGATTTTGGCGCTGATTGCGGCGCTGTTGGTTTTGTTTGCGGCTTGCGGAGATAAGACCGGCGGGAACGATGTTGAGACTCCGCAAGATACAAAAATCACAACAACGAGCGAAAAAAGCGACGAAACCGAGCCTCAAATAGAAGACGAACAACCTAATGAAAACACACGCAGTCTTGCTGATTTCTTCCAGGGTCAGGACACTAACAAGCCCATGACTCGCGAGGAATTAGAAGCGCTTGCAAATGACAGTTCGCGCAAAACAGTTGCATGGGTTATTGATAGAGGAGATCTCTGGAAATTTGAAAGCGATCCGAGTTTTCCAATACTGGATTTTGTCTACAACGACCCCGAATTTGAGGAACACTTCGGCGGATATTTTGTCGCGGTAAGTGCCGGCGGCAGCTATGAAAGTACCGAGAAGAACGTATGGCGTAATTTTGATGACGTGCTTAACACAATCGCCACAATCGGCGAAGGCGTTGTTACTTACAGAGGAATGTATAGTTTTGATTTTGTGGCAGAGGGTTGGGCGATAAATGATTATGAACGTTGGGAGTTTCTTATTGAATTTAACGGCACAAAAGACGGTTGGAAAATTGTTGATTACTATTACGACGAAGAATATACTCTACTTACAAAGCGTTATTTGAATGGTGATGATGATGCCTTTGAAAATGGCACTGAAAGCTTTATCGCAAATCTTTCTGAGCGAGCGGTGCGTGAGTGGGTGCATGAAGTATCTAATGAAGTCAAATATTCCGATGACTTAAGTGATTTGTTCGCGTTGGAATATGCCTACAACAACGAAGAACTGCAAAGCCGTTACGGTGCAGATTTTCTCGCGCTGGATACGGATGTAACTCACAGTAAATCGGGATGGTTGACTTCGCAGGAAGGCTGGGAACAACTGTTTGGAAAACTGAAAGATAAAGTGTTACAGACCTCTACGTTTTATGCCTATTTTGCGGAGAATTACGAGGCTCCGGATAAAGGCGAGGTGTGGGAATTTTCACTTTCCAGGCGCGCAAACGGCGGTTGGAAAGTTGACAGCTACAAGCTTTCGCCGGTGCTAACCGAAAAGACGCGCAAGGCGTGGCAGGGTTGGACATTTATCCCGGAGGTAAATCTCTTCAACAGAGACAAAGGGCGGCATCGCCCAGAGGATGGTCTGTACAATATTATTCGTTCCTAATCAAACTCAAAACAAGAAAATTAAAGAGGTAACCCACTATGAAACGAATCTACGTGCGCGAGGAATGGTGCATTGGCTGCCATCTGTGCGAGTATTACTGCGCCTTTGCCAACAGCGGCGAGGACGACATGGCAGACGCTCTGCGCGGCGTTAAAATCAATCCGCGCATTCAAGTTGAGGACGCGGACGGCGGCGTAACCTATGCCGTCTCCTGCCGTCACTGCGAAAAGCCACGCTGCGCTGAGGGCTGTATCACCGGCGCACTGACCGTTATTGACGGCGTAATCCGCCTTGACGAGGATAAATGCGTCGGCTGTTACACCTGCATTATGCTCTGCCCTTACGGCGCGATTACGCCCTCCAAAGGCAAGCCTGTGCAAAAGTGCGAGCTATGTTTGAGCAACGGCGCGCCCGATGCAACGCCGTCCTGCGCGGCGCACTGCCCCAACCGCGCCATTGTGTTTGAGGAAGGAGCGAGCCCATGCGGATTGTGATTATCGGCAACAGCACTGCCGCTGTGGGTGCGGTTGAGGGGATTCGCGCCGCGGAACGTTCCAATGCTTTTGACGCGGAAAAACAAGCGAAGGCCGGCGGCGGTTCATCGGCAGAGATTACAATTATTGCCGGCGAGCGCGAACATACCTACTCTCGCCCGCTGATTTCCTACCTCCTTGAGGGCAAGACCGATGAGGAGCGTATGAAGTACCGCCCGAATGACTTCTACACTATCAACAATGTAAAAACAATGCTTGGGCGCACAGTCGCCTCTGTTGACCCCAAAGCAAAGACCGTCACGCTGGAGGACGGCAGCACCGTTCCTTACGACAAGCTGTTGTTGGCGGCGGGTTCGCGCCCGTTTATCCCGCCGATTGCGGGTTTGGGGGCAGCTTCGGATGGCGCGGAATACCACACGTTCCAGTCGCTGGCGGACGCAAAGAAGCTTGAAGCCGCACTCACAGAGCAAAGCCGCGTGCTGATTATCGGCGCGGGACTGATTGGACTAAAGTGCGCTGAGGGAATCGGGCGACATCTGAAGGAAGACGCACTTAACGGCGATAGCGCGGAAATCTCTCTACTCGGTAACAAAGCCTTATCGGAAAACCGTGCAGCCAGCATAACCATTGCGGAGTTTGCGCCGCGAGTTCTGCCAAGCATACTCGACGAAGACAGCGCGGCGATTGTGCAGTCACATTTGGAGAAGCAGGGGCTGGTGTTCCACCTTGGCAACGCGGTCTCGTCCGTTGATGGGCACAGTGCTGTGCTGGCGGACGGCACGCGCGTGGATTACGACATTCTGGTTGTGGCGTCGGGTGTGAAGCCGAACATTGAGCTGCTAACCGAAATCGGCGCGAAGAGCGGACGTGCGATAATCACCGACCCGTGCGGACGCAGCAGTCTGCCCGATATTTTCGCTGCGGGCGACTGCGCGGAGAGCCTTGACGTCACTGACGGCGAGAGCCGCGTGCTGGCAATTCTCCCCAACGCCTACTTGCAAGGCAGGGCGGCGGGCAAGGCTATGGCGGGGCTTGACGAGCCGTTCACCGAGGCCATGCCCGTCAACTCAATCGGCTTTTTCGGGCTGCATATTGGCACGGCGGGCGCGGCAAAGGGGGAATCTAGCGTCATCAAAACAGAGAGCGGCTACCGTCGGTTTTTCTTTGCGGAAAAGCGCCTTGCGGGCTTCATCATTGTTGGCGACGTTAACCGCGCCGGCATTTACACAGCGCTGGTTCGCTCAAAGCTGCCCATTGACGCAATCGACTTTGACCTAGTCGCAAAAAAACCGCAGTTGGCGGCGTTTGCTCCCAAAGAGCGGCGGAAAATGCTGAACGGAGAAACGGTATGAGTGCTGTAACTGCTACAACAATAAACGCGGCGGGCATGGAGTTCCGTGAGCTGAACGACCGCATTGCGCAAAACGCCGAGAAGGACCTTGTCCTGCGGGACGTGCTGGGTCAGCGATTTCTGGCGGCAGGGCGCAAGTCCGGCGGCTTGGAAATCCACGGCGTGCCCGGCAACGCACTGGGGGCGTACCTCAACGGCGCGGAAATCACCGTCCGCGGCAATGCGCAGGACGCCACAGGCGACACCATGAACGCAGGCCGTGTAATAATTCACGGCAGCAGCGGCGACGCAACGGGATATGCCATGCGCGGCGGGGAAATCTATATTAAAGGGCGCGTCGGTCACCGTGCGGGGATACACATGAAGGCGTATAAAACCAACATTCCGCACTTGGTTGTTGGCGGGGGCGCGGGCAGCTTTTTGGGTGAATACCAAGCGGGCGGCGTTATTTTGTTGCTGGGGCTGGGCTGTGAGAATGAGTTCCCCGTTGGCTACTATTGCGGCACAGGTATGCACGGCGGCAAAATTTATATCCGCACGGCGCACCCGCCCAAGGGACTGCCGCCGCACGTGCGTTTCCGTCCGGCGGACGGCGAGGACAGCGCGGTTATCCGTCCGCTGGTGAAGCGTTGGTGCGCGCTTTTCGGCGTGCCGGAGGACGACATCTATACTCAGCCGTTTCAGGTGCTTGAGCCGGATACTGAGGGCGCGGATGTGCAACACTATACAGCAAACCGATGACAGAGATTTCAGGCGTTAGGAATCCCCCGCATTTGCCATCGTCAGCAGGCAGTCAGCGTGCAGCGTAATATCTAAAATCTACCATCCGAATTCGGAGCGCTATGACTTATTTCAATTTTTCAGCAAGCTGCGGCGGTGAGGGCGATCTGCCGTCGTCCGCGATTGAAAGCCCGGCGCTGTTTATTGTTTGCCGCGCGGCGGAGCTTACGGCTCTGCGCGCCGTTTTCGGGTTTGACGAAAGTACTGTCATTGAGTGCACCGACCTGGACGAGAGTGTGCGCTACGCCGCGTTTGAGGGCTACGATTTCATTTCAGCCGTCCTGCTTCACGGCGAAACCTTCCTGCCGGACGAGCTGAACCTCTATGCTGCCGCGGGACGGCTTGTGCTTGTTGTGCCTGATGTGCCTTCCGAGGAGTCGGCAGCGCTTGCGGCGGCGCTGATTAAGCTTGCAGGAACACAGCTGGAGCGATGCGAGCCTGATACGCTGAACCGCCTTTACTATATGTTTTGGCAGGGACTTTTAGCGCAATATTCCGACCTGCTGGAGTCCCTTGAGGGAGCAATGGAAGCGTTATCGGAGGACATAACCGGCGGCAAGGAGCGCAATCCCTTCGGCAGCATTGACCATATGCGCCGCCGCAGCTACAGTGCCAAAAAATACCTGCGTGCCTTGTCATACTTGGGAGCGCAAATGATAACTGACAGCAATGAACTGTTAGACGCAAAGCACGCGCGGCTGTTTAAGGGCATCGAAATCCGTATGCGGCGGTTATATGATTTTGCCGAGAGCCTTTACGCCTTCAGCGGCGAGCTGCTGAAGATAACCGAGAGCCGCATATCTATGCGCACCAACGAAACCATGAACAAGCTGACGCTCATCACGCTGTTTTTTGCTCCGCTGACGGTAATCACGGGAATTTACGGCATGAATTTTCGCTTTATGCCGGAGCTGAACTGGCGGCTTGGTTACCCCATAGCAATCGGCGTGATGCTGCTTGTGTGTGCCGCGCTCCGGCTGATTGCCAAACGCAAGCGCTGGATGTAGGCGGGCTGCTCCCTATTGACAATGCCGTGCAAGCGTGTTATACTATTGTCGCTTTAGCGCGTTAAAACGCCAACGCGGCAAATTCACATAACAAAAGGGGCATTAACATGAGCACAGTCTGGGTAACAATTTGCATTTATATCGCCGCGCTCGTTGCGGTGGGCGTAATTACCGGTATCGGCAAAAAAAGCATCGCGGATGTAACCGTGGGCGGACGGCAGGCGGGGGCGTGGCTGTCCGCGCTCAGCTATGGCACGGCGTATTTCTCCGCCGTAATGTTTGTTGGCTACGCGGGCAGCACCGGTTACGGCTTTGGGCTCTGGGGAGTGCTTGCCGGGCTGGGCAACGCGCTTTTCGGCTCATATCTGGCCTGGAAGCTCCTGGCGCAGCGGACCCGCTCAATCACGGCGCGGCATAATCTGCAAACCATGCCGGAGTTCCTTGCTAAGCGTTACGGCTCCCGCAGCATGAAACTATTTGCCTGCGTGATAATATTCATCTTCCTCATCCCGTATTCTGCGTCGGTCTATAAAGGCTTGGGTTCCATATCCGAGGTTCTGCTTGGCATACCGGACACCATCTTCATGGTGATTATCGCCGTCCTGGCGGCGGTGCTGCTTGTTTTTGGCGGCTATAAGGCCCAGGCTCGCGCGGATTTCATCCAAGGCATTGTGATGTTATTCGGTGTCACGTTACTGATAATCTTCGTCCTGCGCACCAAACAGGTGGGCGGATTGGATGGTCTTGCCGAATACGCAAAAAGCACACAGGGATTGCCAAAGCTGGCCGGCAGCCAATGGGTGTCGCTGATCTCACTGGTGCTGATGACCAGCTTCGGCACATGGGGTTTGCCGCATATGATCCAAAAATATTTTGGGATCCGCAACGACAAGCAAGCCAAGCGCGGCATATTGATTTCCACTTTCTTCGCAGTTTTGGTAGCGGGCGGCGGGTATTTCCTGGGCTCGCTGTGTTACAGGTTTTTCTCCAAGGCAGAAATGGACGCCATGCCCAGCAAGGACTTCATTGTGCCGAATATGCTCGACGCGGCAAACCTGCCGTCGGTTCTGCTGGGGATAGTACTCGTCCTGCTGATTGCCGCATCGGTGTCCACACTGTGCTCCGTCACGCTTACCGCCTCCTCAACGCTTTCACTGGATTTCATCAAAAGTCTCAAGCCGTCTCTGGAGGATAAATCCGTGCGGCTGCTGACGCAAGGATTGTGCGTGTTATTTGTTATCATAAGCTACTTTGTCGCCAACAGCAAAACCCCAATCCTTGACATGATGAGCTACAGCTGGGGGATTCTTTCCGGGTCGTTCCTTGCGCCTTATGTGCTTGCGCTTTATTGCAAATGGGTCAACAAGCGCGGCGCGTGGGCGGGGATTATCGGCGGCTTTGTTGTTGCTCTGCCGCCCGCCGTCTGCAAGCTGCTGAGTGCGCAGGTCAAAGCGCCTGAGGTAACATGGCTGGCAGGGCAGGGACCGCTGTTTGCGTGCATTGCCATGGTGGTTTCGCTGATACTCTGCGCCGCGGTTAGTGCGCTCGGCAACCGCAACGAGAATCCGGCGTTTTATGAAGAAAACGTATCCGAATAGAAGCCAGCGTACACAAATTTCGGCGTGAACGTTCAAAAAAAGTTAAAAGTTTTTGCCTATTTTTCCAATATGGAAACAAAACCTAATAGTTTTGTGCTATTATGTACTTGCGAGGGACGGTTTCTTGACAAAAGCTAATCCCCACATCACTCAAAGAAGGAGGACAATACAATGACTATTGATACTGATACGATTAAAGCCGTGCTTGAAGCGTTGGCAAAGTGGTTTGTTGATTCGCCCGTCGCAACCACCTCCGGCGCTTCCGTAATCAGCGAGAACCTCGGCGATTTCGTTAAGGGCTTGCTTGACACCATCGTCCATGTCGTCTTCGGCTTCTAAGCTTAAGCAAACACAACAAGCAGACCGCCGTAAATGGCGGTCTGCTTTGTGTTCCACCTGTTTTTCGCAAAGAACCGTAAGAACTTTGTTCATAAAATGTTCTCTTTTTTCTAATTTGTAAAAATACTCGTCCATTTATCTGCTATAATGTTACTGGTGATTGTTTCTTGACAAAAGCGCACCCTATCTTCACAGGAAAGGAGTAGTGCAATCATGGCAGATTTACAAGCAACACTGGAAAAGGTCCTTGAGGCTGTCGCCGATTGGTTTACAGGCGACGCAGGCGCAGCGGATTTAGGTGTAACCGTATTCCTTAAGGGTCTGTTTGACACCATCGTTGGTGCCATTTGGCCGAACGCAGCAAAATAAGCTGCAATACACAAAGAACAGTCGTTCCAACAGGGGCGGCTGTTTTGCTTTTGCACAGCCGCCCCTGTTGTTCTCAGCCTATCCGCGTTCCTCGGCGGTAACGTATTGGGAATCCCAATCGGGGATGTTGTCAATCCTGTCGGAAATGGCGCGGTATGTGTGTGGGTTCGAAACGCTCTTATATGCCGGGCGGATTATGCGTCCGCAGGTCAGCAGCTCCTCAATGCGGTGCGCGGACCAGCCGGCGACCCTTGCCACGGTGAACAGCGGCGTATACAAATCCTGCGGAATCCCCAGCATTTTGTAAGCAAGACCGCTGTATAGGTCAACGTTGGCGCAGACCTTTTTCTTGTTGGATTTGACCGCCTTGAACGCCAAAGGGGTCAGCCGCTCAACGGCCTGAAGCAGGGCAAAATCATGGGCAAATTCAGGGTCGTTGATTCGTGTGAAGGCGGCTATGTTCTCGCGGATTAACTCGGCGCGCGGGTCAGAGAGCGTATAGACCGCGTGCCCCATGCCGTAAATCAGCCCGGATCTGTCCCCTGCGTCGCCCTGCAGCAGTTTGCACAGCGCGTCGAGCATTTGCCCGTCGTTGGCGGGGTCAGGCACGGCCTCGCGCAGGAACACAAGCATCTCCGACACCTTGATGTTGGCGCCGCCGTGCTTTGCGCCTTTCAGCGAGCCGATACCCGCCGCGATTGCGCTGTAGGTGTCCGTCCCGGAGGAGGTAAGCACGCGCGTTGCGAATGTGGAGTTGTTGCCGCCGCCGTGGTCTGCGTGCAAAATCAAGCATAAATCCAGCAGACGTGCATCTTCGTCACTTGCTTGACCGTCCGCGCAGAGTGAGCGCAAAATATTCTGCGCCGTTGAAGACGACGTTTCCGCCGGGTTAATACGCATGTTCTGTTTGTAGTAATACCGCCGCTTGATTTGGTATGCGTATGCCATAATTGCGGGCAGCTGCGCAATCAGCTGCACACATTGCCGCAGGACGTTGGGCAGGTCTGCCGCGTCCGGGTTTTCGTCATAGCTGTAGAGCGCAAGGACACTCCGCGCCATTTTATTCATGATATTCGGCGAGGGCGCTTTTAGTATCATATCCTCAACAAAGCCGTCAGGAAGAGCGCGCACCTCGTTCAGCAGGGCGCTGAAGCTCTCAAGCTGCGCCGCAGTCGGCAAGGTGCCCATCAGCAGCAGCCAGATGACCTCCTCAAAGCCAAAGCGTCCCTCCGCGCGGCAGCCCGCAATGATGTCTCGCACGTTAATGCCGCGGTAAAAAAGCCGCCCATCATGCGGAACACGCTCGCCGTCTTCCAAATGGTAGCCCTCAACAGAGCATATTTTTGTAAGACCCGCCATAACCCCGGTGCCGTCAGGGTTGCGCAGCCCCCGCTTGACGGCAAAACGTTCCATGTCGTTCGGGCTAATGTGGTTATGCTTCTCAATCTCGGTGCATAGTGTTAACAAAGAGTCCTCTTTCATTATTATCACCTCTCTTGATCAAGTTTATATTATACCATATTTGGATTGAAATGGCAAGTTTGCCGCGATTGAACCATGAAGGAAGTGTATAAAATCATGAGGTTCCGTTCACTGTTTATCCTTCTGTTACTTATATCGTTTGTTCTTGCGCCTGCCGCCGCGCTGGATTTTGCCCATGCCGACGCGGCGAATGAGCATTCCGTGCCGGAATCGACCGGGCAGGCTGAGACCGCGCCAACAACAAACGCTGCGCTGAAAATCACCGAAGCGCCCTCTGTGACGACCGCCGCCCAAAACACGGCGGACTACAAAGTAAAGCTCCTGCGCAAAGAAAGCGGCAAGCTTGAGCAAATCGCCCTGGAGGACTATGCCGCCGGAGCGATCGCTGCGGAAATGCCGCTCAGCTATGAGCCGGAGGCGCTGAAAGCACAGGCGGTTGCGTGCAGAAGCAACGCGATATATGCCCGTGAGCATTTGGACGCATCACTTAACGGTGCGGATTTGAGCGACTACTCCGGGGCGCATCAGGGCTATCTTGACGAAGCTCAGCGAAAGGCAAAGTGGGGCGGCTCCTTTGCAGCTAATGAGGAAAAGTGCCGCGCGGCTGTGAGAGATACTGCCGGAAAAATCCTGCAATATAAAGGAAAGACAGCGTTTGCGGCGTTCCACGCAATCAGCTGCGGGATAACCGAGAGCGCAAAAAACGTTTGGGGCAATGACCTTGCGTACTTGCGCCCGGTGAACAGCGCGGGCGACGTTCTTAGCCCAAGCTATGCCCAAAGCATCGCTGTGCCGGTTGCTGAATTCAACGAAAAGCTTGTCGCCTTGGGCTGCGAAATCAAGGACGGCAAAATCACCGTGGGCAAGACATCGCTGACGGACTCCGGCACTGTTGCGTCGCTTGAGTTGGGCGGCAAGGCTGTTAAAGGGACAAAGGTGCGCGAAATTTTTAATCTGCCAAGCGCGGCGTTTACACTCACCTTAACGGACGTGGGCGCCGTGTTTGACTGCAAGGGGCGCGGGCACGGCGTTGGTATGAGCCAATTCGGTGCGCAGACAATGGCGCAGCAGGGCACTGCTTGGGCTGAAATTTTGGGGCATTATTATGCGGGCACGGAGCTTTATAGCGCTCCTGAGTGATATTTACGCGCCGGTTTGTCAGTTTTATATAGAGGCTTGCAACAAAATATTGCCTACCACCTGATTCCGCTCGTCCGCACTTTTGGCGGCGTTATTCAAACAGGAGGGGCGAATATGCAAATTACCTAATATTTACTAAATAATAAAAGAAAATATATCCAAAAGAGAGAAGTATGAATAATGAATAAAAAAGGCTTGAAGGCTATTGACTTCTTCGGCACATAGGCGCATACTAAGGCTGCCAAAGAATTCGGGCTTAACGTGAGCCAGAATCACAAGTGCGCCGATGGAATCGATCCGCCATTTGTACACACGCAGTAATGAAAGTGAGGAAACAAAGATCATGAAGAAGTTCAGAACGTTCACGCGCTTGCTCGCGGTCGCCATGACTCTCGCCGACAGCGCTGCCAATGTAAAAAAATCAGTTCTCTAAAAAGACTGACGCCTTGGTAAACCAACCACTCCTTTGCATACTGGTGGGCAATAAGCGTGAGCAAAGCGGTTGCCCGAAAATACCGAAACCGCACACTTTACACTGTGCAAAAGCTCGTGTATCCCACGAATATGACCAACCCCATCGTGCTTTGGCGCACAACAACCAATTCGGATTCAAAGATGGATTTCTATCAGAAAAATACGGCTGATTCGACAAATGCAACCGCAAGCTGCTGGCGCAGACCCACACCAACAAGCGATTATCAAGCAATGATAATCTCCGCAAAAGATACCTACGATTGGGTTTACGGCGAAATAGAATTGAATCATTACTATTTGCAAAGCCGTTCAGATGTGCTGAATGAAGCTACAATAATGCACGAAATGATGCATGTCTTTGGCGCAAAGGACATAACTGATGACCCGCTTTCAATTATGCAGAGCAGTGCTACAAATCCGAGAACGGTAACAGTTTTAACGGCAGACGCAAATAAGCTCTTGAAGAACAAGTACACGGATTAACATTGAGGAGGCAATTATCATGAAGAAGAAAACTATACTCACAATCGTGTGCCCGGTATTGGCAATTGTTGTTGCCGCGGTTGGTTTCGGCTTTCTGTGGTCAAATAAAACGCCAGCACCGGTTGAAAAACCCGCTCCAATCGAGCTAACCGAAGAAAAACTTGAATCGGCGTTTCCGGTCATCCCAAGCGAACAGCTTTACGCAACGTCAGAAACGCTATTTTCGTGGGTGTTTGACCCGACAAACACAGAAAAAATGCTTGCGCAAGCAGAAATCGTTGTGCGTGCAAAGGTCCTTTCGGCTGAAAAAGCAGGTTTGCTGCATCCCGGTGCTCCTAGCAGTCCTTATACACCGCTGAATGTTCAAGTTTTGGAGGTGCTGAGCGGCGACATGGAGTTGGGCGCACAGACGCTCTACTTCCCCGGCGGGGCAGTCACAGCCGAGGAGTACCTCAGTAAAAACCCAACGTCCGGTCAAAAAATGGGGCTGGCAGATCTGTCGGCCAAAGAACAAAAGTCAAAATATCTGCAATTTACCTCTGAGACGGATTTCGACATTAAAAAGAATACGGAATATGTGTTC
>JAITOD010000059.1 GCA_031290105.1 Oscillospiraceae bacterium
GCAGAACCCCTTTGTCCTCCGCAAAGAAATACTTCACGCCATCCCAAAAGCCGTTCAAAAAATTCAGCTCCTTCAAAAAAGTTGTTTATTTTTTTGATATTTTAGCAAACAATGCCGGCGTTGTCAATCTCCCGCCATGCACCGCTGAAACAAATCCCACAGCGGCTGCGAATAATCAACATAATATTTGTGCGGATTTTCAAAGCGCAAAACCTCGTCCCAGAGCTGCGCAATCGTTGCGGTCTGCGGCTTATTGCGGCCGTGTTCTAACATGTCCGCGTCTGCCCAAATGCAATGAAGCAGCGGCACGGCGGTGAAGTCGCTGACCTCACGGCGCTTCCACGGGTGGTGCGGGTCAAAGAGCGTATACGGCGCGTCTGTGCGGATTTTCTCATCGTATAAGCTGACCACATCGGCCAGGGCCTTGCCGTTGTTATCCAATATACGCCAAAGCTGTTTAGGCGCGGGCGGCGTGATTTTGTCGATGTTCTGGCTGCGTGTCATGCGCGGCAGACCGTCCGCATCGCTGACGGCAAAACGCGCGGTGAACTCATTGCACATTGCCGGCTTATCCACGCAAAACACGTCTATGGGCGCACCCTGACGCTTCAAGTCGCGGATCAAAAACTCATCCAGCGCTCCGCCTGCGTGTATGCGGCAATCCGGCAGACCTGCTTCGTCCAGCAGACGGCGCGCATGAATTGCCTGGTAGGCGATGTCTCCGCTGGAGATTTTGACCGCACGGTGCCCCGACCGCATTGCCTGCAACACTGCTATTGCGTACGGTATACCGCTTTTCAGTGTGGAAAACGTGTCAACGGGCAGGACGCAATCGTCCGCATATTCGCGGCAGAGATACTCAAACGCGCCGCGCTCATCGGCAAAGCAATAGACAAACGCGTTGTTGGCCAGGCGGTGACGTGACTGCTCAGCATACTGCACCTCCGCGCCCTCTGCGGCAAGAGAGAGCCGCGCGGATACAGTCGCGGCGGCACTTTCATCGCAGACGGCACGCAGCAGCTCCGGCGCAATTTTAAGGAAAGAAGCGGGTTCGCTTTGAACGCTCAGCACAGGCTCGCCCGGAAAAACAGGCGCACCCTCCGGCACCGCACGGACAGTGCCCTCAAACGCGCTGCGACGCAAGATCTCCAAAACCGCCGCCGTACCCGCAAAAACGGTGAATCCGCCGCCGCGCGGGTTTCTGCGAAAATACAGCTCAAAATGCGCGCTGCCGCAAAGCTCCGTTCCCCTCACAACAAATACCCCCTTGACAATTAACAGGTTGACAATGCCGATAAAAAATAAATTATAGCACTTTTCCCCTCACCGCGCAATGGGCTTGCAATTCGCCGCGCAGTATGGTAAACTGTCAGGGGTATTTGTGCGTTATTTATAAGGAGGTAACATAAATGGGACTTATTAAAGCAGCTATCGGCGCAACCGGCGGCACACTCGCTGACCAGTGGAAGGAATTTTTTACCTGCGACGCACTCGACAACGCCACACTTGCGGTGCGCGGCAGCAAACAAACAAGCCGCCGCAGTTCAAATACGCATGGGCACGATAACGTCATAACATCCGGCAGCGGCATTGCTGTTGCGGACGGGCAATGCATGTTGATTACGGAGCAGGGGCGCATTGCTGAAGTCTGCGCGGAACCGGGCGCATACACATACGACGCCTCCAGCGAGCCCTCCATCTTCTGCGGCAGCTTGGGGCAGGGCCTGCGCAACGTGTTCTCCACAATCGGCAAGCGCTTTGTCTATGGCGGCGACACTGCCAAGGATCAGCGTGTTTATTATTTCAACACAAAAGAGATTTTCGACAACAAATTCGGCACAGCAAACCCCGTCCCCTTCCGCGTTGTGGACGGGAACATTGGCTTGGATATCGACGTTTCCGTGCGCTGCAACGGGATTTTCACCTTCCGCATTGAGAATCCGCTGCTGTTTTACACCAACGTCTGCGGCAACGTGGACAGCGCATTCCGCAAGGAGCAGATTGCCGAGACACTCCGCGCGGATTTGCTGAACGCATTGGCGCCCGCGCTTTCCAAAATCAGCGATCTGCAGATTCGCCCCAACCAGCTTGCGGGCAAGAACATGGAAATGCGCGACGCTCTGCAGGACGTTCTGACCGACGAGTGGGTAGGCAAGCGCGGGCTTCAGATATTAAGCGTGAGCTTCAACTCCGTTACGGTTCCGCCGGAGGACGAGGAACTGATTAAGCAGGCACAGCGCGCGGCAATGCTTCAAAACCCAACATACGCTGCGGCAACACTGGCGGCGGCTCAGGCGGACGCAATGAGGTCTGCCGCGGAAAACGACGCGGGCGCAATGACCGGCTTCATGGGCATGGGCTTCGCTCAGCAGGCGGGCGGCGCAAACCCGGCACAGCTGTTCGGTCTTGGGGCGCCGCCAACCGGCGCTGCATACAACTCCCCAACACCGCCGCCAACTGCACCGGCGGCTGACGCTGCGGCGTGGTTATGCTCTTGCGGCACGGAAAACAGCGGCAAGTTCTGCACAAACTGCGGCAAGGCAAAAGCGCTTGCAGTGCAGTGTGCAGTCTGCGGTTGGGTTCTGCCGGAGGGCGCGGCTAAGCCGAATTTCTGCCCGAATTGCGGAGCAAAACTGTAAGAATATACCACCAAAAACTTTAACTTTAGCAAGGAGGTCTCTCAAATGTATGACTTAGACACAAGCGCCCTGCAATGGTTCACAATGGTTCCGTCGTGGATTTTGCAGGATGTGGTGGTGCTTCTGTTAGCCACCGCGACTATCGGTTTCATAATCAAGCACGAAAAGCGTCCGCTTCCGGTTCTCCTTGAGTTTTTCTGCTTTATTTTCCTCTATGCCGCCGTTTATGAAAACCTGGCGACCGTAATGGGCTGGTATGGCTATGGGCGCTCAATCGTTATGGTGTTCAACGTGCCGATTACCGTGCCGATTATTGAGTTCCTGTTTGTCTACACGGCAATTCACTTCTGCAAAAAAATCAAAATACCAACGTGGACAATCCCACTGTTTTCCGGCGCATTTGGCGTGATTGCCGATTTGACCCTGGATCCGCTTACAATGACCCAAACCGCCGCCACCAACGAGGGCACAATCGGCAGGTGGACCTGGTTCATATCGGAATCCGACGCAAGCGTTTTTGACGTGCCGATCTATAACTTCACCGGCTGGTTTTTGCTCTGCGGCTACGCCACGGTGTTCATTCTGCTGGGACGCTATTGGTACAAAAAAAGCGGACACAAAAAAGCCGTTGCGCTGCTGTATCCGCCGCTGTGTATGCTTGGGGCGCTGGCGCTTATGGTGTCGCCGCTCTCCGCGTTTTTGCTTTGGCTTGGACCGTTTTTTAAGAAAGGCGGCGTCACGGAATACATCATGCTTGGTCTGACCTTTGCCGTGTTTTTTGTTTTGCTTGCCGTTTGGCGCGGACGAATGCGCGAAAAGCTCAGCTGGAAGCGGGATTATATTGTTGTGCTGGTTTTCGGCGTGTTTCATCTCTCTAACATTGTGTTTGCTTTAATCGGCGGGCAGTTCAAAATATTGCTCTTCAGCTTGCCGTTTATCGCCTTGCAGATGGGCGTAATCGCGTGGGGCTTCAAGTCCCGTGCACTGCCCGGTGAAAGCGCGGCGCATCTGAAATCTAAACATCTGGCAGATTAGGAGCAAAAAAATGTCCCAACTCCTTGAATACAAATGCCCCAACTGCGGCGGCGCAATCACCTTTGACCCACAGGCGCAGGAGCTTGTTTGCCCCTATTGCAAGGGACATTTTCAAGCACAGGCACTGCAAGCTATGGACAGCGTGCTCTCTCAGCCCGCGCAGAATCCCGAGTGGCAGAATCAGCCCGGCGCAGAGTGGAGCAGCCGCGAGCAGGACGGCATGAACATCTATGCCTGCAAATCCTGCGGCGGCGAAATTATCGGCGACGCAACGCTGGCGGCAAGCTCCTGCCCGTTTTGCGGCAACCCTGTGGTAATGACGCGGCAATTCACAGGCGATTTACGCCCGGATTTGGTTGTGCCTTTCAAGCAGGATAAGGCCGCCGCAATCGCCGCACTGACACGGCACTACAAGGGAAAGCCCTTCCTGCCAAAGCTGTTCCGTGAAGCAAACCATCTGGACGAAATCAAGGGGCTGTATGTGCCGTTCTGGCTGTTCAGCGCCCACGTTGACGCACAGATAAGCTACAAAGCAACGCGCGTGCGCAGCTGGAGCGACACCAACTACGACTACACAGAAACCAGTCATTACCAAGTAAACCGTGAAGGATCGCTGGCTTTTGCGAACGTGCCCTGCGATGCGTCGTCCAAAATGCCTGACGACTTAATGGATTCGCTCGAGCCTTTCGACTGGCGTGACTCCGTTGACTTTCAGACGGCATACTTGGCGGGCTTCTTCGCCGACAGATACGACGTGGACAGCGCCCAATCAACGCCGCGCGCCAACGCCCGAATATACGGCAGCACAGAGGCGCTCTTCCGTCAAAGTGTAACGGGCTACACCACTGTGGTTGCTGCGGGTCAGAACATTCTCCCGTCCCACGGGACTGTGCGCTATGGTCTGCTGCCTGTGTGGCTGCTAAATACGCGCCGGAAGGACAAAACATACACCTTCGCCATGAACGGGCAGACCGGCAAGTTTGTTGGCGATTTGCCGATCTCCGCAGGAAAATTCGCGGCGTGGTTCTTTGGGCTGGCGGCGGCGTTTTCCGGAATTATTTGGCTTTTACTGTATTTCTTGACATAAGGAGGCGGAACATTATGCAAAAAGCGAAACATAAAATATACACGGTGTCTGCTTTTTTGACGGCGCTGGCAATCTTTGCGGCGTTCTGTCTGACGGGAGCGGCGGCCACCCTTGCCCCAAGCAGCAGCGCCGCGCCCGCCGCAACAACAACTAAAGCGCCCGCAACGCAGCCGGCAACTGCCGCGCTCAGTGACGGGCATTGGGAGCAGTTGCTTGTTGATGACGCCGGTCTGCTGAGAGATTCACAGGTTAGGGCGCTGCGCGAGGGCTTGGCGGATATCTCACAGCGGCAATCGGCGGACGTCGCCGTGGTGACTGTGGAGTCGCTTGGCGGCAAAACGGCCGAGGCATACGCGGACGACTATTTTGACTACAACGGCTACGGTCAGGGCGCGGACCGCGACGGCATAATGCTGCTCATCTCCATGGGCGAGCGGGAGTGGCACATCACCACCACCGGCTTTGCAATCAGCGCGTTTACGGACAGCGATTTGGACTACATGGAGGGCGAGTTCATCGGCTATTTGAGTGACGGCGACTACTCCCGGGCATTCATTACGTTTGCCGATTTGTGCAACGAGGGCTTGACGCAATACCACGCGCGCGGCGAGGATTGGGAATATAGCCCGGAGGAACCGGTCTACCCCAACGGTTCATATTCAGCGCCCGCTTATCCGTGGGACAGCACGCTATACCACAGCACCCCAACCCCCGTTATCCCCATTGCGCTGGGCCTTATTTTGGCGCTTATTGTTGTGCTGATGATGCGCAGCCGCCACAAAAACGTGCGGCACAACCCAACCGCCATGGCCTGCGTTGTGCCCGGCAGCGTGAACATCCGCAGCGGCGGCGAGCTCTTTTTGGGACGCCACGTTTCCAGGCACGCCCGTCCGCAGGATAACGATTACAGCTCAGGCGGCGGCGGACATTCCTTCGGCGGCGGCGGAAGCAGCACGCACAGCAGCTCCTCCGGGTCGTCGCACGGCGGCTCAGGCGG